>JBKJPE010000096.1:0-26147 GCA_046595185.1 Nocardioides sp.
AGCTAGGGCGGTCCCACCAGCCTGCGTCGCGCCCGTCACCAGCGGTCGATGCGGGCGGCTCAGGACCGTTCGTCCGACCAAAGCCACACAATCGGGCGTGAATATCTGCCCGAATACTTGGCAATAAGTCCGTTCATGAGGTCTAATGGTCACATCTTGTGATGGGGGTCACCCCCAAGCCCAACTGGAGGACATCAGGATGACCACGACATCGACACCCCGGGCCGGCTCCGGCGCCCGGGTCCGCGTGCAGAAGTTCGGCACGTTCCTCTCCAACATGGTGCTGCCCAACATCGGCGCCTTCATCGCCTGGGGTCTGATCACCGCCCTGTTCATCCAGGTCGGTTGGATCACGCTCATCGGTGACAAGATCTTCGGCTTCGCGCCCGGCCTCGAGGCCGGTCAGTACGACTACGGGTTCGTCTCCGCCCTCGGCGGCTGGGACGCGGACGGCGGCGGCATCGTCGGTCCGATGATCACCTACCTCCTGCCGCTGCTGATCGGCTACACCGGCGGCCGGATGATGTACGACGACAACATGCGTGGCGGCGTCGTCGGTGCGATCGCCACGATGGGCGCCATCGCCGGTGCCGGAGTGCCGATGTTCCTCGGCGCGATGATCATGGGCCCGCTGGGCGGCTGGTCGATGAAGAAGCTCGACGCGCTGTGGTCGCACAAGATCCGGCCCGGCTTCGAGATGCTGGTGAACAACTTCTCCGCCGGCATCTGGGGTGGTCTCCTCGCGATCGTCGGCTTCGTGCTGGCCGGCCCGGCCGTCGAGGCCTTCAGCGCCGGCGCGTCCAAGGTCATCGACCTGCTGGTCACCAACAGCCTGCTCCCGCTGACCTCGATCTTCATCGAGCCGGCCAAGGTGCTCTTCCTCAACAACGCCGTCAACCAGGGCATCCTGACCCCCCTCGGCACCCAGGAGGCCGCCGGCGACGCCGGCCAGTCGATCCTGTTCCTGCTCGAGGCCAACCCCGGCCCCGGCCTGGGGCTGCTGCTGGCCTTCACCTTCTTCGGCAAGGGCGCGGCCAAGGCCTCGGCCCCCGGCGCGATCATCATCCAGTTCGTCGGCGGCATCCACGAGATCTACTTCCCGTACGTGCTGGCCAAGCCGAAGCTCATCCTGGCGGTCATCGCCGGCGGCATGGCCGGGATCGCCACGAACCTGATCTTCGGCTCCGGCCTCCGCTCGCCGGCCTCGCCAGGCTCGATCATCGCCGTCTGGGCGGCCGCACCCCCGAGCAGCCTGCTCGGGGTGACCGCCTCGGTGGTCGCCGCCGCCGGCACCTCCTTCCTGGTCGCGTCCTTCCTGCTCAAGCTCGACCGGTCCACCGACGACGGTGACTTGAGCGCCGCCACGGCCGCGATGGAGGCCCGCAAGGGCAAGAAGTCGTCGGTCGCCGGCTCCCTGACCGGTGCCGCCGCCGAGCGCACCGGCGCGATCCGTTCCATCGTCTTCGCCTGCGACGCCGGCATGGGGTCGTCGGCGATGGGCGCCTCGGTGCTGCGCAAGAAGGTCCACAGTGCCGGGTTCACCGACGTCACCGTCGTGAACAAGGCCATCTCCAACCTGCAGGACGACGCCGACCTGGTGGTCACCCACCAGGACCTCACCGCCCGGGCGCGGCAGCGTACGCCCTCGGCGACCCACGTCTCGGTCGACAACTTCATGGCCAGCCCCCGCTACGACGAAATCGTCGAGCTGCTGCAGCGGACCAACGCGCCCGACCGCGAGCCGGCCATGGCCGGGGCCACGGCGGGCGGCGCCACGGGCGGTGCCGCCGAGGGCGGCGCCGGGGCTGGGCTGCTCGCCGCCGAGGCGATCGTCCTCGACGGCCACGGTTCGACCCGCGACGAGGCCATCACGCAGGCCGGTGAGCTGCTGGTGGCCACCGGGGCGGTCGACCAGGCCTACGCCGACGCGATGCACGAGCGGGAGACGTCGGTGTCGACCTACATGGGCAACCAGCTCGCCCTGCCCCACGGGACGAACGAGGCCAAGTCGTCGATCCACCGCACGGCGCTGTCCTTCGTCCGCTACCCGCAGGGGATCCAGTGGAAGGGCAAGGAGGTCAAGTTCGTGATCGGCGTGGCCGGGGCCGGCGACGACCACCTGAAGTTGCTGGGCAAGATCGCCGAGGTCTTCCTCGACGAGGCCCAGGTGGCGCGGCTCGAGGCCGCCAGGACGCCGCAGGAGGTCCAGCAGATCCTGGGCTCGGTCAGCGTCTGAGCCGACCCGCCGACGACGAGGCCCGCACCCCGACCCGGGATGCGGGCCTCGTCCGCGCCCGGGCCGACGAGCCGGGCCGCGGCTCAGCCCAGGAGCCGCAGCACTGCGGCAAGGCCCGCGGCGGACAGCACGACGACCAGGAACGAGGCCCCGCGCCACAGCAGCAGCGCCGCGAGGGCCAGGGCCGGCAGCCTGGCGTCGAGGACCAGGGAGCCCGGCGCGGCCACCACCTGCACGGCCACCAGGGCGGCCAGCAGCGCCACCGGGAGCAGCAGGGCCGTGCGCGCCACCACCGGGTGGCCCAGCAGCGAGGCCGGCACCGACAGCCCGAGGAGCTTGAGCAGGTAGCAGCCCAGGGACGCCCCGAGCACCGCCACCCAGGTCGCGGCCGCGACGCTCACGTCGTCCTCACCGGGTCCCGGGTGCCGGGTGACCCAGCAGGCCGCCGAGCACCGCGACGCCGACCGCCGCGAGCACCGGCAGCCCGGCCGGGGTCACCGGGACGAGGGCGAGCGCCAGCGCGGCCGCCCCCACCGCCACCCCGAGCGTCCGGCGCCCGCGCACCTGGGGCCAGACCAGGGCCAGGAAGGCCGCGCCGACGGCGGCGTCGAGCCCGAGGCGTCGCGGGTCGCCGAGCGCGGAGCCGGCGAGGGCCCCGGCCAGGGTGGCGGCGTTCCAGAGCACCAGCACCGAGACCCCGGTGGCGGCGAAGCCGAGCCGGGCCGCGGCCCGCGGTGACGGGTGCGCCAGGCCCACCGCGGTGGACTCGTCGATCAGCACGTGCGCCGCCGCGGCCCGCCTCGCCCCGCGCCATCCGAGCAGGGCGCCCAGCCGAACGCCGTAGAAGGCGTTGCGGGTCCCCAGCAGGACCGCGGTGGCCGCACCGGCGAACGGCGAGCCGCCGGCCGCGAGCACCCCCACCAGGGCGAACTGCGAGGCGCCGGTGAACATCAGCAGCGACAGGGCGCAGGTCTGGGCGACCGTGAGGCCGGCGGCCGCGCTGACCGCGCCGAACGAGACGCCGTACGCGCCGGTGGCGACGCCGACGCCGAGCGCCTGGCGCAGGACCGTCCGCCGCAGCTCGGGGGAGAGGTCGGGCACGCGCTCAGACCAGGGCGGTGTGCAGGCGCACCTGCTTGGCGCGCACGCCGCCGGGGCCCTCGAGCTCACGGTGGGCCTGGTCGGGGGCCCAGCCGGCCTCGGTGAGGAAGCGGCGCAGGACGTCGTCCTCGGCCCGCAGCCAGCTGACGGCCCGGGTGAAGCGGTCGGCCGCCAGGGTGTCGGCCGCGGCCTGCAGCAGCCGCGAGCCGTGCCCGAGGCGCCGCTCGCCCGGCGCGACGCAGATCTCCAGCAGCTCCCCGTCGGCCACCGGGTCGCAGTCGGGGTCCGAGCCGGGCGCGGTCACCGCGAAGCCGACGACGCGGTTGCGCTCCAGCGCCACCAGGACCCGGTTGCGGGCGTCGCCGGGGTGGGTCATCGAGGCGCGCCAGACCTCGGCCGCGCGCGCCTCGGCCTCCGGCCCGGCCGGGACGTCCGCGGCGTCGACGAGACCGGCGTACTGCTCGGGCAAGGAGGCGACCTGCACGCGGGCCACGGCCTCGGCGTCGTCGGCCCAGGCGACGCGCACCGAGACGTCGGCGGTGGGACCGCTGCTGGGGTGCTCTGGCATGGGTGCATCGTCGCAGCCGGGGGACCTTGGACGACGACGCAGGGGTGGGCTGGGCGTGCGTATCGTCGCGGGATGGAGATTCGCAATCTAGGCAGGAGCGGCCTGAAGGTCTCGGCCGTCTCGTACGGGAACTGGCTGACGCACGGCTCGCAGGTCGAGGAGGACGCCGCGCTGGCCTGCGTCCGCCAGGCGCTGGAGGAGGGCGTCACGACCTTCGACACCGCCGACGTCTACGCCAACACCGCGGCGGAGACGGTGCTGGGCAAGGCGCTGAAGGACCAGCGCCGGGAGGGCCTGGAGATCTTCACCAAGGTCTACTTCCCGACCGGTCCGGGTGCCCACAACGACCACGGCCTGTCACGCAAGCACATCACCGAGTCGATCGAGGGCTCGCTGCGGCGCCTCGGCACGGACCACGTGGACCTGTACCAGGCCCACCGCTACGACCACGAGACCCCGCTGGAGGAGACCATGGAGGCCTTCGCCGACGTCGTCCACAGCGGCAAGGCGCTCTACATCGGCGTCTCGGAGTGGCGGGCGGAGGAGATCCGCGAGGCCCACGCGCTCGCCCGCGAGCTGCGCATCCCGCTGGTGTCGAACCAGCCGCAGTACAACATGCTGTGGCGCGTCATCGAGTCCGAGGTCGTCCCGACCTGCGAGGAGCTCGGCATCGGCCAGATCGTCTGGTCGCCCATCGCCCAGGGCGTGCTGACCGGCAAGTACAAGCCGGGCGCGGAGCTCCCGGCCGGGTCCCGGGCCACCGACGAGAAGGGCGGCGCCGACATGATCAAGCGCTTCCTCGACGACGACGTGCTCACCCGCGTCCAGGCCCTCGAGCCGGTCGCCGCCGAGGCCGGGCTCAGCCTGGCCCAGCTGGCCGTGGCGTGGGTCCTGCAGAACCCCAACGTGTCCTCGGCGATCATCGGCGCCAGCCGGCCCGAGCAGGTCACCGAGAACGTCAAGGCGGCCGGGGTCGCCCTCGACGCCGACGCGATGAAGGCCATCGACGAGGCGCTCGGCGACGTGCCGGAGACCGATCCGGCGAGGACGACGTCACCGGCCACCCGCGACTTCGGCTGAGACGGCCGCGGTCGGGTCGGGCGGTGACGCCCGGCCCGGCCACCGAGCCGGCCGCGGCGCGGTGGCGTCAGCGGTAGCGCTCGGGCAGCGTCTGACCGATCTTGACCTGGCTCTTGGGCAGCCGCATGAAGCGCATCTGCATCGAGCGGCTCACGGCGTACCAGGTGGTGCCCTTGGTCGACGTCGACTCGTCGGGGAAGCGCGTGCCCAGCTCACGGCCCAGCCGGTAGCGCAGCGTCAGCACGTCGATGATGATCAGCGCCAGCACCGCCACCATGACCGTGCTGCCGATCCGGACCAGGCCGGGGTTGCCGGAGTAGGTGAGCACCGTGGTCACCAGCACCAGCGGCAGCACGATCTCCAGGAACGAGAAGCGGTGGTCGACGTAGTCGCGCACGAAGCGACGCACCGGGCCCTTGTCGCGGGGCAGCAGGTGCCGCTCGTCCCCGGTCTTCATCGCGGTACGGACCTTCTGCGCGTCGTCGGCGCGTACGCGGCGCTTGGCCGCGGCCTGCTCCTTGCGGGTGCGCGGGGCGCGCGCCCTCGCCTTCGCGGCGGCCTCGGCCTCGCGGCGGGTCGGCGTGGGACGCCCCTTGCCCGTGGTGACGACGGAGCTGGCGTCGGAGGTCATCGCGGTGCTGCCCGCGACGGCGGTGTCGGTGTCGTTGCGACGTCGGAACAACAGGGGCCTCGGCAGGTGTCTGGGGGTGGTCGGTGGTCGTCTCGTCCGGACTCCGACCCTACCGCGCAGGCCGTCCGAACCCCTCGCCCCGGTTGCCGCAGCGCCGTAGGGTGAGGGCGTCGGGCACCCCCGCCGACACCGCAGTCGCCGCCGCACCGAGAGAGAGCCCCGACGTCGTGAGCCTGATGAAGCGCATGAGCCTGATCTTCCGGTCGAAGGCCAACTCGGCCATGGACCGCGCCGAGGACCCCCGCGAGACGCTGGACTACAGTTACCAGCGCCAGACCGAGCTGCTGCACAAGGTGCGCCGCGGCGTGGCCGACGTCGCCACCAGTCGCAAGCGGGTCGAGCTGCAGATGAACCAGCTCCAGCAGCAGGTCGACAAGCTCCAGGCGCAGGCCGAGAAGGCGATCGCGATGGGCCGCGAGGACCTCGCCCGCGAGGCGCTGACCCGCAAGTCCGCCGTGGTGACCCAGGTCGAGGACCTCCGGGTGCAGCACGCGAACCTCCAGGGCGAGGAGGAGAAGCTCGTCCTGGCCCAGCAGCGGCTGCAGGCCAAGGTCGAGTCGTTCCGCACGCGCAAGGAGACGATCAAGGCCAACTACACCGCCGCCGAGGCCCAGACCCGGATCGGCGAGGCCATGTCGGGCATCGGCGAGGAGATGGGGGACGTCGGACTGGCCATCCAGCGCGCCGAGGACAAGACGGCCACCATGCAGGCCCGGGCCGGCGCCATCGACGAGCTGATCGCCTCCGGCGCCCTCGACGACGCGTCCTCGACCAACCGCGGCGACGACATCGCCCGCGAGCTGGAGCAGATGAGCTCCCAGTCCGACGTCGAGTCCGAGCTGGCCCGCCTCAAGGCCGTCTCCGCGCCCCAGCAGCCCGACGCGCTCACCCAGGGCAGCGGCGGTGACGACGTGGTCGCCCCCGGCGCCGAGCGGTCGACCGAGCCGGGCCAGGAGGGTCGGGCGTGATCGTCCGGATCCTGGGTGAGGGCCAGTACGACGTGGCCGACGCCGCCCTCGACCGCCTCAACGAGCTCGACAGCGCGGTCGAGCGGGCCGTCGAGGACGGGGACGAGGCCGTGTTCGACGCCGCACTGACCGCCCTGCTCGAGGGCGTGCGCACCGTCGGCGTCCCGCACGACCTGGACTCCCTGGACCAGTCCGACCTGATCCTGCCGCCGGCGGACGCCGACATCACCCAGGTCCGGGAGCTGCTCGGGGACGAGGGGCTCATCCCCGGCTGAGCACGTTCTCATCCCGCTCTTGGGGAGACGGGGGAGACTGGTGCCATGGCACGCACGCGGTTCGTCGGCGACTCGGGTCTGACCGCCCGGATGACGCTGGTCCTGTTCCTCCTCGGCGCCCTCTTCGTGGGGCTGATCGCTGTCCTGATGGTCGTCTTCGGCCGGTCCGGAGGGCCCGGCATGGCCGTGCTCATCGGGGTCGTGGGGCTCGGCGTCGTCTTCTACCAGTGGTACTCCTCCGACACGGTGGCGATGAAGGCGATGCGGGCCCGCGAGGTCACGCCAGAGCAGGCGCCGGAGCTGCACGGCATGATCGACCGGCTCTGCGCCCTCGCCGACATGCCCAAGCCGCGGGTCGGCATCGCCGACACCCCGCTGCCGAACGCGTTCGCGACCGGTCGCTCACCCGAGCGCGCCGTCGTGGTGGTCACCACCGGCATCATGGGTCGGCTGACCGCCGAGGAGCTCGAGGGCGTCCTGGCCCATGAGCTGGCCCACGTCGCGCACCGCGACGTGCTGGTGATGACGGTGGCGTCGTCGGCCGGCATCGTGGCCGGGATGCTCACCCAGGGCGCGCAGTACGGCGCGCTGTTCGGCGGTCGCAGCCGTGACAGCAACTCCGGCCTGCCGCTGTGGATCGTCGTGCTGGCGGTCAGCATGGTGACCTATGCGATCAGCTTCCTGCTGCTCAAGGTGCTCTCCCGCTACCGCGAGCTGTCGGCCGACCGCGCCGGGGCGTACCTGACGATGAAGCCGCAGGCGTTGGCCTCCGCGCTGCAGAAGATCAGCAGCGGCATGGACGCGGTGCCCCAGAAGGACCTGCGCGCCAGCCAGTCCATGAACGCCTTCTTCATCGCCCCGGCGGTCAAGGGCGTCTCCCTCTCGACCCTGACCTCGACCCACCCGAGCCTGGAGCAGCGCCTCGAGCAGCTCGCGCAGATCCAGACCGAGCTCGGCCGGCCCAACCTGTGAGCGCCGCCTGATGGGGTTCTGGAGCTCGATCATGGGGCGCTCGCAGCCGGCGGCCCCGCGCCTGGACGCCCTCTTCGCGATCCCGAGCGCCGCCCTCACCCTGGAGGCCGGCCTGGGGCTCGTCCCGACCGGCTCCGGGTCGGTCTGCTACCGGGCCGCGTCCGGCACCGGGTTCGCCCAGACCCAGCAGGAGGCGGTGGCGCTGCTCGGCGCCGCCCCCGGGGCGCCCGACGTCGAGGTGACCCTCGACGACTTCGGCTTCACCTGGCTGACCGTGACCCACGAGGCGAGCGACACCAGCGGGCTGTGCACCGACCTGCACGCGGTCAACAGCACGCTGGGCGACGCCGGCTTCGGGCCGGGTCTGCTGTGCTCCCTGGTCGCCTTCGCCGACGCCACCGGGCGCCGGGTCGGGCTGGTCTACCTCTACAAGCAGGGAACCTTCTACCCCTTCGCGCCCCAGGCCACGACGGGTCCGGCACGCCAGGCGCAGGTGCGCGACACCTTGATGGAGATCCAGGTCCGTGACGCCGTCGACGGGGACCTGCCGCTGGAGCAGGAGCGCTCGCGCTGGCTCGCGGTGTGGGGCGCACCCGGCCTGTGAACCGCATGCTCAGACCTGGGCGGACGCCCCGGGTGACTGCGCCGCGTCCAGTCCCGGTGGAGCGTCTGTGCGACGCGCTGCTCGACGCGGTGGTCGT
This sequence comes from Nocardioides sp., assembly GCA_046595185.1. Lineage (GTDB taxonomy): Bacteria > Actinomycetota > Actinomycetes > Propionibacteriales > Nocardioidaceae > Nocardioides. Next base: position 8,593 of record JBKJPE010000096.1, read on the forward strand.
GCTGCTGGCGACCTGGACCGTCGTCTACCACCTGTGCCTGGTGCTCCGTCTCCCGGTGGAGGTGGCGCTGGTCGGGGAGTGCGTGCTGCTGGGGGGGACCGCGCTCCTGTGGCGCTCGCCTCTGCTGCCGGTCGTGGACCTGCCCCCGCACGACGGCGCGCCCGGCGACCGGCAGGTGCCCGACCGGCCGGGCGGCAGCGCCTCGTCCTCACCTCTGGTCGGATCGGCGGTCGCGGCGCTCGCGGCGCTCGCGGCGGTCGCCATGGCGATCGAGGCGCCGTGGGTCGTCGTCTGGTCGGCCTTCCTCCTCGCGGCTCTCGGGGGGGCCTGGCTGGCGCTGCGGGGTCGACAGCACCCGGGCGCCCTCGCGTCCCGGGGCCGCGCAACGTCTGTCGGAGCGCCGGAGGGGACCCGGACGGCCTTCCTCGTCCTGGCCTGGGCCCTGGCGCTTGCGGCGGCGTCGAGCTTCATCCTGCGGTCCAACCCTGACGACCTCTTCTACCTGAACGTGTCGCAGTGGGTCGCCTCGCAGGGAACCTTCCCGGTCCGCGACACGCTCTTCTCGGACCTCGCGTACCCGATGGCGAACTGGCCCCCGACCGCGTCCTACGACGCCATGGTGGGCGCCCTGGCATACCTGGGCGGCGCGCGCGCGGCCACCGTCGCCTACGTCGCGATCACCCCGGTGGCGACCTTCGTGTCGGTCCTCGCCCTCTGGCGGCTGCTCCGGTCGTGGCGGGTCCTGCACGTGGGCGTGGCTCTGAGCGCGGCCCTGGTCTTCCTCCTGCTCGACGGCACCTCCTCCTATGCCTCGCCCGGCAACCTGTTCTTGACTCGGCTGTGGCAGGGCAAGGTGATCCTGCTGTGCGTGGTCGTCCCGCTGCTCCTGGTCTATGCGCTCGCCCATGCCGATCAACCGTCCCGCCGCAGCGCCTTTCGACTGTTCCTCGGCGGGGCGGCGGCGGTCGCGCTGTCGACGACCGCGCTGTTCCTCACGCCGATCATCGCGGCGGCCGGAGCGGCGCCCCTGGTGCTGCAGCGGCGCTGGCGCGCCGCCTCGACGGGCTTCGGCGCCATGGCCGTCTACCCGGTGGCCGGTGCCGCTGTGACGGTGGTGCTGGGCGGGCGCTCCGCCGACGACTTCGACTCGCGCCGACTCTTCCGCTTCGACCCGTCATGGTTCGGGCCCGAGATCTTCCTCACCGGACTGGTGGCCGGGGTCGGGGTCCTCGCCGTTCTGCTGGGGGCGCTGCTGGTGCCGCACCCGGCCGCCCGGGTGACCACCGGTCTGCTCGTGCTGGCCACCGCGGTCACCTTCGTCCCCGGCGTCACCTACGTCGGCTACGACCTCGTCGGTCTGGGTCCGACCCTGTGGCGGGTCTCCTGGGGATGCACGATCGCGGCCCTGGTGGGGGTGCTGGCGGCATGGACCGGCGGGCTGCTCGATGGCCTGCAGCGGCGTTGGGTGGCTCCGGTCGCGGCGGTGGTGGCCGGTGGCCTGCTCGCCGCCCTCGGCGCCCCGATCTGGGCCGACAGCACCGGGTCGACCCTGGGTACGCCGGGGCAGTGGAAACGCGGTGACAGCACCCGGTCGGTGACCGAGTGGCTCATCAGCAGCGGGTCCTCCGGCGATCTCGTGCTCGCGCCCGACGCGGTGTCGATCACGGTTGCGGTCTCGACGACGGACATCAAGTCGGTCGCGCCCCGCGACTACTACATGGACTACCTGCGCGACGAGCCGTCCTTCCACTTCCCCGAACGGCTCGAGCTGGTCACCTTCGCCAACCAGGAGGGCCCCAGGGAGCCGCGTGACGTCCGCCGCTCCCTGCGTGTGCTCGGCGTGGACACGGTGTGCCTCGACGCCGACGACCACGAGGGGGTCGACGTGCTGCGTGTGGCGGGGTACGCCGATCGCCTGGTCACCGACGACTACCAGTGCCTGCGTCGATGACAGGGCACCCTCCGTTCCGCTGATGTACCCCGGTGGGTGCCCCTTTACACCCGCAGGGTTCTTTCCCGCAGTCGAACGGGGCCTTACGTTGTACGAACCGGACGGGCCCGGTCGGGCTAGTCCGAGCAGGCGCCTCCACTCTCGATCTTTCTAGTGCGGAAAGGCCCTCTACATGCGAATCCTGATCCTCGGCGGCGACGGCTACCTCGGCTGGCCGACGGCGATGTACCTGTCCGCGGCCGGCCACGAGGTGGGGATCCTCGACAACGCCGTACGACGCCAGTACGACCACGAACTGGGTGCGGAGAGCCTGGTTCCCATCGCCTCCCTCAGCACCAGGGTGCGCGTGTGGGAGGAGCGGACCGGACGAAGGATCGCCACCTTCCACGGCGACCTGACCGACGCCGACTTCACCTTCGAGACGATCCGGCGTTTCGAGCCGAACAGCATCGTCCACCTCGCGGAGCAGCGGTCGGCGCCCTACTCGATGATGGACCGCAAGCACGCGGTCTACACGCAGACCAACAACGTCGTCGGGACACTGAACGTGATGTACGCGATCGGGGAGCTCGACCGTGACATCCACCTGGTCAAGCTCGGCACGATGGGGGAGTACGGCACGCCCAACATCGACATCGAGGAGGGCTGGCTCGAGGTCACCCACAAGGGCCGCACCGACCGCGTGCTCTACCCCAAGCGCCCCGGCAGCTTCTACCACCTCTCGAAGGTGCACGACAGCCACAACCTCGAGTTCGGCTGCCGGATCTGGGGTCTGCGCGTCACCGACCTCAACCAGGGGATCGTCTACGGCCAGCAGACCGACGAGACCGCGATCGACCCGCAGCTGGCCACCAGGTTCGACTACGACGCGGTCTTCGGCACCGTGATCAACCGCTTCGCCATCCAGGCGGTGCTCGGGCTGCCGCTCAGCGTCTACGGCGGCGGGAGCCAGACGCGCGCCGTGATCGACATCCGCGACACGGTGGAGTGCCTGCGCCTGGCCTGCGAGAACCCGGCGGGGGCCGGGGAGTTCCGCGTCTTCAACCAGGCCACCGAGAGCTTCTCGCTGGAGGAGATGGCCAAGACCGTCGCGAACTCCTTCCCGGGCGCGGTCGACATCGAGCATGTCGACAACCCGCGGGTCGAGATCGAGGACCACCACTACGCCTTCACCCACACCGCGCTGGAGTCCCTCGGTCTGCGGCCGCACCTGCTCGCGGACAACCTGTGGAGCTCGATGTTCGAGGTCGTCGACCGGCACCGGGACCGGGTGGACCCCACCCTGCTCCGCCCCACGGTGCAGTGGCGCGAGGCTGTACGCGCCCGCGCCACGTGACCGCGGGGCCGTCGTCCCGACCGCCGCAACGGGTGCTGGTCACCGGCGGGGCCGGCTTCATCGGCCGCTCCGTGGTGCGCACCCTGCGGGGCGCCGGTCACGAGGTGATCGTCGCCGACCTGGCGCGGTCCCCCGAGGCACCCCGCGACGGTGTCGTGGGCGACCTGCGCGCGGACGCCGTACGCCGTCGGGCGATGTCGGGCGACGTCGACGCGATCGTCCACCTCGCAGCCGAGACGTCCGTCCTCGGCTCGATCCGCGATCCGGCGCTGGTGCACGAGACCAACGTCGAGGTGACCGCGGCGCTCCTGGAGCTCGCCCGCGAGCAGGGGGTCGGCACGTTCGTCCTCGCCTCGACCAACGCCGTCGTCGGTCCGCGAGAGGACACCATCGTCGAGGACGTCCCCCTGGCCCCGCTCACGCCCTACGGCGCGACCAAGGCGGCCTGCGAGATGCTGATGAGCGGCTACGCGGGTGCTTTCGGGATGCGGACCGTCGCGCTGCGGCTGACCAACGTCTACGGGCAGGGGATGGGGCTCAAGGACAGCTTCGTCGCCCGGCTGCTGCGCGCCGCGTCCCACGACGACGGGGTCCGGATCTACGGTGACGGCCACCAGCGCCGTGACCTGATCAACGTCCGCGACGTGGCGGACGCGGTCGTGTCCGCCGTGGATTCTTGGCCCGACGGTCCTGTCATCATCGGAGGTGGGCGCTCCTACAGCGTCCTGGACATGGTGGAGACGGCGCGGCAGACCACGGGGCGCGACATCCCCACGACGCACGTCGACCCGCAGCCCGGTGAGATGCCGGCGGTCATCGTGGACATCACACGGGCGCGGGGTCGGGGATGGGGGCCGACGATCTCCCTGTCCGAGGGGATGCGCGAGGCGTGGGCCGACTTCCGCCCCGACGGACCGTGAGCAGCCCGGGGTGATCGTGGTGCTCCCGATCGCTGCCGCGGGTGCGGTGGCGGCGGTGGCGTATGCGCTCCTGGTGCGGTGGGGGGTGTGGCGCTGGCTCGCGGGCCTGGTTGCTCTGCCCGTCCTGGCACCCGTGCTGCTCGCCCCCGGTGACGAGGCGGCGTACGTTCCGCTGTTGCTGACCTCGGTGGCCGTGGTGCTCCTGGGCTGGCGCTCGCGCCCACCGATGGTCCTGGTGACAGGAGGGCTCGTGCTGGCGGCCCTGGCGACGGCGTCGCCCTCCGTGGCCGGCGTCACCGGCTGGGAGGGCTCCGTCGCCGGGCCGGGCGACAGCCCGGGGCCGGGCCTCCTCCTCTTCCTCCTCCTGTCGGCTCCGATCGCGATGGCCGTCGCCGGCGCCGGTCGTTCCGGTGGGTCCGGACTCCGTCTGGTCTGCGCCACCACCGCCGGGGTGCCCGCCGTGGTGGTGCTGCTCACCGCGCTCCTTCCCGGCGCGGGACAAGACGCGGTCAGGACCCATGGGTGGGCCGTGCTCGCCTGGTACCCGGCCGCCGGCGCCCTCGCGCTGACGGCGCTCACGCGGGGCAGGCGGTCGGCGGCTGCGACCCGCCCGCAGAGCGACGAGGTCGACCTCGCGGCCTCGCGCGCGTTCGACCGCCGCTACCGCACCCCCAGGCTGGAGTCCGTCGTGGTGGTAATCGCGGCCTACAACGAGGCAGGCGGGATCCGAGAGGTGCTCCGCACCCTGCCGCGCACCGTGTGCGACCTGCCGGTCGACGTCCTGGTCGTGGACGACGGGAGCTCCGACGACACCGCGGCCCAGACCGACGACGCCGGCCGTGCGTACCTCGTGGCGTGCGCGCAGAACCGCGGCCAGGGCGCGGCGCTGCGCCTGGGCTACCGGATCGCCGCTGCGCACGGCGCCCGCTACCTCATCACCACCGACGCCGACGGCCAGTACGACGCCGCCGACCTCCCGGTCGTGCTCGCCCCGCTGCTGAGCGGCAAGGCGGACTTCGTGACCGGCTCGCGTCTCCTCGGGCATCAGCAGACCCGGGACCGCGTGCGCCGCCTCGGCGTGCACGTCTTCGCGTGGTTGGTCAGCGCGCTTGTCGGGCGCCGGCTCACCGACACCTCCTTCGGGCTGCGCGCGATGCGTACGGAGGTGACGGAGACGGTCACGCTCAACCAGCCGCAGTACCAGTCCTCGGAGCTGCTCATCGGGGCCGTCTCCCACGGGTTCGCGGTGCTGGAGGTGCCGGGGACGATGCGTGTGCGTGGGGCGGGGGCGTCGAAGAAGGGCGGGAACCTGGTCTACGGCCGCAGCTACGCTGGGGTCGTTCTGACAACCTGGTGGCGTGAAGGGTGTCCAGCTCCGGTCGCCGAGCGTGCCCCGGCCCTCCGAGGCTCGGTTGCGACGCCTGCTCGGTGAGCACCGCCCCTTCGTCATCGCCCTGGTCCTGGCGGTCGTGGTGCGCGGGTTGGTCCAGCTGGCGTTCCCGCTGGCCTTCGTCTTCAGCGACGGCCCGACCTACTTGTCCCTGGTCGACGACTTCACGCCGTCACGCGACCGCACCGTGGGGTACGGCGTGCTGCTGGGCGCGCTGGCCGAGGTGACCCGCGCCCTCTGGGCGGTCTCCTCCGCCCAGCACCTGCTCGGGCTGCTCACCGCGGTCGTGCTCTACGCGCTCATGCGGCGCTGGGGGGTCTCCGGGGGGCTGGCCACCGCGGCCACTCTGCCGGTCCTCTTCGATGGAATGCAGCTGGTGCTCGAGCACGCGGTGCTCAGCGACGTCCTGTTCGACTTCGTGGTGGTGTGCGCCGTGGCCGTCCTGGCCTGGTCGCGCAGCCCCAGGGTGGGGTCTGCGGTGCTGGCAGGCCTGCTGCTGGGCGTCGCCGTCCTGGTGCGCGTGACCGGAGTGCCGATGGTCGTCGCCGGTGTCGTCTTCTGCCTGCTCGCCGCGACGACCCTGCGCGCGCGCCTCATCACCTCTCTCGTGCTGGCGCTGAGCTTCGCGCTCCCGCTGGCCGCCTACGCCTCGTGGTACCACCAGGTCCACGGCACGTGGGCGCTCACCGAGGCGGGGGGTCGCGCGCTCTACATGCGCACCACCACCTTCGTGGACTGCTCCAGGCTCGAGCTGCCCGCGTACCAGCAACAGCTGTGCCCCCGGGAGCCCCCCGGTGAGCGACGGGACCCGACGTACTACGGGTGGCACGACACCGACGGGGCGATGGCCCTCGAGACACCGGCAGGCACGACCCCCGACGAGGCGATGCGTGAGTTCGCCCTGACCGCGATCGCGGAGCAGCCCGGCGCCTACTCCGCGGTGGTGGCGCGCGACTTCGTGAGCTCGTTCGTACCGATTCGGATGGACCTGTTCGAGTACGACACGACCTACAAGTGGTATCTCAGCCACTACAACGGTTACGAGTCCACCGACTGGACCAGGCCCGCGTACGCCGCGCACGGCGGCGAGCAGCCCTACACCAGGCAGCCCTTCGGGACCCTGATGGCGGGTTACGGGTTCGTCGTGTACTTGTGGGGACCATTGGTGCTCGCGCTGCTGGTCGTGGCTGTCACCGGTCTTTTCCGGCGGGTGCCACCGGGTCGTCCCGAGACCCGGCCGCTGGTGTTCCTGGTGACCTCGCTCGCGGTGGGGCTGACCCTGTTGCCGGACCTGACCGCACAGTTCACGTGGCGCTACCAGCTGCCGGCGATCGTGCTCCTGCCGGTCGCCGCGGCGCTGGCCTGGACCCGGGTGCGCGGCCCCGTCACCGTGGGTGGGGGACCGAGGCCACGCCGAGGACGGACTGGCCGAACGGAGGCACCACCCGACGCTCCAGCAGACGCGTGACCGGGACCACGACGCGGTCGTAGACCCGCACCAGGCTCGGTCGGGGGGCGCCGACACCACCGCGGCGGACCATCAGCCACCAGGCGACGCCGCCGAGGAAGTTGACGGGCTTCACGCTCACGGGGCTCAGCCCGGCCGCGACGAATGCCGCGGTCAGTGTGGCGGGGGTGTAGCGGCGCACATGGCCCACCCGGCGGTCGAAGTCGCCGAACAGCTGCTCGTAACCAGGCACCCAGATGACCACGGTCCCGCCGGGCTCGACGACCGAGGCCAGCCGGCGCAGCGCGTCGGCGTCGTCCTCGAGGTGCTCGAGGACGTTGATGGCGAGGACGCTCGCAACCGGTGGGTCGACCTGGACCGGCCCGGACGCCAGGTCGAGCCGGCGCGCCTCCACCGCGGGCCGGTCGGCGAACCGCTCCGCCATCGACGCCACGCAGTCGGGGTCGACATCGGTGACGACATGACGCTCCAGCCCCTCGAAGCCTGCGGCGAACTCACCTAACCCGGCGCCGACCTCGAGGACGGAGGCGCCGCAGTGGGGCGCGATCAGCTCGAGCTGGTAGGCGCGGTAGCGCCGCTGGTGTAGTCCCGAGCTGTCCTCGAGGTCGCGCCCGGTCGCGCCCGTGAAGGCACCCGCACCTGCTGCTGGTGGGGTCGGGTCGTCGGTCATGTCACTCCTGGATGGTGGGGGATCGGGAGAAGAGCCGGTCGAGGAGCACGAAACGCAGGAAGAAGACCACCACGTAGACGCCCAGGAAGGTGGCGGCGACCAGGAGCACGCGCGACTCGGAGGCGGTCCCCGAGGCGCGCAGCGCCTCGTCGACCGCCCTGGTGCTGGCGATGGCGAGCACGAGCGTGAGCGCGACGATCGCCGCGTACGGCAGCACCTCGCGCAGGACGTCGGGGCGGCCCCTCAGCTGCCAGGCCCAGCTGCGGTTCAGCCAGTAGTTCGGCAGCGCGCCGGCGACCCAGGCCAGGGTCGAGGACCACCCCGGCGAGAGGCCGACGGCCCCGTAGAGCAGCAGGAGGGTCAGCTCGCTGCACCCCGCAGCGATCACCGAACCACCGGTGTAGCGCCAGACCTTCGCCCACGTCACGCCGTGCCGGAGCCCACCTGGGGCGTCGACGGGTCGGGTCTCGGCGGGCATGGGACGACCCTAGTGCGGGCCCTGCCGTTCGGAGCGGCTCGGTCCGCCTGGTTGGGCCGCGCTGACCTCACCTGTGCGGTGGCCTTAGGGTGCTCCGGGGTCCGGTACGCGGCCCGGCAGGCACGACGGAGGGGCCCGATGACCGCCGAGCAGGTGTGGGTCTCCATGGTGGCCGATCTTGGCGACCTCTCCGCCCCGCCCACCCAACAGCTCCAGGCCGTGGTCGACCTGACCGCGCGGGTCTGTCGGGTCCCCATCGTGCTGGTGAACTTCTTCTCCCGGGACGAGCAGTGGCAGATGGTCGCGCACGGCATGGACCCCTCGTCGTGCGCGGTGGAGGACTCGATGTGTCACGTGTTGCGCCACGAGCAGGAGACCGTGCTGGTCCCCGACGCCCGGCTCGACCCGCGTTTCGAGGAGAACCCGTTCGTCACCGGCCGGCTCGGACTGTTCCGGTTCTACGCCTCGCACCCGCTGGTGACCGCCACCGGCCTGGTGGTCGGCCGGTTGTGCCTCCTCGACGAGCGACCCTGGTCGTGGGAGGAGATCGAGGGCTCGGAGGTGGCATCCCTCGGGTTGGTCGCGGCCCGGGTCATGGACGTCCTCGAGCTGGCGCTCCGCAACCGTGAGCTGGCGCGCGCCCTGGAGCACGTCGAGTCGATGCGCACCGAGCTGCACTCCTCGCACGACCGCCTGGCCGCGTTCGCCGGCCAGGTCAGCCACGACCTCAAGACCCCGCTGTCCAGCGTCTCCCTCTCGCTCGGACTGGTCCGTGAGCAGCTGGCCGGGGGCACCGGTTCCGCGCAGGAGCTCGGCTGGCTGGTGGGCAAGGCCAGCGACGCCGCCGACCGGATGGGGGTCCTCGTCGACGACATCCTGGCCTACGCCCAGGTCGGCGGTTCGGAGCTGCCGAAGGACGTCGACCTCGCCGAGGTCGTCCACGAGGTGCTCGAGGACGTCGTGTCGCTCCGCCGGGGCGCCGACGTCGCGGTGGGGCCGCTCCCGGTCGTCAGCGGCAAGCGCACCCAGCTGCGGTCCCTGCTGCAGAACCTGGTCACCAACGCCCTGGCCTACCGCTCCCCGGACCGGCCGCTGCGCGTGGAGATCGACGGCGCGACGGTGGACCACGGGTGGGTGCTCGAGGTGCGCGACAACGGGCGCGGCCTGACCCTCGCTGACGCGGACCGGGTGTTCGCCCCCCTGGAGCGGGGCGACCACGACGTGCCGGGCAGCGGCATCGGCCTGGCGACCTGCCGCCGCATCGTCGACGCCCACGGCGGCTGGATCAGCCTGCACCCCCGCAGCGAGCACGGCGCGGTGGCCCGCGTGGAGCTCCCGGCCGGGCCGGGAGCCACTCCGCGCCCGGTCTAGCAGGCAGCCCGTCAGTCCGCGGCGGTCCGCCCGGGCAGGTCGAGCATCCGGCGCAGCGCCACCAGCGCGTCGCGCTCGGTGTCGTCGTCGACGTCGATGCGGTTGACGACCGTGCCGGCGACGAGCGACTCGAGGGCCCACACGAGGTGGGGCAGGTCGATCCGGTTCATCGTCGAGCAGTAGCAGACGGTCTTGTCGAGGAAGGCGATCTGCTGCTCGGGATGCTCGCGCGCGAGCCGCTTGACGAGATTGAGCTCGGTGCCGATCGCCCAGCTGGACCCGGGCGGTGCCGCGCGGACGGTGTCGATGATGAACTCGGTCGAGCCCACCAGGTCGGCCTTGAGCACGACGTCGTGGGTGCACTCGGGGTGCACCAGGATCCGCACGTCCGGGACGGTGGCGCGGATCTTGTCGACGACCTCGGCGGTGAAGCGGCCGTGCACCGAGCAGTGGCCCTTCCACAGGATCATCCGGGCGTCACGCAGCTGCGCGACGGTGAGCCCGCCCTGCGGCAGCCGCGGGTCCCAGACCACGCAGTCCTCGAGCGTCATCCCCAGCTTGAGCACCGCGGTGTTGCGGCCGAGGTGCTGGTCGGGGAAGAACAGCACCTTGCCGCCACCGGTGCCGTCGGGGCCGGCCGGCGGCTTCTGGGCGAAGGCCCACTCCAGGGCGGTCTCGGCGTTCGACGAGGTGCACACCACGCCGCCGTGACGACCGCAGAACGCCTTGATGTCGGCCGAGGAGTTCATGTAGGTCACGGGGACCACGTCGTCCTGCACGCCGGCCTCGGCCAGGGCGTCCCAGGCGTCCTCGACCTGGGTCAGGCGCGCCATGTCGGCCATGGAGCACCCGGCGGCCAGGTCGGGCAGGACCACCTGCTGCTCCGGCCCGGTGAGGATGTCGGCCGACTCGGCCATGAAGTGCACGCCGCAGAACACGATGAACTCGGCCTCCGGCCGCGCCGCGGCGTCGCGGGCCAACTTGAAGGAGTCGCCGGTGACGTCGGCGAACGCGATGACCTCGTCGCGCTGGTAGTGGTGGCCCAGCACGAAGACCCGCTCGCCGAGAGCGGCCTTGGCCGCGCGGGCGCGCTCCACCAGCCCCGGGTCTGACGCCGGGGGCAGGTCGCCCGGGCACTCGACGCCGCGCTCGGCGGAGGGGTCGGTGCCACGGCCCAGCGGCAGCAGCGGGAGGTCGACGGTGGACATGGCCCCACCCTAGGCCGGGTCGCCCACCCTCATAGCAGCGCGCCGCTCGGCAGGTACGGCGCCGGGGGCCGCATGCCGCGCAGCGCCAGGTAACCCGAGGTGGTGACCTCCATCCGGGCCGCAACAGCGACGTCCACGGCCCACTCGTTGACCGCCGTCACGTGGTGCACCTGCTGGACCGAGCCGTCGGCCGAGGCGTCGGCCAGCGCCGCCCAGAGCAGCTCGGTGGCGGTGCGCCGGTCGGTGGCGGCGAGCAGTGCGACGCTGCCGTCGGCGGCGAGGTAGGCGTACCCCGACCCCGTCCTGGAGTCGCAGACCACCGGGCGCCAGGTGCGCTGCATCAGTGCGTGGTCGGGCCCGTGCGCGGCGCCGCGGGTGCGCCGGTCGACGGAGTCCATCAGGTCGGTGTCGCCGGCCGCGCCCTCCCGCACCGCGCGCAGCACCGGGATGGCGGACCGGTCGACGGTGCCCCGCAACGACAGGTGGGGGTGCAGGGTGAACCCGGCGAGCCGGTAGCGGCGGAACGCGCGGGGGTCGTCGGAGGAGCACAGCATGCCGCGCAGGCACCCGCGGCCGTGGTGCAGCGCGGCGTCGAGGAGCGCCCGGCCGATGCCGCGGCCCTGGTGGTCGGGACGCACCGCGTACGTCGCGAGGATCCACATCAGCTCGCGGGTCAGCGACGTCGCGAACCCCACGAGCCCGGTGTCGTCCTCGGCCACCCAGCACCCGCCCGGGTCGGTGCCGAGCAGGTGGTGGGTGCGCTCGACCCAGGCCCGCCCGCGCTCGGGGCTCCGCGGCCCGGGCAGCGGCACCGAGCGTGGCAGCATCCGGGCGTCCACCTCGTCGAAGCTCTCGGCGCTCAGCCGCTCGGCCGGCTCGACGTCGGCGGGCCGCATCGGGCGGACGACAGGCAGGGCGTGCGGGCTCACCGGGTCGAGCCTAGGAGACGCGCGACCGACGTGCGAGATGATGGGACGCATGCGAGTCCTCGTGGCACCCGACAAGTTCGCCGGCACCCTGACCGCGGTGGAGGCCGCCGAGGCGATCGCCACCGGCTGGCGTCGCCACGCGCCCGCCGACACGCTCGACCTGGCCCCGATGTCGGACGGCGGTCCGGGGTTCGTCGACGTCCTGCACGCCACCCTGGGCGGTGAGCTGCTGGCCGTGACGGTGACCGGGCCGACCGGGGCCCCGACCCCGGCGACGGTGCTGCGGGTCGAGGACACCGCCTACGTCGAGAGCGCGCAGGCCTGTGGGCTGCACCTGACCGGCGCGCAGGGTGGCGAGCAGGCCACCACCCGGGGTGTCGGCGAGCTCCTCGCGGCGGCGATCGGCACCGGGGCGTCCCGCGTCGTGGTCGGGCTGGGCGGCAGCGGCACCAGCGACGGGGGAGCGGGCCTGCTGGCCGGCCTCGGGGCGAGCGCCGACGTGCCGCTCGACCGCGGTCCGGCGGGGCTCGAGGGGATCGGCGAGGTCGACCTCGCCGCCGCCCGGGACCAGGTGGCGGGGGTCGAGGTGGTCGTGGCCAGCGACGTGGACAACCCGTTGAGCGGGCTCTTCGGTGCCGCCAAGGTCTTCGGTCCCCAGAAAGGCCTGGCCGACGACCGGCTCGTCGTGGTCGACGCCTGGCTCGAGCGCTTCGCCGAGGTCGCGGGGCGGCGGACCGCCCTCGAGCCCGGCGCCGGGGCCGCCGGCGGGCTCGGGTTCGCCCTGCTGCTCCTCGGCGGGACGCGCACCCCCGGCATCGGGGTGGTCACCGACGCCGTGGGCCTGCCCGAGCGGGCCCGGGCCGCGGACCTCGTCGTCACCGGGGAGGGCGCCTTCGACTTCTCCAGCCGGGCCGGCAAGGTCCCGGCGGGCGTCGCGGCCGTGGCCGAGCAGGCCGTGCGACCGTGCGTCGCCCTGGCCGGGGCGGTGCTGGTGGGGTCGCGCGAGATGCGGGCGCTGGGCATGGAGTCGGCGTACTCGTTGGTCGACCTGGTGGGCGAGGAGCGGGCCTTCGCCGACCCCGCCGGGTCGTTGGCCGACCTCGCGGAGCGGGTCGCCCGCACCTGGTCACGGTAGGCGGCGGGGGGACGCCCCCGGGAGGGCGAGGAATAACCCGTCGTGTGCGACGATTGAGGAGCACAGACCATGAATGATCCCCGCACACCTGGGAGAACGCACATGACCGAGCAGGTCGAGACCACCGATCGTCGTACCGACCAGATCAATCTCAGCTCGGTCGCCGCGGGCAAGGTGAGGAGCCTCCTCGAGCAGGAGGGCCGCGACGACCTCCAGCTGCGCATCTCCGTGCAGCCCGGCGGCTGCAGCGGTCTGCGCTACCAGCTCTTCTTCGACGAGCGCACCCTCGACGGCGACGTCGTCACCGACTTCGACGGCGTGTCCGTCGTGGTCGACCGGATGAGCGTGCCCTACCTCAGCGGCGCGATGATCGACTTCGTCGACTCCATCGAGAAGCAGGGCTTCACCATCGACAACCCCAACGCGACCGGCTCCTGCGCCTGCGGTGACTCCTTCCACTAGGTCCACCGCTCCACCGCACAGCCCAGACCCCCGTCGGCCCGGCCGGCGGGGGTCTCGTGCATCAGGACGTCAGCCGCGAGGTGGGCCCTGGCGCGCCCGACGGTAGGGTCGTGCGACGTGCCCGCCGACACCGCCGCCCCCGTCTCTCCTGTGCCGAACGGACCGCTGCTGATCGCGGGGTCGATCGCCACCGACCACCTGATGACGTTCGGCGGCCGGTTCGCCGACTCGCTGGTCGTGGAGCAGCTGGACAAGATCTCGCTGTCCTTCCTGGTGGAGGACCTCGAGATCCGTCGTGGGGGCGTGGCCGCCAACATGTGCTTCGGGCTGGGTCGTCTCGGCGTACGCCCGGTGCTGGTCGGCTCGGCCGGCGAGGACTTCACCGACTACCGCTCCTGGCTCGAGCGGCACGGGGTGGACTGCGACTCGGTGCACATCTCGAGCTCGGCCCACACCGCCCGCTTCGTGTGCACCACCGACGCCTCGATGGCGCAGTTCGCCTCCTTCTACCCCGGGGCGATGGCCGAGGCGCGCCTCCTCGAGCTCGGCCCGATCGTGGCCCGCGTCGGCGAGCCGGCCTACGTGCTGATCGGTGCCGACGACCCCGAGGCGATGCGGCGCCACACCCACGAGTGCCGTCAGCGCGGCTACGCCTTCATCGCCGACTGCTCCCAGCAGCTGGCCTTCGGCGACGGCGACCTGATCCGCGACCTCGTCGACGGCGCGACCATCTCCTTCTCCAACGAGTACGAGTCGCACATGATCGAGCAGAAGACCGGCTGGTCCTCCGACGAGCTCCTCGACCGTGTCGGCATGCTCGTCACGACCCTGGGTGCGGAGGGCGTGCGGATCAGCCGCCGGGGCGAGGCGGACGTCGTCGTCGGCGCCGCCGCCGGCGTCACCGCGGTCGAGCCCACCGGCGTGGGTGACGCCTTCCGGGCCGGCTTCCTGGCCGCGCTGAGCTGGGGTCTCGGCCTCGAGCGCGCCGCGCAGGTCGGGTGCGTGCTCGCGGCGTACGTCGTGGAGACCGTGGGGACCCAGGAGTACTCGTTCACCGCCGCGGCCTTCGCGGCCCGCCTCGAGGCGTCCTACGGCGCCGAGGTGGCCGCCGAGGTGGTCCCGCACCTCGGCTGACCGCGCGGGCACGCCTCAGGCGGTGCGCCGCACCGCGTAGCGGGGGCACCCGTCCGCGGCGACGTCCTCCCCGGCGTACTCCTGCCCGCGCATCCGGCACCACGCCGGCACGTCGTGACGGGCCGCAGGGTCGGTGGCCACGACGGCGACCACCTCGCCGACGGCCACCCGGGGGAGGGCGCGTGCCAGCTCCACCACCGGGAGCGGGCACATCAGCCACCGGCAGTCCAGCTCGAGGTCCGGGCTCACATCCCGACCTCGGCGCGCAGGTCGGCGACCACCCCGGGCAGCACCGCCACCAGGTGGTCCACGTCCTCCGAGGTGGTGTCCCGGGTCAGCCCGACCCGGACGTTGCCGTGGGTGAGCGCGCCCATCGCGGCCAGCACGTGGCTCGGCTCGAGCGCGGAGGCCGTGCACGCCGACCCGCTCGCCACGGCGAGGCCGTGGCGGTCGAGGGCGTGGACCAGTGCGTCGCCGGCGACGTAGAGGCAGGAGAAGGTCAGCAGGTGGGGGAGCCGGTCGACGGGGTCGCCGACGACCTCGGTGTCCGGCAGGGCCGCCGCTGCGGCCCGCAGCCGGTCCACCAGGGTCCGCTGGCGGGCGGTCACCTCGTCCCGCTCGGCGACGACGGCCTGCAGGGCCGCGGCCGCGGCGAGCGCGGCCGGGACGTTCTCGTACCCGCTGGTGCGCTCGTCCACCCGGTCGTCGGACGGGAAGGGCGAGGTCCACCGCACGCCCTTGCGCACCAGGAGCACCCCGACCCCGGCCGGCCCGCCCCACAGGTGTGCCGAGCCCGCCGCCGCGGACCACCCGGCCGGCAGCGGCTCGTGCCCCATCGAGGCGCGGGCGTCGACGAAGAGGGGTACGCCGGGCAGCCGCCGCGCCACCTCGGTGACGGGTTGGCGGGTGCCGACCTCGTGGTTGGCGGTCTGCAGGGCGACGACCGCCACCCCGGACCGGGCGGCGGAGCGGACCAGGTCCTCGACGTCGACCCGGCCGGTCGCGCCGACACCCACCTCGTCGACGGGCCCGGCCCAGCGCGCGGCGTGCAGGACCGCCGAGTGCTCGACGGCCGGGTGGACCACGCGGTCGCCGACCCGTCGTCGGGCCGAGCGCAGGCCCAGCAGGCCACGGTGCACCGCCTCGGTCCCGGAGGCGGTGAAGGACACCTCGTCGGGGCGCACGGCGAGGGCCTCCGCGACGGCCTCCCGGGCGTTGTCGAGCATCATCCGGGCCTGCCGCGCGCGCCCGTGGAGACGGCGCGGATCCGCGTACCCGGCGTCGATCGCGGCCAGCAGCGTCTCCCGGGCGAGCGGGTGCAACGGCTCGGCCGAGGCCGCGTCCAGGTAGCCGCTCACCGCGGCAATCTAGCCCGTGGGGGCGAGGGTCCGACGTACCACGGGTGAAGTACTCTTCGCAGGAGAGATTCTCCCTTCGAGAGGAAGGCTCCCTTCGTGGGTCTGCAACTCCCCGGGCGCCGAGACGAGGCGTCGCGCCGTCGGCGTACGACGCTCTCGTTGGTGCTCGTCCTCGGCGCCGTGCTGCTCGCCGGCTGCTCCTCCGACACCGAGGCCGGCCGCCTCGGGCTGCCCGCGCCGGCGACGGTCGAGGGCGAGTCGAACCTCGCGCTGTGGCAGGGTGCGTGGATCGCCGCGCTGACCACCGGCATCGTGGTCTGGGGCCTGATCTTCTACGCCGTCGTCCGCTTCCGCCGCCGCTCCGACGACGAGATCCCGGTGCAGACGCGCTACAACCTCCCGTTGGAGATCTTCTACACGATCTTCCCCGTGATCATGGTGATCGTCTTCTTCTCCAACACTGTTCGTGTGCAGAACGAGCTGCTCGACGACTCCCCGCCGGACAACGAGCTGACCATCGTCGGACAGCAGTGGCAGTGGACCTTCAACCACCCCTTCGACGACCAGAACGTCTACGAGGTCGGGGCCGGCAACTACCTGCCCACGCTCTACCTGCCGGTCGACGAGACCACGCGCTTCAACCTCTACTCGCCCGACGTCATCCACGACTTCGGCGTCCCCGGGTTCCTGATGAAGATGGACGTCATCCCGGGGCAGGTGAACTCCTTCCAGGTCACGCCCCAGACGGAGGGTGACTACCTCGGCAAGTGCTACGAGCTGTGCGGCGTCTCGCACTCGCGCATGCTCTTCAACGTCAAGGTCGTCTCCCGCGACGAGTACGACGGCTACCTCGAGCAGCAGGCCGCCACCGGCAACGTCTCCGACGACCCCGTGCTCGGTGGCGCCTACGCCAACACCCAGGTCGGCCTCGAGGACGAGGCTGCCGAGGAGGGATCAGAGTGACCGCCACCGCCGAGAGGCCCACCGCCACCGACGCGACGCTGCCGCGCAAGACGCTCGGGCGTCAGGTCGTCACCTTGATGACGACCACCGACCACAAGCTGATCGGCAAGCTCTACCTGGTCACCTCGTTCGCCTGGTTCCTCGTCGGTGGCCTGATGGCCCTGCTGATCCGTTCCGAGCTGGCCTTCCCGGGCTCGCAGGTCGTCAACGACGAGCTCTACAACCAGCTGTTCACGATGCACGGCACGATCATGCTGCTGCTCTTCGCGACGCCCCTGTTCTTCGGCTTCGCCAACGTGATCATGCCGCTGCAGATCGGGGCACCCGACGTCGCGTTCCCGCGGCTGAACATGTTCAGCTACTGGTTGTTCCTCTACGGCGGCCTGATCGCGGCGTCCGGGTTCCTCACCCCCACCGGCGCCGCCGACTTCGGCTGGTTCGCCTACACCCCGCTCTCCGACGCCGTGCGCTCGCCCGGCGTGGGCGGAGACCTGTGGGTGATGGGGCTGTGGATGGCCGGTCTCGGCACCATCTTGGGTGCGGTCAACTTCATCACCACCGTCATCTGCATGCGCGCACCAGGCATGACCATGTTCCGGATGCCGATCTTCGTGTGGAACACGCTCATCACCAGCATGCTCGTGCTCATCGCCTTCCCCGTGCTGGGCGGCGCGTTGTTAATGCTTGAAGCTGATCGACAACTCGGTGCCCACGTCTTCGAGCCCTCACACGGCGGGCCGGTCCTGTGGCAGCACCTGTTCTGGTTCTTTGGCCACCCTGAG
>JBKJPE010000182.1:0-10598 GCA_046595185.1 Nocardioides sp.
CTCCGTCGCGGTCGCGCCGCGAGGATCCGTGGCGGTGGCGCCGCGGGAATCCCTGCCGGCGACGGGCCCGGTGCCGGGCCCGGTGTCGGCGCCCGGGCCGGCCTGCGTGCCGCCGGAGCAGGCCGTGGTGAGCACCGGTGCAGCCAGGAACGCGCCGACGCCGGCAGCGCGCCGCGGTGTCGTCGGTCTCGAAGTCATGGCCCTCCCGGGACCAGGATGCGCAACGGCGGCAAACCGGGCCGGTCGGCCTCGGGGGTGGTCGAGGAAAAGGGTGTGGGTGCGGACGACCCCTGCCAGAGCGTCCGCACCCACGATCGAGGGCCCTCAGTCCGTGATCGGACCTCGGGGAGGCTGGCGCCCCTGGCGCCCGAGCTCGCCGCCGACGCGTCCGCCGAAGGGGCGGCCGTGGTCGGCGTGCTCGGCACGCGAGAACACCAGCAGGTGGTCGCCGACCTCGAGGCGCGAGCCGGTGCGCAGCGCCACGCGGTCGGCGATCCGGGCGCCGTGCACGCGGGCACGGCCGGCCAGGGTGGTGACGACGTACTCGTCGTCGTCACTGTGTCGGATGATCACCTGGCGGTCCGCGAGCCCGGGCAGGACCACGTCGCAGGACGGGTCCGAGCCGATGACCGTGGTCTCCTGGAGCCAGTAGATCGGCTGCCGCTCGCCTGCCCGGACGTCGGCCTTGAACAGCACCAGGCGCGGTCCGCCCCCGCTGCCGTGCGTGCGGCCGCCACCGACGCGCGGGTTGCGCTGGAAGGTCGGCGCGATCGGCCACACCGGGAGCGGAGGCGCCAGGTCGTTGCTGGGCAGCACGGGCTCGGCGGCGCGGGCGCGCGACCGGGCCGAGGTGAGGGCGCCGCGGAGGCTGCCGATCCGGATGCGTCGGGACCCGGTGGCGCGACGCTGCCACCAGGGCGCCTTGACCGCGCCGAGGGAGACCAGGTGCTCACCGCCGGAGACCACCTTGACGACCAGGCCGTACCGGGCCAGCGTCTCGGCGGCGGTGCGGATCGCCGGCGCATCGGCACGACCGGCGAAGGCGCCGGGCTCGTCGACCTCGAGCTCGAGGCGGTTGCCGCTGCCCCGGAGGTGGCCGTGGACGGCCGCGCCGTCCTCCCGGCCGATCTCGAAGCGCAGGTCCGCGCCGACGACGAGGGCCATGGTGCTCAGGCCCGCCCAGAGGTCTGGCCGGGCGCGACCGGGCCACCGGCGTCGCTGGTGGTGATGGTCAGGGTGCCATCGAGCTTCCAGATCGCCCGGGGGGCGTTCGACCCGGTGTCGCGGGGCACCTCGACGGTCATGTCCTCGAAGCGGTAGTGGATCGCCGCCTCCCTCCCGGTGAGGAATGTCCACATCCGCGCGCCGAGGTCGGTCCAGTCGACGACCTCCTCGTGACCTCCGTCGAGGGACTGGCTGCTGACTGACATGGTGGACTCCTGGAACGAAGAAACCTCGACAGGTTGTCGAAGTAGTTAGGATTAAACCATGGACGACGTGTCAAGGCCCGTGCAAGGTCTCCCCAGGGGTGTGGTCGAGGACGAGGTCGCGGCGGCGGACCTCAGCATCGGCGACCTCGCTGCCGCCACCGGCGTCGGTGCGGCCACCCTGCGGGCCTGGGAGCGCCGGCACGGCTTCCCGGTGCCGCACCGCCTGCCCAGCGGTCACCGGCGCTACGACGAGTCCCAGGTCGTCGCGGTGCTCGACGTGGTGCGCCGCCAGCAGGAGGGGGTACGCCTCGAGGCCGCGATCGCCGGGACGCTCGTGGACGGCCTCGGGCGGGGCGGACGCCGCCGGGTCGTGCCCGGGGAGCGGTCGGTCTTCGCCGCGCTGCGACGTCGTCACCCGCAGCTGGCGCCGCAACGGCTGGGCAAGCCGATGCTGCTGGCCCTCTCCTGGGCGATCGAGGACGAGTTCTGCTCGCGGGCGCTCGCCCCGCACCTGTTCGGGTCCTTCCAGCACGACTCCTACTTCCGGGCCGCCCGGCGGCGCTGGGACGACCTCGCCCTCGGGGCCCGCACCGCCGCCGTCTTCGCCGACTTCGACGGCGGCAACAACGTCGTGTCGCTGACCGGCCCGGCGCGGGTGCACCTCGACGCTGGTGCGCCGCTGCTGCGGGAGTGGGCGGTGGTCTGCGACGACGACGACCTCCCGGCCGTCCTGACCGCCTGGGAGCTGCCCGGCCAGCAGCACGTCCCCGAGCCGGACCGGCTCTTCGACGCGGTGTGGACCGTCGACCGGCGTGCCGCCCGCGACGCGGCGCGTGCCTGCACCCGGGCCGCGTACGACGCCGGCGCACCCTGGGCCCCCGACGTGCTCGACCAGCTGGCGCCCGAGCCGCGCGCCGGTCAGGTCGACGCGGCGACGCAGACGGCCCTGTTCAACCGGGTGCTGGCCTACGTCGACCGCCAGGTGCGCCGCTGAGCACCCCCGGGGGCGACGACCACGGTCAGCGGGGCGCCGGCACGACCCGCTCGGCCTCGAGGCGGTCGAAGAGGGCCAGGAAGCAGTCCAGGGTAGAGCGGTAGCCGGTGAAGCCGGCCGACCGGCTGCGCGCCAGGTCCGACAGGCACTCCATGTCGCGGCCGAGGTCGGCGTCGGTGTGCCACCAGGACGCGACCCGGTCGAGGTCGGCCTCGCGCAGGCCCTCGCGCTCGGCGACCCCGCGCCACACGGTGGCGGCGTCGGCCGTCTGGTCCTCGAGCGGGCGGGGCCGCTCGGCGTACCCCTCGGGCTCGACGCCGAGGCGCGCGGCGAGCAGCGGCCAGAGCCAGCGCCACCGGAAGACGTCGCCGTTGGCGGTGTTGAAGGCGGTGTCGGCGGCGGCCGGTTCCGTGGCGGCCCAGACCATCTGCTCGGCGAGCAGCCCGGCGTCGGTCATGTCGGTGAGGCCGTCCCACTGCGTCCTCGAGCCGGGGAAGGTGAAGCGGCGACCGGTCTCGCGGCACAGCGTGGCGTAGGCGGCGAGCGTCTGTCCCATGTTCATCGCGTTGCCGAGGGCGGCGCCGATGACGGTGTGGGCGCGGTGGACGCTCCAGGTGAAGCCGTCGCGCGCGGCCGCCTCGAGGAGCCGGTCCTCCTGCTCGTAGTAGAAGTTGGGGTAGGGCAGCCGCTCCTCGTCCTCGTGGAACGGGGTGTCGGGCACCTCTCCCTTCCCGTAGGCCTCGAACGGGCCGAGGTAGTGCTTCAGGCCGGTCATCAGGGCGACGTGGCGGACGCTGCCGCCCGGCGACAGTGCGGCGAGCAGGTCGCGCACCATGGCGCCGTTGACGCGGATGTTCTCCGCCTCGGTGTCCTGGCGGGCCCAGGCGGTCAGGAAGACGTGGGTCGGGCGGTGGACGGCGAGCACGTCGCGCAGGGCGCCTGCGTCGGTCAGGTCGGCCTGCAGCGAGGTCACCCCAGGACGGTCGGCCGGGGCACGGCGGGACAGGCCGAGCACCGCCCATCCGTGCTCGACGAGACGGTCGGCCAGGGCGCTGCCGGCGATGCCGGTCACGCCGACGACCAGGGCGTGGGGGGAGTCGGTCACCGCTCCACGCTAGGACCCGGTGGCGGCCGGCAGGCCACCCCGGTGCGCCGAGTCGGTCGGCCGGCCCGGTCCGCGCTACGCTGGTGCCTGCCGCGTCACCCACCTCCGTCCCGGACGGAGTCGTCGGTGGCCGGCTGGTGTCCGTCCCGGGAGGGGCGGGCCCGACTCCTTCGCACCACGCCCGAGCGGGTCCTGGCCCGCTCGTCCGGCCGCGGCCACCCGCCGTGCTCCGGGGCGGTCCGGGCGTGCCGTGCGGGGGAGCTGTCCGCGTGGCCGTGTCTGCGTACCGACCGTGGGCCTGCCGTGGTGGGCCCAGCGTCGTCTAGGAGGAGTCCGTGGCCCGAGGCCAACGCTCGAACGGGTCGCGCCGACCGCAGCGCAACGGCCGCGTGCGGCACCTGGACAACGACGGGATCATCCCGGTCCTGGCCCGGGCGGTGCGCGAGGTCGAGACGGCCGTGCAGCGCGGCTCCGCGTTGGCCGGTGTGCGCCCGCGGTTCCAGGCCATCGCCCTGCTCGTGAGGGATGAGCGCTCCCGGGTCAAGGCCGACACGGCGGCCACCGAGGCCTACCGCTCCGAGCAGCTCAAGCGCCTGGACGGGGTCGCCACCATCCTGGCCCAGACCGCCGCCCGGCAGCCCACGCTCTTCACCCTGCTCGACGAGGACGCCGAGATCACCTCGGAGACCAAGGCCCTGCGCCGCGAGATGAGGCAGGCCGGCGGCGTGGAGGTCCTCGAGCCCGAGGCCGCCCCGGAGCCCGAGGTCAACGGGGGGCCCCCCGACCGCCAGGTCGTGCCGACCTCGGTCGTGGCCCGCCAGCTGGCCAACCCGTTCCTCAAGCCGGACTTCTCCGTCGTCCGCCGGTCGCAGAGCGCCACCCACCGGCTGAGCGGCTGGGAGCTGCTCGGCCCGCTCTTCCGCTCCTTCGAGAACGCCGAGAGAGGCGCCTCGGCCTGCATGCGGCTTCCCGAGGACGTCTCGCGGGTCGTCGTCGGCGGCCGCCGCGGCCAGGAGCTGATGCTGCACCAGGCGGAGGTCGTCGCAGCCGCCGGTCAGGGCCACCGCACCTTCCTGCTGGCCGACGAGCCCGGCCTGGGCAAGACCGCGCAGGCGCTGCTGGCCGCCCAGGCGGCCGGGGCCTTCCCGCTGCTGGTCGTCGTGCCCAACGTGGTCAAGACCAACTGGGCGGCCGAGGCAGCGCGCTGGGTGCCGCGCCGCGCCGCGACCGTCGTGCACGGCGACGGGCGCGAGGTCGACGGCTTCGCCGACATCGTGGTGGTCAACTACGAGGTCCTCGACCGCCACGTCGGCTGGATGGCCGACCACGGCTTCCGCGGAATGGTCGTGGACGAGGCCCACTTCATCAAGAACCGCACCTCGCAGCGCTCGCAGCACGTCATGCGTCTCTCCGAGCGGATCCGGGCCCGGGTGGGCAACCCGCTGATGATGGCGTTGACCGGCACGCCGCTGATCAACGACATCGAGGACTTCCGTGCGATCTGGCAGTTCCTGGGCTGGATCGACGGCAAGGCGCCGCTGCCCGGACTGATGGACTCGCTGGAGGAGATCGGGCTGACGCCGGCCGACCTCGGGTTCTACCCCGCCGCCCGGCAGCGGGTGGTCGACATGGGCATCGTGCGTCGCCGCAAGGTCGACGTCGCCGCCGACATCCCCGCCCGCCGCGTCGCCGACCTGACCGTCGAGCTCGAGGACGAGGCCGGACGGTCGATCAAGAAGGCCGAGCGCGAGCTCGCGCGCCGGCTGGTGGAGCGGTACGACACGGCCCTGGCCACCCGTACCTCCGGCAGCACCGTGGTCGGCATCGACCACGAGCTGGTCCGCCGCGTCGCCACCTGGGAGCGCGAGGACTCGACGTCGAAGACCGGCGAGAACGTCTTCGGCATGATGCGCCGGATCGGCCAGGCCAAGGCGGGGCTGGCCGCCGACTATGCCGCCCAGCTGGCCCGCAGCACGGGCAAGGTCGTCTTCTTCGCCAAGCACGTCGACGTGATGGACGTCGCCGAGGAGCTCTTCGCCGGCCGGGGCATCGGCTACACCTCGATCCGCGGCGACCAGTCGCGGGCGGCGCGGGAGAAGGCGATCACCTCCTTCACCGCCGACCCCGAGGTCGAGGTCGTGGTCTGCTCGCTGACCGCCGCCGGCGTGGGGCTCAACCTGCAGGTCGCCTCCAACCTCGTCCTGGCCGAGCTGTCGTGGACCGACGCCGAGCAGACGCAGGCCATCGACCGGGTCCACCGGATCGGGCAGACCATGCCGGTCACCGCGTGGCGGGTGATCGCCGCCCAGACCATCGACGCCCGGATCGCCGAGCTCATCGACAGCAAGGCCGGCCTGGCCGCCCGGGCCCTCGACGGCGCCGGCGAGGACGCCTCGTCCACCGCCGACGTGCAGCTCGAGGCCCTGGTCACCCTGCTCACCGACGCCCTGCGCGTACGCCGCTGAGCCGATGACGATCCACACCGGCCGAGATGACGCATTCGGACAGCCGAGATGACGCCCGCGACGCGTCGAGATGACGCCGGCGGTGCGACGGCGATGGGGCCGCGGACGGCCGCGGCGCTGGTCTTCGGCACGTCAGCTGCGGTGCTGGTGGTCGAGCTGGTCGCGCTGCGGCTGCTCGCGCCCTACCTCGGGCTGACCCTGGAGACCAACACGCTGGTGATCGGGGTGGCCCTGACCGCGATCGCGGTCGGGTCCTGGCTCGGCGGGCGCGCCGCCGACGCCACCGATCCGCGCCGGCTGCTCGGCCCGGCGCTCGGGGTCTCGGGAGCCGTGGTGGCGCTGACCCCGGCCACCGTCCGCTCCGCGGCCGAGGTGGCCCCGAGCGGGTTCGTGCTGGTCGCGCTGGCCACGATCCTGGTCCCGGGGGCGTTGCTGTCGGCGGTGACGCCGATCGTGACCAAGCTGCGGCTGACCACGCTCGAGGAGACCGGCACGGTGGTGGGCCGGCTGTCCGGCATCGGCACGGGCGGCGCGATCGTGGGCACCGTGCTGACCGGGTTCGTGCTGGTCTCGCGGGTCCCGGTCGGCACGATCATGGTCGGCCTCGGGGTCCTGCTCCTCGTCACGGCGGTGCTGGTGGACCTGCGGGTGCGGGGCCGGTCCGGCTGGAGCCGCGGCGCCCGGGTCGGGGCGGGGGCGGCGGTCGTGGCCGGCGGCCTCGGCGTGGTCGTCGCGCCCGGCGGCTGCGACGTCGAGACCACCTACCACTGCGCCCGCGTGGTGGAGGACCCCGCCGACCCCGACGGCCGCACCCTGGTGCTCGACGGGCTGCGGCACTCCTACGTCGACCTCGGCGACCCCACCCGTCTCGACTTCGAGTACGTCCGGGCGCTCGCCGCGGTCGCCGACGCCTCCTTCCCGGAGGGTGAGCCGATCGTGGCCCAGCACCTCGGCGCCGGCGGGGTCACGCTGCCCCGCTACCTCGCGGTCGACCGCCCCGGCACCCGCAGCGTGGTCTCGGAGATCGACGCTGGCGTGGTCGAGGTCGACCGCGACCGGCTCGCCCTGGAGACCGGTCCGGACCTGGAGGTGCGCGTCGAGGACGCCCGGCTCGGCCTCCTGGCGGTCGAGGAGGACTCCCGCGACCTCGTCGTGGGTGACGCCTTCGGCGGTGTCAGCGTGCCCTGGCACCTCGCGACGGTCGAGATGATGACCGAGGTCGACCGGGTGCTGGTCGACGACGGGGTCTACGCCGCCAACCTCATCGACCATGCGCCGCTGTCCTTCGCCCGTGCGGAGGTCGCCACCCTCGCCGAGGTCTTCGACCACGTCGCCCTGCTCGGACCCGAGGACGTCCTCGACGCCAGCGGCGGCGGCAACATGGTCGTGGTGGCCTCGGACACCCCGATGTCGCTCGCGGAGCTCGCGGCCGGCCTCGACGAGCGGAGCACCCGGTGGAGCGTGCTGAGCGGGGACCCGCTGCGCTCGTGGGTCGGGGACGCCGCGGTGCTGACCGACGACTACGCCCCGGTCGATCAGCTGCTGACGCCGTACGGCGCCTGAGCCGGGTCCTAGCAGACGGAGTCGCCGGGCTTGGGGTTGCCGAGTCCGAAGAGCGGCCGCAGCCGGAGCCCGAGGTAGGTCCCGAGCAGGGCCATCGCGCCCCAGAGCCAGCCGTGCAGGCTGAACGAGGCGATGCCGGCGAAGTAGGCGCCGATGTTGCAGCCGTAGGCGATCCGGGCGCCGTAGCCCATCACGATCCCGCCCAGCACGGCGCCGAGGGCCAGCCTGCCCGGGATGCGGCGGTGGAGCGTCCAGGCGCCGGCGGCGGCAGAGGCGACGAGGGCACCGAGCATGATGCCGAGGTCCATCACCGAAGTGGTGTCACCGAGGACCCCGGCCTCGTACGAGCCGGCGCGGTCGGTCCAGTAGGACCACGAGGTGACGTCGACCCCGACCAGGTCGAGGAGCTTGGAGCCCCACAGGGCGAAGGCGGAGGTGATGCCCCAGGCCGAGCCGGACAACCAGAGCGTGAGCCCGTTGAGACCGGCCAGCAGCAGGGCGCCGACCCACAGCGGCCACGAGCCCCGCACGGCGCGGGCGACCCCACGGGCCGAGGGCGGGCGGCCGGTCGGGGGGACGCGGCGGCCGCGGCCCACGACGTACGAGACCGCCACCACGACGCCGATCGCGCCCAGCGTGATCAGCCACGCCCCGAGGTAGCCGGCGCTCGTGTCGGCGAGGGAGACCGAGCCGAGGTCCGGCAGGCCGAGCCAGAAGTCGAAGGTCAGTGCGCCGAGCACCGACCCGATGACGAACCCGCCGAGGGTCAGCACGATCGCGCTCTGGCCGCTGCCGACCGCGAAGAGCGTCCCCGAGGCGCAGGCGCCGCCGATCTGCATGCCCATCCCGAAGAGGAACGCCCCGATGACGACGCCGAAGCCGATCGGGGCCAACGAGGCGGTGGGGGTGGTCCCGGCGCCGAAGGAGGCCCCGGTGGCCAGGATCGGCGCGAAGATCGTGGCCGCCACGCCGATCATCAGCAGGTGGGCCCGCAGGCCGGCGCCCTGACGCACGGCCACGAGCTGGCGCCAGGCGGAGGTGAAGCCGAAGCGGCTGTGGAAGAGCACGAGGCCGAAGGACAACCCGACCGCGAACAGGGTGGCCGTCAGACCGCCGGACCGGGTCCAGATCACCCCGCCCAGGACCAGTGCGGCGAGCAGGCCGCCGAGGACGACCCGGGTCTGGGGCGGCGGCGCCGGCTCGGTGTCGGCGGCGCGGGTGTCGGGACGGGCGGTCGACTGGTCGGCGGAGAACTGTTCGGTGGCCACGGGTGCCTCAACCGTGCCGGAGCGGTGGGTGTTCCGTGGCGGTCGCCACGGGCGTACGCCCGGGTCAGCCGTCGATGGCGCGGCGCAGGACGCGGGCCGGGTTGCCCACCGCGACGACCCCGGCCGGGAGGTCGCGGGTCACGACGGCGCCCGCACCGACCACGGTGTCGGCGCCGATGGTGACCCCGGGGCACACGATGACGCCGCCGCCGAGCCAGACGTTGTCCCCGATCGTGATCGGCTCGGCGGCCTCCCACTTGGCGCGTCGCAGGTCGGCGTCGAGCGGGTGCGTGGCGGTGAGCAGCTGCACGTTCGGGCCGATCTGGACGTCGTCGCCGATGGTGATGGGGGCGACGTCGAGGGCGACGAGCCCGAAGTTGGCGAAGCAGCGCGCACCGACGTGGAGGTTGGTGCCGTAGTCGACCCGCAGCGTCGGTCGCAGCTCGGTCTCCTCGCCGAGCGACCCGAGGAGGGCCTCGAGCAGGGCCCGTCGCAGCGGCGCCTGCCGGATGGTGGTGGCGTTGTAGGCGTCGACGAGGTCGAGCGCGCGGCGGCTCGCCTCCGCGATCTCGGGGTCGTCGGCCAGGTAGAGCTCCCCGGCCCGCATCCGCTCGGTCATCGTGCGGTCGTCACCCTCGTCGGGGCGGGCAGCGCTGGTCACGACGAGCAGCCTAGGAGACAGCCGGGCGGCCCTCCCGCTGTCGGGGGTGGGGGTCGGGGAGGGGGAGACGGATGGCCCTGGCAGGGTCGGCGCCGTGAGCGAGCACTGCGAGGCGTACTTCCGGCGGTCGGGGGCGACCACCTTCGTCGCCACCGGGCACACCAGCGGGGCCTGGTCGACCACCGAGCAGCACGTGAGCCCGCTCTGCGGGCTGATGGTGCACGTCCTCGAGCACGACCTGCCCCGGTCGGACCTGGTCGTCGCGCGGGTGAGCATCGACATCCTCGGCGTGGTCCCGGTCGACGAGGTCGAGGTGACCGCTCGCGTGGTGCGGGCCGGGCGCACGATCGAGCTCGCCGAGGTGGAGGCGTCCTACGCCGGGCGCGCCGTGGTGCGGGCCCGCGTGTGGCGGCTGGCAGCCGCGGACACCGCGGACGTCGCCGGGCACGACGTGACGCCGATGCCGTCCCCGGGCCAGGCCGAGCCCTGGCCGATGGGCACCGTGTGGCCGGGGGGCTACATCGGCTCGATCGAGGTGCGCCGCCTCCCCGGCGCCGGGCTCGGCCGCGCCCGCGCGTGGGTGACCTCGCCGCTGGCGCTGGTGGCCGACGAGGTGGTCTCGGACCTCGGGGCGTGGTCGGCCCTGCTGGACACCGCGAACGGCGTCGCCGTGCGCGCCGCGCCAGCGCAGTGGGCCTACCCGAACGTCGACCTCACGGTCCACCTGCACCGCCGACCCCGGGGGCGATGGGTGGGGCTCGACACCGCCGTCACCTGGGGCGCCGAAGGCGTCGGCCTCACCTCGACGGTGCTGCACGACGAGCACGGCCCGGTCGGCTCCGCTGCCCAGGTGCTCACCTTGCGTCGCGCCCCCGGCGCCTGACGCGGCATCGGACCCGCCCGGGGCGTCCGGTGGGCCCGGTGGTCGAGGAGCGAGCGCAGCGAGCGTCTCGAGACCCGCGGGGTCTCGAGGGTCGGGCCCGGGGGGCCCTCCCACCTCGACCGCCGAGCGTGCCCCGGTGGGTCTCGAGGGTCGGGCCCGGGGGCCCTCCCACCTCGACCGCCGAACGTGCCCCGTGCTCGCTTCTCGACCACCGGGCTCACCCGGTCGG
>JBKJPE010000006.1:0-3521 GCA_046595185.1 Nocardioides sp.
GGTCGGGACGGCCGGTGCCGAGGCCGTTCGGGCCGCCGGCGACGTAGACGTTGCCGCTCCGGTCGGTGGTGATGCCGCGGGCGGTGAAGCGTCCGTCGGTGCCGTCGCCGGCGAGCCACTGCTCGGTGTGCGAGGACCGCGCGGTGCCGCGGTGGATCTCACCACCGGTGACCTCGGTGACGTAGAAGGTGCCTCGCCGCCGGTCGGTGCCGATGCCCTCGAACTTCGACCCCCCGGGGTCACCGGTGAGCTGGTAGACGTCGGGCCGACCGCCTCGATCCGCCGCGGCGGGGGTGGCGAGGACCAGTGCGGGTAGCAGCATCGCGGCGGTCGCGAGGGAGACGAGGGTGCGCTTCATGGTTCTCAGACCTTTCGAGGGTGGGGGACGAGACCAGCAGCTGCCAGCCTGCCCGTCCGCGCACGCACCGTCGTCCGGCAACGGGCCAGCGACCGGTAGCCGACTGGATGACGCGCACCGCGCCGCCGCCCCGTAGACTGGCCGGCCATGCGAGCCCCCCACGGCACGGTCGGCGCAGCACCAGGACGGGGGGCACGACGCCTGGGCAGCCACGGCATCCTGGCCTCGGCGGTGCGTCTCGACCGATGGCTGCACCTCGTGCTGGTCGTCCTGGTGCTCACCGCTGCGTTGCGCTACGTCAGCCGCCACGGGCTGGGGTCGTCGGGCGCACTCGTCCTGACGGGCGCCGCGTTGTTCATGGCCCTGTACGTCGCGCGTCCACTCGTGCGCGGCCGGGCTTGGTGGCCGACCGTGTGGGTGGCCGGGGTGACTCTCGTGTGGGCCGCCTTGACCGTGGCCGCGCCGTCGTTCGCCTGGACCGCGGTGCCGCTCGCGTTCGCGGCCCTCGAGGTGCTCGCGTTCGGCTACGCGGTCGGTGTCGTGGTGCTGATGACAGCCGTGGCCAGCCTCGCCTGGCTCCGGATCCTCGACACTTTCGACCCGACCGTCGTGGCAGGCCCGGTCGGCATCGCGCTGGTGACCGTGCTGGCGTACCGGACCCTCGAGCAGGAGTCCATCAACCGTCAGCGACTGCTGGAGGAGCTCGTCGGTGCGCAGGAGGACCTGGCCGCTGTCCAGCGCCGCTCCGGCGCGCTCGCCGAGCGGACACGCCTCTCCCGGGAGATCCACGACTCGGTGGGTCAAGGGCTCTCCAGCATCAACCTGCTGCTGCAGGCCGCCGAGCAGGACTGGGACCGCCGGCCCGACCTCGCCCGCTCCCACGTGCGGACAGCAGCGAGCTCGGCACGCTCCGGGCTGGACGAGGTACGCCGCGTGGTCCGCGACCTCGCACCCGCCGAGCTCGAGGGCGCCGACCCGGTCGAGGCCCTGCCTGCAGCCCTGTCAGCCATCGCGACCCGCGCCGAGTCCTCGGTGAGGATCCAGATCCGCGTCCACGGCGTCCCGACGCCGGTGCCGGTCGACGTTGCCAGCGCCCTGCTGCGCACGGCCCGTGGCGCGGTCGCCAACGTCGTGGAGCACGCGGCCGCCGAGAACGCCGTCATCAGCCTCACCTACCACCCCGACGAGGTACTGCTCGACGTCCGCGACGACGGCACCGGCTTCGACCCCCGTCGTCAGCGCAGTGCTGGGTTGCGGGGGCGTGGTCTCGCCGGGATCGCGCAGAGGACCGAGAGCCTCGGGGGACACGTCACGATCGAGAGCGCACCCGGCGACGGGACGACGCTGTCCCTGGCGTTCCCCCTCGAGGCAGGAGAGCGACGGTGAACCAGATCAGGGTCGTGCTCGTCGACGACCACCCCGTCGTACGGGCGGGGTTACGGGCGCTGATCGAGGGACAGGACGACCTCGGGGTGGTCGGGGAGGCCGGAGACGCGGCCGCGGCCGAGCGAATCGTCGCGGCCCAACGGCCGGACGTCGTCCTGATGGATCTCAGCCTCGGTGACGGCCCGGGGGGCGCCGAGGCGACCGCGCGGATCACCGCGCTGGCGCAACCGCCCCGGGTGCTGATCCTGACCACCTACGACACCGAGGCCGACATCCTCAGGGCACTGGAGGCCGGGGCGAAGGGGTATCTGCTCAAGGACGCGCCGCCGGAGGAGCTGTGGGCGGGGATCCGCGCCACCGCACGCGGCGAGACGGTCCTTGCCTCCTCGGTGGCTGCCACGCTCGCCCAGCGCACCGCCTCACCCGGTCCGGTCATCACCGATCGGGAGGTCGAGGTGCTCGAGCTGCTCGCCCGCGGGCTCGGCAACAAGGAGATGGCGAGTGACCTCTACGTCTCCGAGGCGACCGTGAAGTCACACCTCTCGCACATCTACACCAAGCTCGGCGTCGACACCCGTTCCGGAGCGGTCGCCACCGCGATCGAGCGACGGATCATCCGGGCGTGAGGTGCCGCTCCGGTGGTGGGATCCGCCTCAGGAGGACCTGGCGAACGCCGGCCAGTCACCTGCAACCGAAGAACGCGCGGCCCGCAGGCCGGGCTCGGGGTGCGATGGGCGTTCAGGTCCGCGCACTCCACATGCTGCAGACGTCTCCGGCTGCTCCCTGGGCGGGGTCTCAGAGCATCGAACCGAGGTCGGAGCCGACGGTGGGGTAGGCGGCGGTCGATGACTTGAGCTGTCGTGTGGTGAGGTCGAGCTTGACGGCGAGGGCGAGGGTGTTGATCAGTTCGCCGTACTCGTGTCCAAGCAGGTGGGCGACGACGATCTGGTCGCTCGACGTGTCGATGAGGATCTTCGTGGCCGCGGTCGCTCCACCGAGCCGGTGGCTGGAGTACCAGCCGATGGTGTCGGTGAAGCGGACGGCGAGATCGATCCCGGCTGCGCGGGCTTCGGACTCGTGCAGGCCGACCCGGACGAGCTCGGGGATGGTAAAGATCGCGCGCCGGATGCTCGACGCCGGCGGGGGTCGCCGAACGGACCGAACGAGGGGCGTATTGATCTGGTGACGGTGGCCCTGACCGGCGAGCGGGATCTCGCGCTGGCGGGATTGCGGCATGCGATCAAAGCTTGGGCTGAGTGACTCCATGTCACGTGCCAGGGAGCGAGTCAGTCGGGCGGGCGTAGCATGCCAGAGGCAGAACCATGGTCGGCGGGTTCTAGTGGTGCGCGTCGTTAGTCATGAACGCTTGGATATCTGAAATCATGGGGCCATGGCCAATCGACCTGCCCCGGCACTGGTGCTGCGTGATGGCGACCGCGACCGACTCGAGTGCTGGCTGCGCTCGAGGTCGCTCAGCTCAGGTCTGACCAAACGCGCCCGGATGATCCTGCTGGCCGCCGACGGACTCGGGAACCGGGCGATCGCGCAACGAGTCGGCGCATCGCCGACCACGGTCATCGAGTGGCGCGCCCGGTACGACGAACGCGGCCTGCCAGGGCTGAGCGACCGGCAGCGCTCGGGTCGCCCCCCGGTCCTGGACCACCGTCAGATCGTGGCCGAGACACTGAAGGCGCCACCGAAGAAGCTCGGCGTGACGCACTGGTCGAGCCGGCTGCTGGCCGAGCGGCTCAAGGTCAGCCCCTCGGCCATCCAACGC
>JBKJPE010000024.1:0-6227 GCA_046595185.1 Nocardioides sp.
ACGTGGAGTACGGGACCTCCTCGGCGGTCTCCGCGTGGACCAGCCAGGGGATCGACGTGGCGTACCTGCTCCTGACGCGCGGAGAAGCCGGTACGGATGCCAGCACACCCGAGCGGACTGCCGAGCTCCGCGTGCGTGAGCAGCTGGCCGGTTCGGCGGCTGTCGGGGTGGCACAGGTCGAGTTCCTGCACCACCCGGACGGTGTGCTCGTCTACTCCCTGGAGCTGCGCCGCGACATCCGCCGAGATCAGGAGGTGTCGGCCGGATGCCGTCCTCGTGGGTGCGTGGGAGGTGGAGTTCGTCGCCGGCCTCAACCAGGCCCACCATCGGGTAGTCGGTCTCGCCGCCCTTGGCGCGGTGAGAGATGCAGGGAACCGATGGGTGTTCCCTGGACTGCTCGAGGCCGAGGGCCTGGAGCCGTGGTCACCGCGCTGGTTGCTCGTGTCGGACGATTCTCGACCCACGCGCGGCGTCGATGTCACCGGGGAGGCGTTGGAACGAGGGATCACGTCGTTGGCGGCGCACCGCGAGTACCTTGCCGGCATCCCCGGCCACCCTCCGCCACGCCTGATGATCGGCGGGATCACAGCGCTGCAGGGACAGCGGATGGGCGTTGCTCACGCAGTGCTCTTCCGCGCCTTCGACTTCCACGCGCCGCCGCCCACAGCGTCGCAAGCCATGAAGATGGCGGAGGGTGGCGCCTCCGCGCCCGGCGAGTAGACCTGCGCGGATCGCCCGGACACCTGCGCCCACCCGCGCTGCCCAGCACGCGATGTGCCGTCGCGAAGCGGCCACGTCGATCTCCATCCCACCTACGAGTGACCGCTCACCGTGGGGCTCGCCGCCCCCTCGAGCGCCCGATGCGCAACGAGGGTCTGCGCGGGAGCAGACGGAGGGAGCGCGCAGGGACCGTCGACCGTCAGGGCTCGTCGGACACGCCTCGGGCAGCCGGCGTCGACGGCGTCCCGCTCAGACTCGTCGCCCAGGTCCGTGCCGGTGGCTCAGGCTCGGAACCGCGCCGGCTCCGCGCCGATCTCGCCGGCGGCCGTGGCGTTGACCCGGCCCGAGCGGCATGCCAGATTTGCCCGGTCCAGCCCCTTGCCCCCGGCGATGACGAGGAGTCCCGATGGTCTTCCCACCCCCGAACCGTGACGACCTGGCGGCCTCGGCCGCGAAGTTCGCGATCAGCCTCACCGACGAGGACCTCGACACCTACCTCGGTCTCGTGAAGGGCTCCGTGGCGTCCTACGACCTGGTCGAGCAGCTGTACGGCGAGACCGCGCCACCGGTGCCCGAGGCCCGCAAGAGCAGTCTGGTCGAGGACGCCGACAACCCGCTGGGCGCGTGGTACGCACGCACCGAGATCACCGGCACCCCGGGCGGCGCGCTGGACGCGGTGCGGGTGGCGATCAAGGACAACATCTCCGTCGCGGGGGTGCCGATGATGAACGGCTCCCGCACCGTCGAGGGGTTCGTTCCGTCGTACGACGCCACCGTGGTCACCCGCCTGCTCGAGTCGGGTGCCACCATCGTGGGCAAGGCGGTCTGCGAGAGCCTCTGCTTCTCCGGCGCCAGCCACACCTCCGACAGCGGCCCGGTGCGCAACCCGTGGGACCCGACCCGGACGACGGGCGGCTCGTCGAGCGGCTGCGCGGCGCTCGTGGCCACCGCCGAGGTCGACATGGCGGTCGGCGGTGACCAGGGCGGGTCGGTGCGCATCCCCAGCGCCTTCTGCGGCACCGTCGGGCACAAGCCGACCTACGGCCTGGTGCCCTACACCGGTGCGTTCCCGATCGAGCTCAGCATCGACCACCTCGGCCCCATCACCCGGACCGTGTCGGACGCCGCGAGGATGCTGTCGGTGCTGGCCGGTTACGACGACGGAAGGGACCCGCGGCAGCCGGTCGGGGTGCGCTCGCGCGACTACGACGCCGACAGCGACGGCGGCGTCGAGGGGCTCCGCGTGGGCGTCGTGGCCGAAGGCTTCGGCCACGACGGCCTGTCCGACCCGGCGGTCGACGCCGCTGTGCGCGGGACCGTCGCACGGCTGCGCGACGCGGGCGCGGTCGTCGAGGACGTCAGCGTCCCGTGGCACCGGCACGGCATGTCGATCTGGAACGTCATCGCCACCGACGGCGCGACCGCTCAGATGGTCGACGGCAACGGCTACGGCTACAACTACAACGGGTGGTACGACCCCGAGCTGATGGCGCACTACGGACGTCAGCGTCTCGAGCGCGCCGACGACTTCTCGGTCACCACCAAGCTGGTGGCCCTGGGCGGTGGCCACTCGCTGGCGGCGACGCACGGCCGGTTCTACGCGATGGCGCAGGACCTGGTTCCCCTGCTGCGCCAGGCCTATGACGACGTCCTGGCGTCCTATGACGTCCTGGTGATGCCCACCCTTCCGATCACCGCCACCCCGCTGGTCACCGAGCACGACGACCTGGCCACCAGCATCGGCCGGGCCCTGGAGATGATCGTCAACACTGCGCCGACCGACTGCACCGGGCACCCGGCCACCTCGGTCCCCGCCGGCCTCGTCGAGGGACTGCCGGTGGGCCTGATGGTCATCGGCAGGCACTTCGAGGACGCGACATGCCTGAGGGTCGCCAAGGCGGTCGAGGCGCAAGCCGGCGGCTTCCCCGCGCCACCGGCACGTGGGTGACGTGCGCTGGGCCGACGACGGGGCGTGACCGCCGACCGGCCCGAGCCCACGGGCCGGCCGGCTCGTGGCCCCGGAGCGCGGCCTCCCGGACCAGCGGCCGGCCCGAGCGGTGCCGAGCGATGGGAGCTCGGGGATGAAGCGGACCAGGCTGCTGGCGCAGCAGCAGATCACGTTGACCAGCAGTCGTCGTGCCTGCAGCAGCATCATTGCCTGCCGGGCGCCGCCTGCTGTGCGCGACGGGCACCCGCCCGGCTCGGTGCCCGACGCATGACGGGGGTGCCCGGGCGCGCCCTACGATCCCGACATGGGTCTCTACGGAACGCGCGAGGACATGATCGTCCACGAGGAGCAACCGTTCAACGCCGAAAGCAGCCTTGCCGCCCTTGCCGACCCGCTGACCGCCACGGACGCCTTCTACGTGCGGGGGCACGGCGACGTGCCGGACATCGATCCCGCCACCTGGCGCCTGCGGGTCCACGGTGCGGTCGGGCGTGAGCTGGGACTGTCCCTCGCGACGCTGCGCGAGGCGTTCCAGCAGCGCGAGGTGACGGCGACGCTGCAGTGTGCGGGCAATCGGCGCGCGGGCCTGATCGCCATCCGTGACATCCCGGGCGAGGCGCCGTGGGGTCCGGGGGCGACCGGGACCGCGACGTGGACCGGGGTCTCCCTCGCCGATGTGCTCGCCCTCGCCGTCCCGCTGCGCGGGGCCCGGCATGTCGGGTTCGCCGGCGCCGACCTCTCACCCGAGGCGATGCCCGCTCAGCGCTTCGGCGGCTCGATCCCGCTGGAGAAGGCCTCTCGTCCCGAGGTCCTGCTCGCCTGGGCGATGAACGGCGAACCGCTCCCGCCCGTCCACGGCGCGCCGGTGCGCGTGGTCGTGCCCGGCTACATCGGCGCGCGCAGCGTCAAGTGGCTCGAACAGGTCGAGGTCCGCACGACGCCCTGGCCGGGGTACTTCCAAGACGTCGTCTACCGGCTGCTGCCGGAGGACGGGACCCCTGGCGCCGGCGCGGGGATGCCGCTGGGGCTGGTGGCGCTCAACTCCGACGTGGTGACTCCCGCGGACGGCGAGACGGTCCCCGCAGGTGCGCTCGAGGTGCGCGGCTACGCGTTCGCCGGCGGCGAGCGGTACGTCTCGCGAGTCGACGTCTCGCTGGACGGCGGCGCGACCTGGTCATCGGCAGAGCTCCTGGACGACCTCGGGCCCTGGGCCTGGCGGCACTGGCGCATCGTGCTCGACCTGGCACCCGGAGACCACGAGATCGTGGTCCGGGCCTGGGACTCCTCAGCAGCCACCCAGCCGGAGAGTGAGGCGGCGCTGTGGAATCCGAAGGGCTACGTCAACAACGCCCGACCGCGTGTCCGTGTCCGTGCCATCCCAGAACGTCCGCGCCAGGCGGAGTGACCGCCCACGACCCGCGCGCCGGTCACCTGCACGTCGTCGGCGTCGCGCCGGAGGGTGAGCGTCGCGCCGCCGCGAAGCCTGTATGTGCTCCCGGTGGTCCTGCTCGGCGACGTTCCTGCTGCGTGATGGTGACGGGCTACTGTCCGTCGACCAGGACGATGTCGTACTCCGTCTCAGGGGTGGGCGGCGTGCCGAACCGCGCGTTCACCGCGTAGAGCCGCGAGCCCTGCCTGGCGATCGTCGTCGGGACGTCGAAGTCGGGGTCGCTCACCGCGTCGACGAAGGTTGCGGACAGGAAGTCGGGCGACATCCGCAGCTCGACGACCTCGTTCGCTTGGTTGCGCACGACGTAGAGCGTCTTGCCGCGCAACAAGATGCCGTCGCCTTGGGTGAGCAGCGTGCCGCCGGTGTCGACGGCAACGGCTTCGCCCGTCGCGGGGTCGACGTTGTAGAGGGTGCCCGTCGAGCTGTTGATGACGAGCAGGGTCCCGGCGTCGGGTGTGGCTGCGATGCCGTTGGCGTTGAAGCCCGTCACCTGCTGCCACTCCCCGGTCAGCGGCAGCGTCTCGACGTCGCCGGTCGGCACGCCGCCCGGGCCGAGGGTGACCCGGTAGAGCTCGGCCGCCTGCGAGTTGGTGAAGTAGGCCGCGTCGCGGGTGACGGTGACGTCGTTGATGAAGGCGGGACCGTCGACGAGGTCGAAGGCGTCGATCTCCTCGCCGGTGCGGGCGTCGTAGACATAGGCCGAGCCGGTCGGACCGCCGGAGACGAACAGGAGCCCACGATCGACCTTCATGCCGACAGCCACGCGATCGTCGCCGTCGACGAGGACGTTGCCCTCGCCCGTGCGCAGGTCGCCCTTCCAGATTGAGCCATCGGCGAGCGAGCCGGCGTAGATCGTCGTCCCGGTCCCCGTGGCGATGCCCTCGGGCTGCCAGCCATCGGGAAGCTGGAGCGTGTCAGGAAATGGCTGAGCCAGTGCCGTGCCCATCGGCGCCATGGCGAAGAGAGCGGCCAGAGCAGCGGTCATGACCACGCGTCGGTTCCTCATCCCTCGATGCTAGGTCACTCGTGGTTGATCGTTCAACGGTCAGCCGGTCGTTCACGTGCACGACATCCCGGGGGCCACACCCGAGGTGATCAGCCCTCATCCCTGACCCGCCCGGTCTCGTAGGCCCACATGGCGACCTCCACACGGTTTCGTGCACCGATCTTGTTCATCAGTGCGGCGACGTGGGTCTTCACCGTGCTCAAGGTGATGTGCAGCTCCTCGGCGATCTCGGCGTTGGTGCGGCCGCGGGCGACGGTGAGCAGCACTTCCTCCTCGCGTTCGGTGAGCGGTCCGATCGGCTGCGCCGGCGGGGCCGACCGCTCCAGGCCGGCCAGGGTGGTGAGCAGGCGACGGGTGATGGTGGGGGAGATGAGCGCATCACCGTCGGCGGCTGCGCAGATCGCCTGGACCAGCAGCCCCGGCCCGGCGTCCTTGAGGAGGAAGCCCCGGGCGCCGGCCTTGAGGGCGCCATGGACGTACTCGTCGAGGTCGAAGGTGGTGATGACGACGACGGCGAGCGGGTCCTCGACGCCGGGGCCGGCGAGCTGGCGGGTCGCCTCGACGCCGTCGATGCCGGGCATCCGGATGTCGAAGAGGCAGACGTCGGGACGCAGCTCGCGGGCCACCGCCACTGCCTGGTGACCGTCCGCTGCCTCGCCGACGACTTCGATCCCGGGCTGCGCGTTGAGGATCATGGTGAGGCCGGTGCGGACCAGGAGCTGGTCGTCCGCGACCACCACCCGGATGGTCATCGCGGCACCTCACGCGGGAGGGTCGCCTCGACGGTCCAGCCGCCGGCCGGGTCCGGCCCGGCCTGGAATGCGCCGCCGAGCAGCTTGGCCCGCTCCGCCATCCCGAGCAGGCCATAGCCTCCCGTGGTGGAGGGGCGGGCCGCTTCCCCGTCGTCGTGCACACCCAACCGTACGACGCCGACGTCGCCGGTGACCTGCACGCTGACGGTCGTGGCGTCGAGCGCATGCCGGATCGCGTTGGTGACCGACTCCTGACAGATCCGGTAGACCGCCACCTCCACCGGTTGCGGCAGGCCAGCGAGGTCGCCGCCGTGGTGCACCTGTACCAGCGGGCTCGTCCGGGTCAGCTCG
>JBKJPE010000110.1:0-3172 GCA_046595185.1 Nocardioides sp.
TCGTGGAGACCCCCGGCATCGGTCAGGGGGACGCGGCGATCGTGCCGTTCGTCGACACCTCGCTCTACGTGATGGCGCCGAACTCCGGCGTCATCACGTAGAGCGAGGTGTCGACGAACGGCACGATCGCCGCGTCCCCCTGACCGATGCCGGGGGTCTCCACGACCACGAGGTCGAAACCCGCGGCCTTGAGCACCGTCATCACGTCGTCGAGGTGCTCGGGCAGCTCGCGTGCCCCGCGGGTGGCCAGCGAGCGGAAGTAGACCCGGTCGCCGTCGAGGGAGTTCATCCGGATCCGGTCGCCGAGCAGCGCGCCACCGCCCTTGCGGCGGGTCGGGTCAACGGCCAGCACCGCCACCCGCAGCTTGTCCTGCTGGTCCAGCCGCAGCCGGCGTACGAGCTCGTCGGTCAGCGACGACTTGCCCGAGCCGCCGGTGCCGGTGATGCCGAGGACGGGGACCCGGTGGCCCGCGGCGGCCTCGCGCAGGCGGGTCAGGGCCTGCTCGTCGAGGCGGCCCGTCTCGGCGCCGGTGATCGCGCGGGCGATCGCCGCGTGGTCGCCGGTGAGGACCTGGTCGGCGGTGACGGCGCCGGCCTCCCAGAGGTCGGTGTCGCAGTCGGCGACGACCGTGCTGATCATCCCGGCCAGGCCGAGGCGCTGACCGTCCTCCGGCGCGAAGATGGTCACGCCGGACTCGCGCAGCCGGGTGATCTCGTCGCGCACGATGACCCCGCCGCCCCCGCCGACGACCTTCACGTGGCCGGCGCCGCGCTCGCGCAGCGACTGCACGAGGTACTCGAAGTACTCGATGTGCCCACCCTGGTAGCTGCTGACGGCCACGCCCTGGACGTCCTCCTGCACCGCGGCGTCCACGACGTCGGCGACCGAGCGGTTGTGCCCGACGTGGATCACCTCGCAGCCCTGGCTCTGCAGGATCCGCCGCATGATGTTGATCGAGGCGTCATGGCCGTCGAAGAGGGCGGAGGCCGTGACGAGGCGGACCGGGTTGGTCGGGACGTGGATCGCGGGCACGAAGGCCTCCTGCGGCGGGGAAGTGGGCGGGACCGATATTAGTTGGACGTCCTACTACTTGTCACCCGCCCTTGGTCCGGGGCCGAGGCGCCGGTCGTGCCGACACGCTCGGTCACCGACGTCGGCCGCTGCCGGCGGCGCAGCCCGCCGAGCTCGTCCGTCGTCGCGGGGGCTCAGCAGGCCAGGTGGGTGCGCAGGCCGCGCATCGCCTCGTCGACCAACCCGGCCAGCGGGCGGGACGGGTCGCGCATCCAGGCCTCGTAGGCCGCCAGGGCCAGCGCCAGCGAGACGTGGCCGACGGTGGTCGGCAGCAGGTCCGTGGGGGCCCGGCCGAGCCGCCCCGCGACGTAGTCGGCGATCACCGCGCGCCACTCGGCGTAGCGCAGCGCGGAGTGGGCCTGGAGCTCGGGCGTGCCGAGGATCAGCTGCATCCGTTCGCGGTGACCCGGGTGGGCGTCCCCGGGGAACTCGTTGAAGCGCACCACGCCGCGGTGCACCGCCTCCCACAGCGGCAGGTCCGACGGCGTCTCGTCGAGGATGCGGCGGAAGTCGTCGAGGGTGCGGTCGAACTGCCCCCACGGGATGTCGTTCTTGGAGCGGTAGTAGCGGAACAGGGTCCGCCGCCCGACCCCGACCGCGGCCGCGATGTCGTCGAGCGTGGTGCCGGCGAAGCCCCGCTCGACGAACAGGTCGAAGGCGGCCTGCTCGATCGCCGCATGGCTGGTGGCCCCCGGCCGCCCTGCCGCCCGCGGGCGCGGACGCGCCGGCGTGGTCGTCATGGTCCGGACCCTAGCCCGGTGTGCGGAACCCGGCACCGACCCCGGCACCGAACCCGGCGGGGCCAGGGCGGACCGCCGTGACCTGACCGTTCGGAGGGGTCGTTGTGGCCACGGGTGCCAATAGCGTGACGCAGACCACGTCACACCCCGCAGCACCCACGAGAGGAGTCGCGATGAACCCCGAGCACGACCAGACCGACGAGGAGATGACCGCCGAGACCCTGGTCGAGGAGGTCTCGATCGACGGCATGTGCGGCGTCTACTGATGCTCGACGAGCCCTGGACCCTGTCACCGTCGGTGGCCCTGCGCCCCGAGCCCTTCGGCGCGCTGGCCTACCACTTCGGCAACCGGAAGCTGAGCTTCCTCAAGCGGCCCGAGCTGGTCGCAGTGGTCCGGGGACTCGGCGACGCACCCGACGTCCGGTCGGCCCTGGTCGCCGCCGGCGTCCCCGACGCTCAGCACGACGCCTACGCGCAGGCCCTCGCCGGGCTCGCCGCGACCGACATGATCCGCCCGCGCACGGAGGTGCCCGCATGACCCTGGCCCCGGAACGTCCGGCCCCTGCCCGCCCGGCCCGCCCCCAGGGAGGCAGGCTGGTCGACCAGTTCGAGCTCGGCCTCGACGCCCCGATCTGCCTGACGTGGGAGCTCACCTACGCCTGCAACCTGGAGTGCGCGCACTGCCTGTCCTCCAGCGGTCGTCGTGACCCGGACGAGCTGTCGACCGAGCAGTGCGAGGCCGTCATCGACGAGCTGCAGCGGATGCAGGTCTTCTACGTCAACATGGGTGGCGGCGAGCCGACCATCCGCCCAGACTTCTGGCACCTGCTCGACTACGCCGTGGCTCACGACGTGGGCGTGAAGTTCTCGACCAACGGCGTGCGGATCACCCCCGAGCGGGCCCGCTTCCTGGCCTCGACCGACTACGTCGACGTGCAGATCTCCCTCGACGGCGCGACCGCCGAGGTCAACGACTACGTGCGCGGCCCGGGGTCGTACGACATGGCACTGGCGGCGCTGGGCAACCTCCAGGACGCCGGCTTCCGCGACGCGAAGATCTCGGTGGTCTGCACCCGCGAGAACATCGGCCAGCTCGACGAGTTCAAGGCCCTGGCCGACTCCTACGGCGCGACCCTGAGGCTGACCCGGATGCGGCCCTCGGGCCGCGGCGCCGACGTCTGGGACGAGCTGCACCCGCTGCCGCACCAGCAGCGCGAGCTCTACGACTGGCTGGTCGCCCACGGCGAGGGCGTGCTCACCGGCGACTCCTTCTTCCACCTGGCGGCCTTCGGCGAGTCCCTGCCGGGCCTCAACCTCTGCGGCGCCGGCCGGGTGGTCTGCCTGATCGACCCCGTCGGCG
>JBKJPE010000144.1:0-16894 GCA_046595185.1 Nocardioides sp.
CTGATGCCCAAGGCCAGGCACCTCACCTGGGAGGAGGCTGCCTCGCCCGGGCTGGTCAACAGCACGGCATACCGGCAGCTCAT
The DNA here is from genome assembly GCA_046595185.1 of Nocardioides sp. Classification (GTDB taxonomy): domain Bacteria; phylum Actinomycetota; class Actinomycetes; order Propionibacteriales; family Nocardioidaceae; genus Nocardioides. The sequence continues at coordinate 84 of JBKJPE010000144.1, forward strand.
CTCGCGCAACGGTGCCGGGATGAAGCTCGGCGACGTCGTCCTCATCTGGGGCGCCTCGGGTGGCCTCGGCGGCTTCGCGCCGCCGTTGAGGGCGTACTGCGTGGCGAACCCACCCAGGCCGCCCGAGGCGCCCCAGATCAGGACGTTGTCGCCCTGCTTCATGTCGCCGCCGTTGCGCGAGACCAGCTGGCGGTAGGCGGTGGAGTTGACCAGACCGGGCGAGGCCGCCTCCTCCCAGGTGAGGTGGGCCGGTTTCGGCATCAGCTGGTTGGCCTTGACCAGGGCCACCTCGGCCAGACCGCCGAAGTTGGTCTCGAAACCCCAGATCCGCTGCTCGGGGTCGAGCATCGTGTCGCCGTGGCCGTCCGGCGACTCCAGCTCGACCGACAGGCAGTGCGCCACGACCTCGCGGCCCGGCTCCCAGAGGTGGACGCCGGGGCCGACGGCCAGCACGACGCCGGAGAGGTCGGAGCCGACGACGTGGTACGGGAGGTCGTGGCGCTTGGAGAGGGGCGAGAGGCGGCCGTACCGCTCGAGGAAGCCGAAGGTGGAGACCGGCTCGAAGATCGAGGTCCACACCGTGTTGTAGTTGATGGCCGAGGCCATCACCGCCACCAACGCCTCACCGGGGCCGAGCTCGGGCAGCGGCACGTCGTCGAGGTGCAGCGAGCGGCGGGGGTCCTTCTCCTTCGCGGGCAGGCCCTCGAACATGTCGACCTCGTCCTTGTGGACCGTGACGCCACGGTAGGACTCGGGCATGGTCAGGTCGGCGAAGTCGGCACTGGTGGTGTCACCGGCGGCGATCGCGTCGAGGATGTTCTGCACGGCGTCTCCTTGGCAGGGCGGGGCGGGTCGGGCTGAAGATACCCATCGGTAATGTGGGGTGGCACCCGATGTGCGGTTCGTCTCACCGACCCGGCTGGCCCGATCCTGTCCACGACGGGTTGGTGGCACGTCGGTCGGTGGGGTCCCCGGGCCGACCCACGCCCTAGGGTTCGACGATGAGCACCGGTGTCGACCTGAACGCCGACGTGGGCGAGGGCTTCGGTCGATGGGTCCTCGGCGACGACGAGGCGGTGCTGGCGCTGGTCAGCAGCGCCAACGTGGCCTGCGGCTTCCACGCCGGCGACCCGGTGACGCTGCGTCGCTGCTGCGAGCTCGCGGCTGCGCGCGGGGTCGCGGTCGGGGCGCAGGTCGGCTACCGCGACCTGGCCGGCTTCGGGCGGCGCTTCCTCGACGTGGAGCCGGCGGAGCTGACCGCGGAGGTCGTCTACCAGGTCGGGGCGCTCGAGGCGCTGGCCCGGGTGAGCGGCACCCGGGTGGCCTACGTCAAGCCCCACGGTGCGCTCTACAACGCCACCGTCGCCCACCGGGAGCAGGCGCGTGCGGTGGTCGAGGCCGTCGCGGCGTACGACCCGTCCCTGCCGCTGCTGGGCCTGCCGGGGTCCGTGCTGCTCGCCGAGGCCGAGCAGGCCGGGCTGCGCACGGTGCCCGAGGCCTTCGGCGACCGTGGCTACACGTCCGAGGGGACCCTCGTGCCGCGCGCGCACGCCGGAGCCGTCCTGGTCGACCCCGACGAGGTCGCCGCCCGGGTGCTGCGGCTGGTGCGCGACCACGAGGTCGTGGCCGTCGACGGCTCGGTCGTGGCCGTCGAGGCCGAGTCGGTCTGCCTGCACGGCGACACCCCCGGCGCCGTGGCCATGGCGCGCGCGGTCCGAGCCGCCCTGGAGGGGGCCGGCGTCGCCGTGACGGCGTTCGTGTGAGGCCGCTGCCCTACGGCGACCGCGCCGTCCTGGTGGAGCTCGGCACGACGGAGGAGGCCATGACCTGGGCCCGGGGTCTCGGCGGTCTGCTCGAGCGGCGCGGCGCCGCGGACCTCGTCGAGCAGGTCGTGCCGGCCGCGCGCAGCGTGCTCGTGGTGGCGCGTGACGGCGTCCCGCTGGCCCGGCTGGCGCGGCTCGTCGCGGACGTCGGGCCCGGGAGCCGCGCGCCGGCCGGGGACGACGAGGACGACGAGGGGGAGGTCGTCGAGGTGCCGACCGTCTACGACGGCGAGGACCTCGACGCGGTGGCGTCGCTGACCGGGCTCGACGTGGCCGCGGTGGTGGCGGCCCACACCGCCGGGACCTGGCAGGTCGGCTTCGCCGGCTTCGCTCCGGGCTTCGGCTATCTGCTGGGCGGGGACGAGCGGCTCCACGTCCCGCGTCGCGACGAGCCCCGCACCCGTGTGCCGGCCGGGTCGGTGGGCCTGGCCGGGCCCTACTCGGGGGTCTACCCCACCGCGTCCCCTGGAGGGTGGCAGCTGATCGGGCGGACCGACCTGGTGCTGTGGGACGTCGACCGTGACCCGCCCGCGCTGTTCCGGCCCGGGGTACGGGTCCGGTTCGTCGACGTCGGCGGGCGCGCCGGCGGAGGCGCCGGGTGAACGGCCTGCGGGTGGTCGCGACCGGGCCGCTGGCCCTGGTCGAGGACCTCGGGCGGCCGGGCCTCGCCGGCGTGGGCGTCGGGCGCACGGGCGCGGCGGACCGGGGGGCCCTGCGGCTGGGCAACAGGCTGCTCGGCAACCCGGAGGGCCTGGCTGCGGTCGAGGTGCTGCTCGGCGGGCTCGAGGTCGAGGCGCTGGCCGACCTCGACGTCGTGGTCACCGGGGCGCCGGCGCCGGTGCTCGTCGACGGGCGACCGGTCGGGTCCTACGCCCGGACCCGGTTGTCGGGCGGGTCGCGGCTCACGCTGGGCGTGCCGCTCACCGGGCTGCGGTCCTACCTCGCCGTCCGCGGCGGCCTCGCCGTCCCCCCGGTGCTCGGCTCGCGCAGCCACGACGTGCTGGCCGGCCTCGGCCCCGGCCCGGTGGCCCCGGGAGACCTGCTCGAGGTGGGGCCCCCCGTCGGCGCCCTGCCGGGGACAGACGCGGCACCGCCGCCACTGTGGACCGGTCGGGACGTGGTGCTGCGCGCGGTGCGCGGTCCGCACGACGACCGGGTCGACGACGTCACCCCCCTGACCACCGGCTGGTGGGAGGTCGACGAGCGCAGCAACCGGGTCGGCGCCCGCCTGCGGGGTGTCGGGCTGGTGCCCGCCGACGACGAGCAGCTGCCCAGCGAGGGCACCTGGCGCGGCGCGGTGCAGGTGCCGCCGGGCGGGGAGCCCGTGCTGTTCCTGGCCGACCACCCGGTCACCGGGGGCTACCCGGTGGTGGCCGTGGTCGTCGACGCCGACGTGGACCGCGCCGCCCAGCTGCGCCCGGGGCAGCGGGTACGCCTGCGCTGGGTCACGGTCTGAGGCGTCCCCGCCCCTGACAGCCGTCACCCCCGGGTCGTGACGTCAGGCCCGTCCCCGGACGGCCCCCGGCGACCAGAGTGGGGCCATGACCACACCATCGAACCCGGGACCCGCCCCGGCGATCGACCTGCGCGGGTTGCGGCGGACCTTCGCGACCAGCGCCGGCGAGGTCGTCGCCGTCGACAGCCTCGACCTGCGCGTGGGGGTGGGGGAGGTCGTGGCGCTGCTGGGGCCCAACGGCGCCGGCAAGACCACCACCCTCGACGTCGTGCTCGGCCTGACGGAGCCCAGCGGTGGGACCGCTCAGGTGCTCGGGCTCCCGCCCCGCCGGGCGGTGCAGGAGGGCCGGGTCTCGGCGGTCCTGCAGACCGGCGGCCTGCTGGCCGACCTGCTGGTGGGGGAGACCGTGCGCTACGTCGCCGCGACCTACCCCTGCCCGCCCGGCCGCGTCGAGGCGGTGGTCGAGCGGGCCGGGCTGGGTGACCTGGTCCGCCGCCGGGTCAGCCGCTGCTCGGGCGGCGAGCAGCAACGCCTGCGACTCGCCCTCGCCCTCCTGCCCGACCCCGAGCTCCTGGTCCTCGACGAGCCGACCGCCGGCATGGACGTGGCCGCGCGGCGAGCGTTCTGGGCCGGCATGCGCGAGGAGGCCCGCCGCGGCAGGACCGTCGTCTTCGCCACCCACCACCTCGAGGAGGCGGACGCCTTCGCCGAGCGGATCGTGCTGGTCGCCCGTGGCCGCGTCGTCGCCGACGGGCCCACCCACGAGGTGCGGGCCCGTGCTCGGGGGCGCGTCGTGTCGGCCGTGGTGCCGGACGCCGCCGCCGCCCTTCGCCGCCTCGACGGTCTCGGTGAGGCGAGCATCGACGGTCGGCGGGTGCGGGTGTGGACCGGCGCCCCCGACGCCGCCGCCCGCGCCCTGCTGACCGAGCTCGACGCGCACGACCTCGAGGTGGTCGGTGGCTCCCTCGAGGACGCGTTCCTGCAGCTGACCGCGGACCCGGCCCGGGCGGACGACCGGCGGGGAGGGACCCGGTGACCACGATGCTGCGCCTCGAGCTGCTCCGCCTGCTCCGTGACCCCGTGACGGTGTTCTTCACCGCGCTCCTGCCGGCGTTCTTCTACGTCGTCCTCGGTGCCGCCCAGGACTTCGGCGACCTGACCGTCGGCAACGGCAACGTCGCCATGAGCGTGATGATCGCCATGGCGGCCTACGGCGCGGTGAGCGCGACCATCGGCGTCGGGGGCGCGGCCGCGGTGGAGCGGTCCCAGGGGTGGGGACGACAGCTCGGGCTGACGCCGTTGCGGGACCGGACCCACGTCGCGGTGAAGGTGGCCCTCGCCGTCCTGGTGGCCTGCGTCCCGGTCGCCCTGGTCTACTCCCTCGGCGCCCTCACCGGTGCCGCGGGCTCGACGACGGCCTGGGTCCTGAGCGCCCTGGTGCTCGTCGTCGGGGCGGCCGTCTTCTCGCTCTACGGCCTGTGCTTCGGCCTGGCCCTGCGCTCCGAGGCCGCCGTGGCCGGGGCCGGCGGCTCGGTGGTGGTGCTGGGGTTCCTGGGCAACGTCTTCTTCCCCCTCTCCGGGGCGCTGCTGGAGGTGGCCAGGTGGACGCCGCTCTACGGGTACGCCGCCCTCGCCCGCTTCCCCCTGACCGGGGGCACGCTTCCCGCCGCGGACGGCACCGTGTCGAGCGAGCCGCTGTGGGTGCCCCTCGTTAACGTGGCCGGATGGTGGGTGGTGCTGGCGGCGGCGGCGACCTGGCTGGTGCGGCGCGGGCGGGCCCGCCCGTGAGCCGGACCCAGCCGGCCCGCGACCCCTGGGAGCGCTACGGCTGGCTGCTGTGGTCGGTCTGGCTGGTCTTCCTGGCCTTCCCGCTCGGCGCGGCCCTCGGCGCGGACCGGACCGGCTGGGTCCGGGCGGTCGCGGTCGCCGCGGTGGTCGGGTTCGCCGCGACCTACGTCGTGGCCACCCTGCGGCTCTCGCGCGGTCGCGGCAGCGCCCACGAGCCCGCCGTCGTGCTGGCGGTGCTGCTCTTCCTGGGCCTGGCCACGGTGCCCGCGATCGGGATCGAGGCGATCTCCGTGGTGCCGTTCCTGCAGAGCTTCTCGATGTTCGCCCTGCCCCGGCCCTGGTGCTGGGTCGCAGCGGGACTGGCGGTGGCCTCGACGGTGGCGGTGCCGCTCATGGCCGGGGAGGGTCAGGCCCTCTACTTCACCCTCATCGTCCTCGGCGTCGCGGCCGGCACCGGCGCCGGCCGGCTGATGGCGGACCACGCCGAGGAGTACGCCCAGGTCAACGACGAGCTCACGGTCACAGCCGAGCGCGAGCGGCTTGCCCGTGACGTCCACGACCTGCTCGGGCACAGCCTCACGGTGGTCACCGTCAAGGCCGAGCTCGCCGAGCGCCTCGTCCTGCTCGACCCCGAGCGCGCCGGGACCGAGCTGCGCGAGATCCGGGCGTTGACCCGGGAGGCGCTGGCCGACCTCCGCGCCACCGTCGGCGGACTGCGGGCCGCCCGGCTCGAGGACGAGCTGCGGGGCGCGGCCAAGGCCCTGGCCGGCGCGGGTGTCGTCGCGACCCTGCCCTCCAGCGCGGACCTGCTCGACCCACGCCACCGGCCGGTCGCCGGCTGGGTGCTGCGTGAGGCGGTGACCAACGTGATCCGTCACAGCGGCGCCACCCACTGCCGGGTCGACCTCGGGCCGCACCTGCTGCGGGTCGTCGACGACGGCTCCGGCCTCCACGGCGGGCCCGAGGGATCCGACGGGGCCGGCAACGGGCTGCGGGGGCTGCGCGAGCGGGTCGAGCTGTCGGGAGGCACCCTCGGCCTCGGCCCCGGTGACCACGGCCGCGGCGCTGCGATCGAGGCGACGTGGTGAACGACCCCATCCGGCTGCTCCTGGCCGACGACCAGGCCCTGGTACGCGGCGCGCTGGCCGCGCTGCTGAGCCTGGAGCGCGACCTCGAGGTGGTCGCGGAGGTGGGCCGTGGTGACGAGGTCGCCGCTGCGGCGGCCGAGCACCACCCCGACGTATGCCTGCTCGACGTCGAGATGCCGGGCATCGACGGGATCGAGGCCTGCCGGCGGCTCCGGGCCGGGTTGGCGTCCACGGCGCCGCCGCGGGTGCTGATGGTGACCACCTTCGGGCGGGCCGGCTACCTGCGCCGGGCGTTGGAGGCGGGGGCGTCGGGATTCGTCGTCAAGGACACCCCGGCTGCCGAGCTGGCCGACGGCGTACGCCGCGTCCACGCGGGCCTGCGCGTCGTCGACCCGGTCCTGGCCACCACGTCGCTGGCCGAGGGCACCAGTCCGCTGACCGGGCGGGAGACCGAGGTGCTGCGGCTCGCACTGGGCGGCGCCACGGTCGCCCGGGTCGCAGCGCTGATGCACCTCTCACCGGGCACCGTGCGCAACCACGTGTCGTCGGCCATCGGCAAGACCGGGACCAGCACCCGCGTCGAGGCCGCCCGGGCCGCCCGCGACCGCGGCTGGTTGTAGGCCGGACCGGCGCCGGGGACCCCGTCAGCCCCGCGCGGGCTCGACGAGCTCCACGAGCACCCCGCCGGCGTCCTTGGGGTGGATGAAGTTGACCCGGGAGTCCGAGGTGCCGCGACGGGGCGCGTCGTAGAGCAGGCGGACGCCGCGGTCGCGCAGCACCTCGCTGACCACGTCGAGGTCCTCGACCCGGTAGGCCACCTGCTGCACCCCGGGACCGCTGCGGTCGAGGAACTTCGCGATCGTCGACGACGGGCCCAGCGGCGCGAGCAGCTGCAGACGTTGGCCGGAGTCGCCCACGGCGACCATCGCCTCCCGGACGCCCTGCTCCTCGTTCACCTCCTCGTGCACGGTGTGCATCCCGAAGGTGGTCGCGTAGAACTCCTTGGCCGCGTCGAGGTCGGCCACGGCGATCCCGACGTGGTCGATCGCGGTGAACAGGTGCTGGGGGAGCTCGACGGGTGCGGTCATGGCGCCCATCAAGGCACGCGGCCCCGCGGGCCGCAAGGGCGGGCGTCGGGAGGTCCGGTGTGACGCTCGCCTCAGGCCACCGGGGCCGTGGACCCCTCGGTCCAGGAGGCGACCGCTGGGTAGGCTCGCCTCGACCGGCTCCACCACCATCCGGCCCCGACCTGCCGTCGCGGACCGTCGCCGCAGGAGGCACCCATGTCCGGATCCGTCATCGTCGCTGGAGCGCGCACGCCGATCGGCCGCCTGCTCGGCGGTCTGAAGTCCCAATCCGCCGCCGAGCTCGGCGGCGTGGCCATCAAGGGCGCCCTGGAGAAGGCCGGCGTCACCGCCGACCAGGTCGACTACCTGATCATGGGCCAGGTCCTCCTCGGCGGTGCCGGTCAGAACCCGGCCCGTACGGCGGGGCTCGCCGCTGGCCTGCCGCTCTCGGTGCCCTCGATCACCGTCAACAAGGTCTGCCTGTCTGGCCTGAACGCCATCGCCACCGCCGACCAGATGATCAGGGCCGGCGAGGCCGACGTGATCGTGGCCGGTGGGATGGAGTCGATGACGAACTCGCCGCACCTGCTCCCGAAGTCCCGCGAGGGCTTCAAGTACGGCGACACCGCCCTGGTCGACTCGATGGCCTACGACGCGCTCTTCGACCAGACCACGCAGCAGGCGATGGGTGCGCTGACCGAGCAGTGCAACGCCGCCGGCACCCAGCTGACCCGGGCCGAGCAGGACGAGTTCGCCGCCACCTCGCACCAGCGGGCCGCGGCGGCGTGGAAGAACGGCGTCTTCGACGAGGAGGTCGTCCCGGTCTCGATCCCGCAGCGCAAGGGCGACCCGGTCGTGGTCAGCCAGGACGAGGGTGTGCGCGGCGACACCACCGCGGAGTCGCTGGGCACCCTGCGACCGGCCTTCGCCAAGGACGGGACCATCACCGCCGGCAGCGCCTCCCAGATCTCCGACGGCGCCTGCGCCGTGGTCGTCATGAGCAGGGCCAAGGCCGAGGAGCTGGGCCTGGAGTGGCTGGCCGAGATCGGTGCGCACGGGATGGTCGCCGGGCCCGACTCCACCCTGCAGCTGCAGCCGGCCAACGCCACCGCGAAGGCCTGCGCCAAGGAGGGCATCAGCCCGGCCGACCTCGACCTGGTCGAGTTCAACGAGGCGTTCGCGGCCGTCGGCATCGAGTCGGCGCGCTCGCTGGAGATCCCCGAGGACCGGGTCAACGTCAACGGCGGCGCCATCGCCCTCGGCCACCCGGTCGGCATGTCGGGCGCCCGGGTCGTGCTCCACCTCGCCCTCGAGCTCCGGCGTCGCGGCGGCGGGACGGGCGCGGCCGCGCTCTGCGGCGGCGGTGGGCAGGGTGACGCCCTGATCGTGAAGGTGCCCTCTGCCTGAGGCGACCCCGGCCCGCGGCGGCGGCGTGGGGCGGCGCCGTTCCCCCGACGTCGACGCGCTGGTCGCCGGCGCCCGGGAGGGTGACCAGCGCTGCGTGGCGCGGCTCGTGTCGCTCGTCGAGGACGCCTCGCCGTCGCTGCGCGAGGTGATGCAGGCGCTGGCGCCCCTGGCCGGCCACGCGCACGTGGTGGGCCTGACCGGTCCGCCGGGCGTGGGCAAGTCGACGACGACCAACGCCCTCGTCGGCCGGCTCCGCGCCGGCGGTCGTCGCGTCGGGGTCCTCGCGGTCGACCCGTCGTCACCGTTCTCCGGCGGCGCCCTGCTCGGCGACCGGGTCCGGATGGGCGACCACGCCCTGGATGACGGCGTCTACATCCGCTCGATGGCCTCGCGCGGGCACCTCGGCGGTCTGGCGTGGAGCACCCCGCAGGCGCTGCGGGTGCTCGACGCCGCCGGGTGCGACGTGGTCCTGGTGGAGACCGTCGGCGTGGGTCAGAGCGAGGTCGAGGTCGCCGGCCTCGCCGACACCACGGTGGTCCTGCTGGCCCCGGGCATGGGCGACGGGGTCCAGGCCGCGAAGGCGGGCATCCTGGAGGTCGGCGACGTCTACGTCGTCAACAAGGCCGACCGCGACGGCGCCGACCGGGTCCGTCACGACCTGGAGGCCGCGCTGGGGCCCTCCGACCGGGACCCCGACCGGTGGCGCCCGCCCGTGCTGGCCACGGTGGCCTCGCGCGAGGAGGGCATCGACGCCGTCGTCACCGCGCTCGACGGGCACCGGGCCTGGTCCGAGCGCACCGGCGAGACCGTACGACGCCGGGTGCGACGCGCCCGGGAGGAGATCGAGGCGCTGGCACTGACCACGCTCCGTGAGCGGTGGGAGGCCGAGTCCGGCCACGGGGCCGCGCCGGGGGAGGACCTGGACCGGCTCGCCGGTGAGGTCGTGGCCGGCCGGCAGGACCCGTACGCCGCCGCCGACGGGCTGCTCGCGGCCTGGGCGGCGTCCGCGCCGAGGGTCTGACGCGCGCCTCCCACGCCCGCACCACCGTGGCTGCTAGGAAGGTCGTGAGCCGTGCCCACCGGGGGCCGACGAGGTTGAGGATCCGCGTTGAAGAAGGTCGGGCTTCTCCTGCTCGTGTTGTTCCTGGGCTTCTGGCTGGTCAACGACCCAGGCGGGATGGCCGACTCCTCGGCCTCCGTCGTCGGCGCCGCCTGGGGTGTGCTGGAGCAGGTCTTCGGCTCGGCGATCAACTTCTTCGCCGAGGTGGCGTAGGCGCGGTGGGGCTGCTCGCCTCGGTCACCGACCCCGGGATCGCCCGCCACCTGCTCCGTGAGGAGGGCGAGGTGATCGTGGACGAGGTCCGTCGGCACTGGGTGGCCTACGTGCGGCCGGTCGCCGAGGCCCTGGGCGCGACGGTCCTGCTGGCCACGGTCCCCTTCGTGGTCATCGACCTCGCCGGGATCGTGCTGGTGCTCGGGCTGCTGGTGCTCCTGCACGCCGCCTGGCTCGCGCTGGGCCAGGCACGCGACCGCTTCGTGATCACCAACATGCGGGTCTTCCGGGTCCACGGGGTGCTCGCCCAGCACCTCGCGACGATGCCGCTGGCCAGGATCCTCGACATCAGCGTCGTCAAGCCGCTGCACGGCCGGCTGCTCGGGTTCGGCCATTTCGTCTTCGAGTCCGCGGCCCAGGAGCAGGGACTGCGCGACATCCGCTACGTCGGCGACCCGGACGCGCGGGACCTGGCGATCCAGCGCGTCGTCCAGCGCTCCGGCCTGCGCGGACGGACGGTCAACTGACGTGAGCCTGCCCTTCGACCCGATCGACGAGGCGGCGCGCCAGTGGGGGCGGCGCTGGGACGGCGTGCCCGCGATGCACGCCGTCACCTCGTTGATGCGCGCCCAGCAGCTCGTCCTGGCCCGCCTGGACGCGCTGCTGCGCCCGCACGGACTCAGCTTCGCGCGGTACGAGGCGCTGGTGCTGCTGGTCTTCTCCTCCCGCGGGTCGCTGCCGCTGGGCAAGATGGGGCAGCGGCTCCAGGTCCACCCCACGTCGGTGACCTCGATCGTGAAGCGGCTCGAGGGCGCCGGTCTGCTGGTGCGCCGCCCGCACCCCGAGGACCGGCGCACCGTGCTGGCCGAGATCACCGAGGAGGGCCGGGCGGTGGTCGAGCGGGCGACCGCCGAGCTGGTGGCGGGCGACTTCGGGCTGGACGCGCTCGACGAGCACGCCCTCGGTGACCTCTCCATGCTGCTGCGCCCCGTCCGCGAGGCGGCCGGCGACTTCTAGGGCGCGCGTGGCCCGGGACGCTGGTCCGGGCCCCGACCCGGTTGTAACGCCGTGTTACATCAGCTGGTGCGTCGGCACGGCGCCGCATCAGCTGAAGTAACACAGCGTTACAGCGGGCGGTCGGTGTCGCGGCGGTGCCCACGCCCCGGCCGGGCCCGGCACGTCCCTAGGATCGACCCATGACGCAGCAGCCGTTCAGCCGTCCCGGGGCAATCGACCTCTCCGCCCTCAAGCGTCCCGCCCCCGGCGGGGCTCCTGCCGGCCCGCCCCCGGCCGGCGGCGCCGGTACGCCGCCCGGCGCCGCGCCGGCCGGTGGTGCGGGGGGCGGCCGCTCCTCGGCGTACGCCGTGGACGTGACCGAGGAGAGCTTCCAGGCCACCGTCGAGGCGTCGATGACCGCGCCGGTGCTGCTGGTGTTCTACAGCCCCAGCCAGTCGCCCGAGAGCGCCACCATGGCCGACGACGTCGCCGCCGCGGTCGGCGACTACGACGGCCGGTTCCTGGCCGGGCTGGTCGACATCGACGCCTCGCCCCAGATCGCCGAGGCCATGCAGATCCCGCAGGTGCCCCTGCTGCTGGTGATCCTGGAGGGCCGTCCGGCCACCCAACCGATCCCGGGCATCCTCGGGCTCGAGGAGGTGCGCACGCTGCTGCAGCAGCTCGGTCAGCAGCTCACGACCCAGGGCATCACCGGGCGACACCAGCCGCGTGCCGCTGGCGCGGCCCCGGCGGACCTGGCCGGTGACGAGGACCTCGACGCCGTCGACCCGCGCTTCGCCCCGGCCGAGGAGGCACTGGTCGCCGGTGACGCCGTCCGCGCGGTCGCGGAGTACCAGAAGCTGGTCGACGCCAACCCCGCCGACACCGAGGCCGCCGCCGGACTGGCCCGGGCCAGGATCCTGCAGCGCACCGACGGCGTCGACCTCGCCGAGGCCCGCGCCGCGGCCGCCGCCGCCCCGGACGACGTCGCGGCACAGACCCTGGTCGCGGACCTCGACCTCGTCGGTGGGCACGTCGAGGACTCCTTCGCCCGGCTCGTGGAGCTGGTGCGCCACAGCACCGGCGCCGAGCGCGACGCCGCCCGCGAGCACCTCCTCGGTCTGTTCGCGGCCGTCGGCAACGGCGACACCCGGGTCCTCAAGGGCCGCCAGGCGCTGGCCTCGGCCCTGTTCTGACGCCGGTTCCCCCGGTGAGCAGGCCGGTCGGCGGACCGGTCAGCGGGCCGGCCTACCTGATGCGGGGGCTGGGGCTGTGGCGCACCCGACCGCGCCTGATGCTGCTCGGCGTGCTCCCGGCGGTGCTCGTCCTGCTCGTGCTGCTCGGGGCGCTGGCCGCGCTGCTCTGGCGCGCCGGGGACCTGGCAGCGTGGGCGACGCCCTTCGCCGACGACTGGTCCGAGCCGTGGCGCCCGTTGGTGCGGCTGCTGGTGGCGGTGGCGGTCGTGGTCGGCGCGGTGCTGCTCTCCACGGTGGTCTTCACCGGCCTGACCCTGGCGGTGGGCGACCCGTTCTACGAGCGGATCTGGGCCGCGGTCGAGGAGCAGCTGGGCGACGCCCCCGACCGTGACGGGATGCCGTGGTGGCGCTCGGCGCGCGACGGCCTGGCGCTGGCCGGGGTCGGCCTCCTGGTCGCGGTCCTGCTCCTGGTCGTCGGGCTGCTGCCGTTCGTTGGCACCCTCGTGGCACTGCTGGGCGGGCTGGCGCTGGGCGGGCGGCTGCTCGCGGCCGAGCTCCTGGCCCGTCCGCTCGAGGCGCGTGGGCTGGACCGGCACGCCCGGCGGGCCCTGCTGCGCCGTCGGCGGGCCACGGTGTGGGGCTTCGGCCTGGCCACCCAGGCCTGCTTCCTGGTCCCGCTGGGAGCGGTGGCGGTGATGCCGGCCGCGGTCGCCGGCGCGACGATGCTGGCCCGCGACCTGCTGGCGCCCCCACCGCCCAGATGACGCTCGTGTACGGCCCAGGTGACGCTCGCGGACTGCCGAGGGCTCAGGTAGGGCCCACGACCCGCCCCGCCAGCGCCTCGAGCACGGCGGCGACCGCGGGGGAGCCGGCCATGGTGCGCCGGTGCAGCGCGACGACGTCGCGGGTGGGGACCGGGTCCACGACCGCCACCGCCACCAGGTCCGGGCCCAGCTCCGAGCGGCCCAGACGTGGGACGAGGGCGACGCCGAGCCCCGCGCGGGCCAGCGCGAGGTGCGACTCGAACTCCATCGACACGTGGGCGATCCGCGGCAGCGCCCCGGTGCCGTCGTACATCCGGCTCAGCCACTGCCGGCAGATCGTGCCCTCGGGCGTGGCGATCCATCCCTCGCCCACCAGGTCGGCGGGGGTCACCCGGACCCGGCCGGCCAACGGGTGGTCGCGGTGGCAGACCACGTCGGCGACGTCCTGCGCCACCGAGGTGCGGTCGAGGTGGTCGGGGAGGTCGAGCGGGACGTCACCCCAGGTGTGCACCACCCCGACGTCGTGCTGGCCGGAGGCGACCAGGTCGACGGTGTCCCACGGCTCCAGCTCGGTCACGGTGAGGGTCAGCAGCGGGTGCGCGGTCAGCAGCTCACGGACCACCGGGGCCACCAGGCCCCGGGTGGCGGTCGAGAAGACGGCCAGCCGCAGGTGCCCGGCGACGGCCCCGGTCTGGTGATGCAGCCCGGCCTCGACCGCCTCGAGGTCGTCCAGGACGCGGACCCCGGCGTCCACGAGGTAGCGCCCGGCCCGGGTCACGATCACCCCACGGCCCACCCGCTCCAGGAGCGGTACGCCCACCTGCCGCTCCAGCCGCTTCACCTGCTGGCTGACCGCGCTGGGGGTGAAGCCGAGCACGTCAGCGGCGCGGGTCACGGACCCGTGCACGGCCACGGCCCGCAGCGAGCCGAGGGCGGCGATGTCGATCATGAAGCGACGCTACAACATCGGGGGTCTCGAAGGTCGCTGGTGCTGCAGGGTCCGGCTGGGGAGACTGAGGCGGTGACCCGCCGCGACTCCGCCCTCGCCGCCCTCGTGGCCCTGATCTGGGGCCTGAACTTCCTGGTCATCGACGCCGGCATGGTCGGCGTCCCGCCGCTGCTCCTCCTGGCCGTCCGTTTCGTGGTCGTGCTCGTCCCGGCCGTGCTCCTCCTGCCACGCCCCGACATCCCCTGGCGGACGCTGCTGGCGGTGGGTGCGCTGATGTCGCTGGGGCAGTTCGGCTTCCTCTACGTCGCGATGTCCGCGGGCCTGCCGCCGGGGCTGGCCGCGCTGGTGCTGCAGGCGCAGGTGGTCTTCACCATCGTCATCGCCGCCGTCGCCCTGCACGAGCGACCCCGCCCGGGCCAGGTCCTCGGCGTCGCGGTCGCCACGCTCGGCCTGGTGGGCGTCGCCCTCGGTCGTGGTGGGGCCGTCCCGCTGGCGGCGCTGCTGCTGTGCCTGCTCGGGGCGCTGTCCTGGGGTGCGGGCAACGTGGTGTCGCGGGCCGCGGGGGTCTCCGGCGGGCTGTCGCTCACCGTGTGGTCGGCCGTCGTCGTGCCGGTCCCGGCGCTCGCGCTGTCGTTGCTGGTCGACGGTCCGACCGCGGTGGCCGCCGGGCTGGCGGCCTTCGGGTGGCAGGCCGCGCTGGCCACGCTCTACACCGCCGGCCTGGCCTCGCTGGTCGGGTACGGCGTGTTCAACACACTGCTGGCCCGCAACCGGGCCGCCGACGTGGTCCCGTGGGTGCTGCTGGTCCCCGTGGTGGCCATGACGGCGTCTGCGGCGCTCGGTGACCTGCCCACCGCCGGCGAGGCCGCCGGGGGAGCGGTGATGGTGGTCGGCGTGCTGCTGACGCTGCGGCCGCCCCGCCGGACCGGCCCGGGCGACACGGTCAGGCCCCTGACCGGCCCGACTCCGTGTAACGACCACCCGGTTGGTCCAGCGCGGCCACCGCGGCCTCCACCCGCCTCGCGGTGAAGTCTGCGCAGCGGGCGCGGACCTCGTCGAGGGTGCAGAACCGGGCCGAGGCGATCTCCCGGGTCTCCCGGACGATCGCGTCGGTCAGCGACGCGTCGTGCGTGCCGCCGTCGAAGACCAGGCACAGCGCGTCGTCCCAGCCGCTCCACGCGGGCAGCCAGTCGGTCAGCAGCAGGCGCCCGGGCCGGACGGTCAGGGCCAGCTCCTCCTCGACCTCGCGGGCGACGGCGACCTGCGGGGACTCCCCGACCTCGACGACCCCGCCGGGCAGGTCCCAGTCCCGCTTGTAGGTCAGCTGGCACAGCAGCACCCGTCCGGCCCCGTCGCGCAGCAGCATCTGGCTGATCGCGCGCTTGCGGGGGAGGAAGGAGTTCAGCAGCGCCCGGAACCCGCCGGGCTCCTCGACCGGTGCGTCGGTGGCGAGCCGGGCGTAGACCACCTGGTCGCCGGCGACGCCACGGCGTACGCCCTCGCGCTGCAGGCCCGCCCACGTGGCGACCCGGTGGGCGGCGGCGTCGTCGGCCGGCACCACGGCCTCGACCCGGGTGTGGTCGACCAGGGCCGAGCGCACCTCGCCCGACACCGCGGCCACCGCCCGCTGCCAGTCCTCGGCCGCCAGCGCGGCGTCCCACGAGACGCGGGCCACGCCGTCGGCGACGGTGCTCAGGCGGGGCTGCGGATCCACCCCGTCAGCCTAGGGCGTGTTCCCCAAGGCGATCGCCGGTCGGGTCGCGGGCGGGGTGCCGGTCGGCTCGAGACGATGCCGGAACCACACGGTGGCCAGCGGCGGCACGGTGATGTCGGCGTGCGCCGGCTGCCCCTGGTGCTCGCCCTCGACGGCTGTGACGGCCCCGAGGTTGCCGACGCCGGAGCCGGCGTACGCCTCGGCGTCGGTGTTGAGCACCTCGTCCCACGTTCCCGCCGCGGGCAGCCCGAGACGGAACCCCTCGTGGGGGACGCCGGCGAAGTTCGTCACGCAGACCAGGTCCGGCACGGTGTCGTCCTCGGGCGCGCGTCGCACGAAGGAGAAGACGCTGCGATCCGCGTCGTTGGCGTCGATCCAGGCGAAGCCGGACCCGTCGTCGTCGCGCACCCACGTCGCCGGCGACTCCCGGTACACGGTGTTCAGGTCGCGCACCAGCCCGTGCAGGCCCCGGTGCTCGGGGTGCTCGAGCAGCCACCAGTCGAGCTCGCGCGACTCAGCCCACTCCGCCTCCTGGCCGAGCTCCTGGCCCATGAAGAGCAGCTGCTTGCCCGGGTGGGCCCACATGAAGCCGTAGTAGGCGCGCAGGGTGGCCAGCTGCTGCCACCGGTCGCCCGGCATCTTGCGCAGCAGGGAGCCCTTGCCGTGCACGACCTCGTCGTGCGAGAGCGGCAGCACGAAGTTCTCGGTCCAGGCGTAGACGATCGAGAAGGTCAGCTCGCCGTGGTGGTGGGCACGGTGCACGGGCTCGCGGGCCAGGTAGTCGAGGGTGTCGTGCATCCACCCCATGTTCCACTTCAGGCCGAAGCCCAGACCGCCCTCCGACGTGGGTGCGGTGACCCCCGGCCAGGAGGTCGACTCCTCGGCGATCGTCACGATGCCGGGCACCCGCTTGTAGACGGTCGCGTTCATCTCCTGCAGGAACTGCACGGCCTCCAGGTGCTCGCGGCCGCCGTGCTCGTTGGGGAGCCACTCGCCCTCGTTACGGCCGTAGTCGAGGTAGAGCATGGAGGCGACCCCGTCGACGCGCAGACCGTCGGCGTGGAACTCCTCCAGCCAGTAGAGGGCGTTGGCGTAGAGGAAGTTGCGCACCTCGTGACGACCGAAGTCGAAGATGTGCGAGCCCCACTCGGCGTGCCAGCCGCGGCGCGGGTCGGGGTGTTCGTAGAGCGGGGTGCCGTCGAAGCGGGCCAGGGCCCACTCGTCGCGCGGGAAGTGCGCGGGGACCCAGTCGATGATCACGCCGTAGCCGGCCTGGTGCAGCGTGTCGAC
>JBKJPE010000003.1:0-23315 GCA_046595185.1 Nocardioides sp.
CTTCCGCGCCGTCCCCGTGCTGCTGCTCATGGTGTTCCTCTGGTACTTCATGGGCATCGCAAAGGACTGGACCCCTTTCTGGGCCGTGGTAATAGCGCTGACCCTCTACAACGGAGCGGTGCTCGCCGAGGTGTTGCGCGCCGGAGTGAACGCGGTGCCCAAGGGGCAGGGCGAGGCGGCGTACGCGATCGGCATGCGCAAGTCGCAGGTGATGGGCATCGTGGTGCTGCCCCAGGCGGTGAAGATCATGCTGCCCGCCCTGATCAGCCAGTTCGTGGTGGCCCTGAAGGACACCAGCCTCGGCTTCTACATCGCCGCACCCGGGCTCACCTACGTCGGACGGTCGATCTGGAACGAGCTCAGCAACCAGTTCCAGGCCGCTGTGGTGGTCGCTGCCATCTACATCGTGCTCAACCTGATCCTCAGCGCGATCGCCACGAAGGTCCAGCACCGACTGGTCGGCGAGCAGAGCCCGATCGCTATCGCCGACGGCGCCACGTAGGGCAGCGCGACAATCGGCGGATCTGTGGCACCTGTTCAGCCCGTAGCGCCCGTCAGCAGCTCGACCCGGTTGCCGTGCGCGTCGCGCGCGTGCAGCCGCCGGTAGCCGGGGAACGTCTCCCGCTCGCGGTCGTCGACCTCGAAGCCGAGATCCCGCAGCCGCTGCCCTGCCGCGTCCAGCGCGGCCTCGTCGTCGAGCAGCAGGGCCGGGTGCGCGCGTCGCGGCGGGGCGCAGGGGTCCTCGACGCCGACGTGCACCTCGGCGGTGACGTGCCCGTCGGCGGCGGGGCCGTCGTACGCCCGGAACCAGACCCCGCCACGGCCGGCCAGCGGCGCCGGCTTGGCGACCTCGGTCATCGCGAGCCCGTCGACCCAGAAGCGCCGCGCGTCGTCCTCCCCACCGATGGGACAACCGATCTGCACGTGGTGCAGGCGCGCGGTCACAGCGCGACCCCGACCTGGGCCACGGCGAAGACCCGGCGGAAGGGCATCAGCACGACCGGCTCGCCGTCGGGCCCGGGCACGGGCGGGTACGCCGTCGCGAGCCGCCGCCCGAGCTCGGCGCTGAACCGCTCGCGCAGGTCGGGCGGGAGCGCCTCGAGCGTGGGGCGGGCGCCGGTCGCGCTGACCCACTCCAGCACGGGGTCCGGCCCGCGCAGCACGTGCACGTAGGTCGTCTCCCAGGCGTCGACCTCGCAGCCGAGCGCGGTCAGGGCGGTGAGATAGGTGCGGGCGTCGTGGGCCTCGGGCCGGGCGACGCCGGCGGTGAACATCGCGTACGCCGCCTCGGCCGCCAACTCGGCACGCACCGTGTGGCTGGGCTGGTCGAAGTTCCCCGGCACCTGCATCGCGAACCAGCCGCCCGGGCGCACCTGCGCCACCAGGCGCGGCAGCAGGTCGAGGTGGCCCGGCACCCACTGCAGCGCGGCGTTGGTGACCACGACGTCGACGGGACTCTCCGGTGCCCAGTCGCGCAGGTCGCCGACCCGGTGCTCGACCGGTCCCCCCGGCTGGTCGGCGCGGGCGCGCCCGACCATGGCCTCGCTGGCGTCCAGGCCGACGACGCGGGCCTCGGGCCAGCGCTGGGCCAGCAGGGCGGTGAGGTTGCCGGGCCCGGAGCCCAGGTCGACGACGTCGCGGGGCTGCTCGTGGCCGACCCGCGAGACCAGCTCGACGAACGGCCGGCCCCGCTCGTCGGCGTAGGTGAGGTAGCGGTCGGGGTCCCACGTGTGGAGAGGCACCCGCCCAGCCTGCGGCCGACTTGTCTTGATGTCAAGATTCTCGACGGATGGCGTACGCTCGCTCGCGTGAGGGACGAGGTCGACGAGCTGGTGGAGGCGTGGGCGCGGGAACGCGCCGACCTCGACCTGGCCCCGGTCGCCGTCTTCAGCCGGATCAGCCGCCTCGCTCGCCACCTCGACCTGGCCCGGCGCCACGCCTTCAGCGCCCGCGGCATCGAGTCGTGGGAGTTCGACGTGCTCGCGGCGCTGCGCCGCGCCGGCGAGCCGTACGAGCTCTCCCCCGGCCGGCTGCTGCGCGAGACCCTGGTGACCAGCGGCACGATGACCAACCGCGTCGACCGGCTCGCCGCGCGGGGCTTCGTCGAGCGGCTGCCCGACCCGGCGGACCGCCGCGGCGTGCTCGTGCGGCTGACCGCCGAGGGGCGTACCGCCGTCGACGGCGCGTTCACCGCCCTCCTCGAGGCGGAGCGCGCGCTGCTCGCCGACCTCGGGGACGTCGACCGCGACGACCTCGCCGTCCTCCTGCGCCGGCTGCTGGCCCCCTTCGACGCCTCGCCGGGATAGTCCCCGACGAAACGGTCGTGTCCGGGCCGGATCAGGGACGATCTCGTCGGGGACTATCCCCCGGCGGCGGGTCAGCCCAGGACCTCCGCGGCCTCGAGCCACTCCTCCTCGACGGCGTCCCGCTCGACCGCGACCTGCTGCTGGCGACGGCTGAGGTCGCCGAGGCCGGTGTAGTCGTCGGGATTGGCCTCGGCGAAGGCGGCGAGCTCGGCGGCGATCACCGCCTCCTGGGCGGTGAGCTTCTCCAGGCGGCGCTCGAGGCGCTCGAGATTCTTGCGGACCACGCGCTCCTCGGCGCCGCCGAGGGCCCGGACCGGGGCACCGGCTGCTGCCAGGGCGGACGCGGCGGCGGCCTCACGGCGTACGTCGGCGGCCCGCCGCTCGAGGTACTCCTCGACGCCGCGGGGCAGCAGCGCGATGCTGCCGTCGCCCATCAGCGCGTGGACGTGGTCGGTCACCCGCTCCAGGAAGTAGCGGTCGTGGGAGACGACGACCAAGGTGCCCGGCCAGCCGTCGAGGAAGTCCTCGACGACGTTGAGGGTCTCGATGTCGAGGTCGTTGGTCGGCTCGTCGAGCAGCAGCACGTTGGGCTCGCTCAGCAGCAGGCGCAGCAGCTGGAAGCGACGCCGCTCCCCGCCGGACAGGTCGCCGATCCGGGCGGTGAGCTTGTCACCGGTGAAGCCGAAGCGCTCCAGCATCGCCGTGGCGGTGATCTCGCCGTCGGCGGTGCGGGTCACCCGTGCGGTGCCCTCGATGGTGTCGAGGACCCGGTCGCCGGCCGGCAGGTGGTCGACGTGCTGGGTCAGGTGCTGCAGGGAGACCGTGCGGCCGTGGCGCACCGTGCCGGCCTGCGGCGGCAAGGAGCGGGCGATCAGGTTGAGCACCGAGGTCTTGCCGGCGCCGTTGACGCCGACCACCCCGATCCGCTCCCCCGGCCCGATCCGCCAGGTCGCGCCCCGCAGGAGCTGCTTCTCGCCGCGGACGAGGTCGACGTCCTCGACGTCGATGACGTCCTTGCCCAGCCGCTGGGTGGCGAAGCGCTGCAGCGCCAGGGTGTCGCGCGGCGGCGGCTCGTCCTCGATCAGCACGGTCGCGGCGTCCATGCGGAACTTCGGCTTCGAGGTGCGCGCCGGGGCCCCGCGGCGCAGCCACGCCAGCTCCTTGCGGACCAGGTTCTGCCGGCGCTGCTCGGCCGACGCGGCCTGACGCGACCGCTCGGCCTTCGCCAGCACGAACGCGGCGTACCCGCCCTCGTAGACGTCGATGACGCCGTCGTGGACCTCCCACGTCCACTGGCACACCTCGTCGAGGAACCACCGGTCGTGGGTGACCACGACGAGCGCGGACCCGCGCCGGGCCAGGTGGGCGGCGAGCCAGGCCACGGCCTCGACGTCGAGGTGGTTGGTGGGCTCGTCGAGGACCAGCAGGTCGTGCTCGTCGAGCAGCAGCGCGGCCAGGGCGCACCGGCGGCGCTCACCGCCCGAGAGGCCCTGGACCACCCGGTCCAGCGACACCCCGGCCAGCAGCACCTCGACGACCTCACGCGTGCGTGGGTCGGCGGCCCACTCGTGGTCGGCGCGGCCGCCGAGGACGACCTCGCGGACCGTGGCGTCGACGTCGAGGTCGTCACCCTGGTGCAGGTAGCCGGTGTGCAGCCCGCGCCGCCGCGACACCCGCCCCTCGTCGGGCTCCCCGCGGCCGGTCAGCACCTCGAGCAGCGTGGTCTTGCCGTCGCCGTTGCGGCCGACGACGCCGATCCGCTCGCCGGCCAGCACCCCGAGGGAGACGTCCGCCAGCAGGGGGCGGACGCCGTACGACTTGGAGACGCGCTCCAGGTTGAGCAGGTTGTCCGACGCCATCAGCCGGGGCCCCCGCACGGGTTCTCGACGAAGGAGCGCAGGACGGGAGGAGAGAAGCCGGAGGGGGTGGTCACGCGTACTCCAGCAGGTGGGTGCCGGCGACGGGGCCGTTGGCCACCAGGACCACCGGGTGGTCGGCGGCCAGGCGGGCCGCGACGTCGCGTGCGTGGTCACCGGACGTGCACAGGAACACGCACGTCGGCCCGGAGCCGGACAGGATGCCGCGCACCGCACCCGCGGCCTCGCCGGCGGCGATCACGTCACCGAGCTCGGGGCGCAGGTCGCAGGCGGCCTCCTGCAGGTCGTTGTGCAGCGCCGCGCCGAGGCGTACGGCGTCGCGGTCCGCGAGTGCTGCGAGCAGGGCGGTGGGGTACGACGGCGCGGCCGGCGCCCCGGGGTGCAGCCGGTCGAAGCGGGCGTAGACGTCCGGCGTGGCCAGGCCGACCTCGCTGGGCACGACCACCCACCACCAGGGGCCCTCGTCGGGGACGGGGTCGACCACGTCGCCGCGCCCGGTGCCCAGGGCCGTGCCGCCGACGAGGACGAACGGCACGTCGCTGCCGAGCTCACCGGCCAGCGTGAGCATGTCCGCGTCGCTGGTGTGCAGCCCCCAGAGCCGGTCCAGGGCGACCAGGGCCGCGGCGGCGTCGGCCGAGCCGCCGGCCATGCCACCGGCGACCGGGATCTCCTTGGTGATGTGGACGTGCGCGGAGCGGCCGTTCACGCGGTCGGCCGCGTGCCGACCGAGCAGCGCGGCCGCGCGGGCCACGATGTTGTCGTCGCCCCCGGGCACCTGGTCGGTGTCGACGTGCCCGGCCGCGGTCAGCGTGAGCTTCCACTGCTCGGCGGGGGTCACCACGAGGTCGTCGTAGAGACCGACGGCGTGGAAGACCGTGGCCAGCGCGTGGTAGCCGTCAGCCCGTCGCGCGCCCACGCCGAGGTGCAGGTTGATCTTGGCCGGGGAGCGCACGGTGATCGCGCCCTCGACGTGGTCGGGGACGTGGCGCGTCACGGGGCGGGTCACGGGGCGGCTCCATCGGGCATGGGGTTCGGGGAGGGACAGGGGCGCGGGCGCAGGCCGGTCCGGTGTCGCGGGCGGGCCTGGGCGGGGCGCGGGCCGCTGCACCAAGAATGTCAGCCCGCCCGCAGACTCAGGGGTGGTCTGCGGGGCGCGGGCTGCCGAGCAGGCCCTCGGCCAGGACCGCGAAGGTGCCGACCTCGAGCTGCTCCCCGCGTGCCAGCGGGTCGACCCCGGCCCCGCGCAACGCCGCGTCGAGGTCGCCGGCGTCCCGGCCGGCCGCCGCGGCCAGCGGCCGCAGGGCCCCGCGCAGCGCCTTGCGCCGCTGCGCGAAGGCCGCGTCGACGACCGCGAAGACCTGCTGCCGGGTGGCGGCGGTGACCGGCGGGTCGTGGCGCGTCCACGCGACCAGGCCGGAGTCGACGTTGGGGGCAGCCAGAACACCGACCGCCCGCCCGAGCCCGCGCGGCGGACGTCGGCGTACCACGCGGCCTTGACCGACGGCACGCCGTACGCCTTGGACCCGGGGCGCGCCGCGAGCCGGTCCGCGACCTCGGCCTGGACCATCACCAGCCCCTTCTCCAGGCCGGGCAGCAGGGCCAGCAGGTGCAGCAGCACCGGCACGGAGACGTTGTAGGGCAGGTTGGCCACCAGCGCCGTCGGAGCCGGACCCGGCAGCGCGTCGATCCGCAGCGCGTCGGCGTGCACGACCTCGAGCCGGTCGGCGTGGTCGGGGGCGCGGTCGGCGACGGTCTCCGCCAGCAGGCCGGCGAGGCGGTCGTCGAGCTCGACGGCGACGACGCGGCGCACCACGTCGAGCAGGGCCAGGGTCAGCGAGCCGAGACCGGGGCCGACCTCCACCACCACGTCATCGGGCCCCACGCCGGACTCCCGCACGATCCGCCGCACCGTGTTGGGGTCGATCACGAAGTTCTGCCCACGCTGCTTGGTGGGCCGCAGGTCGACCCGGTCCGCGAGCCGACGCACCTCCGCCGGGCCGAGGAGTCTCGGCCCGGCGGGCGGCGTGGTCATGCGCGGAAGGCTAGTGCCGCGGCGCAGGCGTCACTGGGGCAGGCCCAGCGAGGACGAGCAGGACGGCCACGAGCCGTACCCGCCGGTCGCGGCGCGCAGCCGCTCGGCCACCGCGATCTGGGTCTCGCGGCTGTTGGCGCTCGGCACCCCCGTGCCGCCGTAGGCCTGCCAGGTGCCGAGGTTGAACTGAAGGCCGCCGTAGTAACCGTTGCCGGTGTTGATGGCCCAGTTCCCGCCGGACTCGCACTGCGCGAGCTGGTCCCACACGGTGCTGCCGCCGGCGAAGTTGCTCGTCGCGACCGCGGGCTCCGGCGCCGGCGCGGGCTCCGGGGCGGGCTCCGGGGCGGGCTCCGGGGCCGGCTCCGGGGCCGGCTCGCGGGTGCCGTACTCGACGATGCCGGCGACCGGCTCACGCACGACGCTGGAGCGGACGACCTCGCGGGAGGCCTCCTCGCCGTTGCGGTAGACCACGCGGTAGGTGACGTCGCGCACGCCGTCCTGCTCCTCGCGCACGGTGCTGGTCTGCCCCTCGAGCGTCTCGGGGTCGGCGCGCTCGACCGTCGTGGCCTCGATGGCCTGGTCCCGGTCGCGCTCGGTGGCGACGCGCACGTCGGTGAAGACGATCCGGTCGCCGTCCTCGAGGAGCCGCCCCGGCTTCGGGCTGACCTCGTCGGTCCTGTCGACCTCCACCTTCATCTGCTCCAGCGCGTCGGAGACGCGCAGGACGGTCAGCCGGCGCGTGACCGGCTCCTTCCCGGCCAGGGCCAGGGTCAGCTTCTTGGGCGTGACCACGCGGAGGCTGGCGCCGTCGCGGCCGATGGTCATGCTGCGGCTGGTCGACAGGTCGGCGCCGCGGTAGTCGGTGCCGACCTGGGCCAGCGCGTCGGAGACGCTGGTGGCGGTGACCCAGTGGGTCTCCTGCTCGCCGTCGACGACGAGGTCGAGCGGGCGGGCGTACCGCACGGTGATCGCGGTGCCCTCCTCGATCTCCTCGTCGGCCGAGGGGGCGACGATGTCGCGGGGTCCGACCTCGACGCCCTCGGACTCGAGGACCTCGCCGACCGTGCTGGCCATCGCGGTGACCTCGCGCTGCTCCCCGTCGACCGACAGGGCCACGGTGGTGCTCATGGAGGCGTAGGCGACGGTGGTGCCGACGACCGCGGTGGCGGTGAGGGCGACCAGGCCACCGAGCAGCCAGCGGCTGCGCAGGGTCCGCGAGAGGCGGCCCCGAGGGGTGGTCGGAACGGGGGTGGGGGTGGGCTCGGGCGGGGTGCTGGACGAGTTCGCCTGCACGTCTCTCCCTGGGTCTCGGGAACGCGGTCATGACGTCCCCCGGAGCTGTATCCCGGGGCCCGTCCGGCGCGCACCGGCGACGTCTCGACCACCCGGGGGCGGACACGAGGCGCGGACACGGTCACGGCGCTGGACAGGCCGGTCCGAGGACCGGCCGTCGGCTCCACCAGAACATCCGAGGTCACGGATTGGCAAACATCGGGGGGGCGGTCGGGACCTAGGGCCCGGTGTGACCTGCGTGTCGGGGGCGTGGGTGTGACGGGTTCCTCACTGTCGATCCGGCGCAATTGTAGGGTTCCGACCGGTCCGGCGGCCCGCAACCGGCCGTACGCCGACAATTGCGCTGGATCGGCCGACGCCCTACCAGCCACCGCCGAACGCCGCCTCGGTGTTGGCGTCGATCGCCGCGCACAGCGCGGCGAGGTCGTCGCCGCGGGTCGCAGCCATCGAGCGCACGGTCAGCGGCACCAGGTAGGAGGCGTTCGGGCGGCCCCGGTGCGGCATCGGGGTCAGGTACGGCGCGTCGGTCTCGACCAGCACCCGGTCGCGCGGCGCGACCACCAGTGCGTCCCGCACGTCGCCGGCGTTCTTGAAGGTCACGGTCCCCGAGAAGGACAGGTACGCCCCGAGGTCGAGGCAGCGGCGGGCCACGTCGGCGTCGCCGGAGAAGCAGTGCATCACCCACCGCTCGGGCGCCCCCTCCTCGGTGACCACCCGCAGCACCTCCTCGTGGGCGTCACGGTCGTGGACGACGAGGGTCTTGCCCAGCCGCTTGGCCAGGTCGACGTGGCGGCGGAAGCTCTCCACCTGCGCCTCGCGGCCGTCCTCGCCCGTGCGGAAGAAGTCCAGCCCGGTCTCCCCGACCGCGCGGACCTTGGCGTGGGCGCCGGCCAGCCGCTCGATCTCGGCCATCGCCTCGTCCAACCGACCCTCGGCCGCCAGCCGGGGCGCCTCGTTCGGGTGCAGCGCGACCCCGGCCACCAGGGCGTCGTGGGACGCGGCGGCCTCGACCGCCCAGCGCGCACCGGGAAGGTCGCAGCCGATCTGGACGATCCGGGGCACCCCGACCGCGGCGGAGGCGGCCAGGGCCTCCTCGGTGGGCAGCCAGTCCCCGTCGGCGATGTCGAGGTGGCAGTGGTTGTCCACGACCGGGTGCGGGAGCGGCTCGGGCGCCGGCGGACGACCGCGGTCGCGCGAGTGCCCGGACTCCTGCCCGGCCGACCGGGAGCGCGTCGGGCCGCTCACGTCCTCCGCTGCCGTCACGAGACGCTCGCCACCCGGTCCAGGACGGCCTCGGCGGCCGCCGCGGACGCCTGGGTGGGGATCCAGTGGGTGACGCCGGTCAGCACGACCAGCTCGTACTCACCGCGCACGAAGTCGCCGCAGTGCTCCGCGCCCCAGCGGTCGACGGCGGTGTCGCGGTCGCTCCACACGAACGTGGTCGGCACGCGCACCCGGCCCGCGCCCATCGCGCCGGCCGACAGCGCCAGCGCGCGGTACCACCCCAGCCCGCCGGGCAGCGCGCCGTCGTCGACGACCTCGGCCCGGAAGCGGGCCAGCTCCGGGCGGGTCATCCCCGAGCCGGCCAGGAGCCGGTCGAAGCGGCCCCCGGGGCGCCGCGCCATCCGCTCGGCCAGGCCGGGGACGGTGAAGGCGGCCATGTACCAGGAGCGCAGCAGCTGGCGCGAGCGCACGCCGGCCCGCAGGTACGCCGCGGGGTGCGGCACCGAGAAGGCCGTCAGCGTGGTCAGCAGGTCGGGCCGCTCCGCGGCGACCAGCCAGGCCACGACGGCGCCCCAGTCGTGGCCGACGAGGTGCACCCGCCGATCGGGGCCGACGTGGTCGACCGCGGCCCCGAGCACCGCGACCACGTCGTCACGCAGCAGGTCGGCGCGGTAGTCGCGACGCCGCCCCGGTCGCGCCCGCGGGCTGTAGCCGCGCTGGTCGACGGCCAGGGTGCGCAGCCCGGCGGCGTGCAGCCGCGGGACGACGTCGCGCCAGCAGGTCGCGCGCTCGGGGAAACCGTGGAGCAGCACGACCACGTCGCCGTCGAGGGGTCCCTGGTCGTCGACGTCCAGCACCAGGCCGGCGCCGGGCGCACCGACGGCGACCTCGGCGATCCTGCCGGCGAGGACGCTCACGACCCGTCCTCCCGCGCCTCGCGCACCCCGTGCGCGAGGTCGTAGACCTCCCGCTTGGGCACCCCGGCGAGCCGGGCCACCTCCACCACCGCGTCCTTGCGCCTCATGCCGGCATCCTCGCGCACCGCCACGGCGGCCAGCAGGGAGGCGGCGTCGGAGCCGACGGCAGCCACCGGCGCGGCGCCCTCGACGACGAGGGTGACCTCGCCTCGCACCCCGTCGGCGGCCCAGTCGGCCAGCTCGCCCAGCCCGCCGCGGCGGACCTCCTCGTAGGTCTTGGTCAGCTCGCGGCAGACCGCGCCGCGGCGCGCCCCGCCCCACGCCTGCGCCATCGCGCGCAGCGCGGCCTCCGTGCGGTGGGGCGCCTCGAAGAACACCATCGTCCGCTCCTCGGCGACGAGGGCCTCGAGACGGCGGGCACGCTCCCCGGCCTTGCGCGGCAGGAAGCCCTCGAAGCAGAACCGGTCGACGGGCAGCCCGGAGACCGCCAGCGCCGTCAGCACCGCGCTCGGGCCCGGCACGGCGGTGACCCGCACCCCGGCCCCGACGGCCGCGGCCGTCAACCGGTAGCCCGGGTCGGAGACCGAGGGCATGCCCGCGTCGGTGACCAGCAGCACCCGCTGCCCGGCCAGCAACGCCTCGAGCAGCACCGGGGTGCGCGCCTGCTCGTTGCCCTCGAAGTAGGACACCACCCGCCCGACCGGCTCCACCCCCAGGGCACCGGTCAGGCGGCGGAGCCGGCGGGTGTCCTCGGCCGCCACGACGTCGGCGGTCGCCAGCTCGGAGACCAGTCGTGGTGGGGCGTCCTCGACCCGGCCGATCGGGGTGGCCGCCAGCACGAGGACGCCGGCGCCCGGGGCGTCGTCCCGTCCGGCGTCGGGGCTCGGCGGGGTCGACGGGCTCATGGCGCGATCATGCCGTGCGCCCGCGACGTAGAGTTCCCCGGCGTGACGACCGGGGGCACGCTGACCGCGCCTCGCCCGACGCCGCCCCCACCCGGCCAGGAGGCCCCCACCGGGGCGCGGCCGCGTCGCGAGAGCCGGTGGATCGGCTGGGGGGCCCCCCTCGGCGTCACCCTGCTCGCGCTGGTGATGCGGCTGTGGGACCTCGGCTCGCCCCGTGCGTTCGCCTTCGACGAGACCTACTACGCCAAGGACGCGTGGTCGATGCTCAACCACGGTTACGTCCGCGGCTACGTCGACGGCGCCGACGAGGCGATCCTCGACGGGCGCACCACGGGGATCTGGACCGAGGACCCCTCGATGGTCGTGCACCCCGAGGTCGGCAAGTGGCTGATCGCGCTCGGCGAGAAGGCGTTCGGGATGGACCCCTTCGGCTGGCGGGTCTCGGCCGCGGTCGCCGGGGCGCTGATGGTGCTGGTGATGTGCCGCCTGGCCCGACGGCTCACCGGCTCGACGCTGCTGGGCTGCCTGGCCGGGCTGCTGCTGATGCTCGACGGCGTCCACGTCGTGCTGTCCCGGTTGGCCCTGCTCGACATCTTCCTGGCGCTCTTCCTGCTCTGCGGCGTGGCCTGCGTGGTCAACGACCGGGCGTGGTACCGCGCCCGGCTGGCCCGCGCCACCGGCGGTCTGCCCGTCCGCGGCGGCTGGGGGCCCGTCCGCGCGCTGCTGTGGCGTCCCTGGCTGCTCACCGGCGGCGTGGTGTGGGGTCTCGCGCTGGGCACGAAGTGGACCGCCGCGTTCCCCCTGGCGGCCTTCGGCGTCCTGGTCTGGCTCTGGAGCGCCGGCGCGCGCCGCGCGGCCGGGGTACGCCGGGCGCGGCTGCGCTCGGCGGTCGTCGACGGGCTGCCCGCCTTCGTGCACCTCGTCGGGGTCGCCTCGGTCGTCTACGTCGCGACGTGGGGCGGGTGGCTGGCCAACGCCGCGGCGTACGAGGAGTCGCTGTCCTCGACGCAGTACACCCGCTTCGTCGCCGAGCAGCCCTGCGCGGACGGCGAGAGCGCCAACGAGGAGGCGGAGTCGGGGTCGTGGCCGACCGCCTCGGAGCCGGACGCCAACGGTCCGGCCGAGCTGGTGCAGTCGCTGCGCTCGCTCTGGTACTACCACCAGGACGTCTACACCTTCCACGCCCACTACCTGAACTGCTCCGAGCACACCTACGCCTCCGACCCGGTCGGGTGGCCGCTGCTGAACCGGCCGGTCGGCATCTCCGCCGACACCGACATCGCGCCGGGCACCCGCGGCTGCACCGCCCCGGCGGGCAGCGACTGCCTGCGTCAGGTGCTGCTGATCGGCACGCCGGTCATCTGGTGGGGCGGCCTGGTCGCCCTGCTCGGCGCGGTCGCGCTGTGGCTGGGCGGGCGCGACTGGCGCGGCCAGCTCGCGGTGGTCGGCGCGCTGGCCACGTGGCTGCCCTGGCTGCAGTACGACGACCGGCCGATCTTCTTCTTCTACGCGGTGGCGATGCTGCCGTTCCTGGTGCTGGCCCTGGTGCTCTGCCTCGGCCGGCTGGTCGGGCCACCGGGGGCGAGCGCACGACGCCGGACGACCGGCGTCGTGATCGCCGGGTCGTTCCTGGTCCTGGTCGTGCTCAACGCGGCGTGGTTCTGGCCGCTGTGGACCGACCAGCTGCTCACCCGCGGGGAGTGGCTGGACCGGATGTGGTTCGCCCGCTGGATCTAGAGGCCGGACCCGGTCGTCGTGGTGCCCTTCGGGTGGGAGTCCGTCGTGGAGTGGACGGGCCAGGGTCGCGGCCCGGGCCGACGCGCTGCGCGTCCCCTCCCGGGTGCCCAGGCTTCTCGGATCGTTCCACGCCGTCGGCGCCACGACCTTCCGCACGACGTGGTCGGTCGGGCCGCCGGGGCCGCTCAGGCCCGCGCGGCGGGGCGGCGCAGCCGCTTGACGACCCACGCGACCGCGGCCAGGAGCACGGCCAGGATGACGGCGCGCTGGAGCCACCCGACGACGGGCTCGACGCGGTACCACTGCTCGCCGAGCACGTAGCCCGCGACGATGAAGGTGGTGTTCCAGATCAGGCTGCCCAGCGACGTGAGCAGCACGAAGACGGGCAGCGACATCCGCTCGACCCCGGCCGGGACCGAGATGAGGCTGCGGAAGATGGGGACCATCCGACCCAGGAAGACCGCCCACAACCCGTGCCGGACGAACCACGCCTCGGTGCGCAGGAAGTCCTGGTCGTCGACCAGGGGCAGCCGCTGCCAGATCGCGAAGGTGCGGTCCCGGCCCAGGGCGGCGCCGATCCAGTAGAGGACGAGGGCCCCGGCGAGCGAGCCGACGGTGGTCCACGCGATGGCGCCGGTCAGCGAGAGCGAGCCCTGGCTCGCGGTGAAGCCGGCCACCGGCAGGATCAGCTCGCTGGGCAGCGGCGGGAAGAGGTTCTCGAGGGCGATCAGCAGGCCGGCGCCGAAGGACCCGAGCTGCTCCATCACGTCGACGGCCCACCGGGCGACACCGCCGAGGTCGTCGGGGTCGCCGCCGCCGTCCGCGACGGCGGCCAGCAGGGCGGCGATGGGGGTCTGCACGGCTGCAGCCTAGGAGACCGGCGGGCGACTGCCGGACGACTGCCCGTCCGGTGGGTCGGTGGGCTCGTCAGGGCCGCGAGGTCTCCCACCCGAGCAGGTCCGCGACCTGCGCCGGCAGGTCCATCGGGCTGAAGGGCTTGGACAGCACCCCGGCCACCGCGAGGCCGTCCCAGGGCTGGCGGGGACCGACCCTGCTCTTGGCCGTGAGCAGGATGACGGCGATGTCGCGCGTGGCCGGGTCGTCCTGCAGCAGCCCGAAGGTCGTGATGCCGTCCATGTCCGGCATCATCAGGTCGAGCAGGATCGCGTCGGGCTGCTCGGTGCGGGCGATCTCGATCGCCTCGCGGCCGCGGGACGCCTCCAGCACCGTCCACCCGCCGACCCGGCTCAGCGACATCGAGGTCACGACGCGGACGTCGTCGTCGTCGTCGACCACCAGCACGGTCGCCATGCGTCCTCCTCGTGCCCGGGCAGACCCGAGACGGCCGGCACCCAGGACGATACCTCCGGGGACGTCCGCCCCGGACCGGGATCCGGGAGGTCCCCCGGGCCGGACCCTAGGCCGGTCGTGGCCCGTGCATCTCGACGGCCGAGTAGAGCTGGGCGTCGATGGCCTCCACGGCGCAGTCGGCCTGGCTGCGGAGCAGCGTGGTGATCATGGTCGAGAAGCCCAGCACCTGCTCGTTGTAGGCGCAGACGTCCCACCCGCAGACGCCCCGGGCGTCGCGGACGTGGGCGATGACCTCCTCGATCATCGCCAAGAAGACCCGCGAGCGACGGTGGTCGGGCGCCACGAGGGTGAAGCCGAGGTAGAACACCGCGTCGCGCGCGGTGTGCTCGGGGTAGCGCGCGGCGAAGTACTCCGGGCTGATCCACGGCACGGTCCCCAGGTCGCGGGTCAGGGTGGTGAGCCCGACGACCTCGCCGGCGGCGTCGCGGGCCACGTACTTCATCACCCGCGGGTCGCGCATCTCCTCCACGAACTCCTCGCGGTGCAGGACCTGGCGGGCGACGGCCAGCACGGCCATCGGGGTGAAGGTCTCGACGTAGAACCGGTGGAACCGCTCGGTCACCTCGTCGTCCATCGCCCGCTCGACCTCGATGGCGATGGTCTGCCCCGAGACCGTCCGCTCAGGCACCGGCTCCCCACCCCCGGACCTCGTGCGGCACAGCGACCGACGCGCACACCGGGTCGACGCCGTGGGCGCCGGTGGCCCGTGGCCCGGCGGGGCCGCCGACGGGAGCGCGGGAGAGGTGGGGGTCGCTTGCCAAGACGCGCTCCGAGAGACGTGGGACCGGCCGCGACGGCCCGGCCCGGACCGGGTGGGACCGCCAGAGTCTTGTGACGAGGTACCGGTGCGGTCAACCGGGTGACCAGGATCAGGACATGACGACGACGGAGGCCGGGGCGGCCTGCAGCGCCAGGGAGGCGGTCGTGCCCACGCCCAGCTCGCTCTCCAGCCACACCCGACCACCGTGACGCTCGACGATGCCGCGGCAGATCGCCAGCCCCAGCCCGGAACCGCCCTGCTGACGGATGTCGGAGGAGTCGACCTGCTCGAAACGGTCGAAGATGCCCTCCATCCGGTCCGCGGGGATGCCGCGACCGCGGTCGCTGACCCGCATCACGACCGCGTCGCCGTCCTGCACCACGCCGAGCTCGACGACCGACCCGGGCGAGGAGAACTTCACGGCGTTGCCGATCAGGTTGGTCAGCGACTGGACGATCCGGTCGTGGTCGGCCATCACCCGGGCGGGGTGGCCGGCGGTGCGCACCAGACGTACCCCGCGGCTGGCCGCCAGGCCGGCCATCTCCCGGTCGGCGATGGCCAGCAGGTCGTCGACGTCGTGCGGGAGGACCTCCAGGGCCAGGCTGCCGGACTCGATCCGCTCGAGGTCGAGGATGTCGTTGATCATCCGGGTCAGCCGTTCCGAGCTCAGCAGCGCGCGGCTGACCATCGCCCCGGCCGGCTCCGGCAGGTCT
Source organism: Nocardioides sp. (assembly GCA_046595185.1). Classification (GTDB taxonomy): domain Bacteria; phylum Actinomycetota; class Actinomycetes; order Propionibacteriales; family Nocardioidaceae; genus Nocardioides. The sequence goes on from JBKJPE010000003.1 coordinate 15,136, forward strand.
CCGAGCACCCCTCCGGCGAGCAGCCCGAGGGAGCCGCGGATCGAGGTGAGGGGGGTACGCAGCTCGTGGCTGACCACCGAGAGGAACTCGTTCTTGAGCCGGTCGACCTCGCGACGTTGGGTGACGTCCCGGAAGACGACCACCCCGCCGCGGACGTCGCCGGTCTCGCTGTCGATCAGGGGGCTCGCGGTGATCTCGACCGGGAAGGTCTCCCCGTCGGCGCGGAGGTAGAGATCCTCCTCGCCGTTGCTGACGCTCCGCTCCGAGACGGCCTCGGCGATGTAGCAGGCCGAGGCCGGGTAGGGCGTCCCGTCCTCGGCCGGGGCGTGGAAGGCGTGGTGCGCGACGCGGCCGGTGAGCTCCTCGACGGCGTACCCCAGCATGGAGGCGCCGGAGGGGTTGACGAAGGTGACCCGCCCGTCGGTGTCCACGCCGTAGATGCCGTCCGCGACCGAGGTCAGGAGCACCTCGGTCTCGCGGCCCATGTGCCGCAGGTCGGCGGTCCGCTCCCGGACCTGGTCCACGAGGTTGCGGCGCAGGTGGCGGTTGTCCCGCGCGATCAGGCCCTGGCGCAGGCCCGCGCCCCCGATCAGGAACAACCACAGCGCGGTGTCGATGCTGACCAGGCCGGCGCCGCCCTGCCCCACCACCTCGACCAGGACCGCCACGAGCAGCACCCCGAAGACGACGGCGGTGTCCCAGTCCTCGGCGCCGGTCGCCCCCTCGTCGCGGCGGACGTCGGTGACGCCGGTGGGCCACCAGGCGGCCAGCGCGACCAGCAGGTAGCCGACCATCCAGCCCAGGTCCAGCGGCGTGCCGAACTCGAAGCCGTCCCCGGCCTGCCGGACGGCGTAGCCGAGGTCGGTCATCGTGTAGACGACGAAGCCGGCGGCCACGAGGCCGACTGCGAACCGGTCCGGCCCGCGCGTGCGTCGGAGCAGGATCAGCGCGACGGTGGCCAGCACGACGTCGAGCACCGGGATCACCACGCCCGAGAGCAGGAGCACGTCACCGGTCGCGGCCGTCAGGCGGTCGTAGACCACGGTGGCCGCGATCATCAGCACCGCCGAGCCCAGGATGACCCCGTCGAGACCCATCACGGCCAGGTCGACGCGACTGCGGGTGACCTGGGTGAAGTAGGTGAGGCTGACGATCGAGACGACCAGGGCGAGGGCGATGGCGAGGTCGCCGGGCGCGAACGGCAGGCCGGCCGACGGCCCGGGACCCAGCGCAGCCGCGAACAGGTTGCCGGTCAGCGCCACCAGGCCGGCCACCGCGAGCAGGCGCCAGGCCCGCCGCCGGCCACCGGTCGACCATCGCGCCCGAGTCGCGGTGCTGGTCGTGGCGAGGGCACCGGTCAGCAGCAGCCCGACCCCGGACACCCCCTGGCGCGTGGCCCCGGGCAGGGAGGAGGTGAGCAGCACGGCGAAGGTGCCGGCCAGGACGACCGCGGCGCCGCCGGCGAGGAGCAGATGGGTCCGTTGACGACCAGCGGAGGGCGGGCCGGACGGCATGCCCGGAGCGTAAGGCTCCGCTGGCCCTCACCGACGCGTTTTGCCTCAGCCCACGACCGGCCCCGTCGGGGACGGACGGCGTCCGGCGCACGGACACTAGGCTCCAGCGGTGAGCACGACCCTCGTCGCCAAGGGGCTGTCCGGTGGACACGCCCACCGCACCCTCTTCGAGGGCCTCGACCTGACCGTCGCCCCCGGCGACGTCGTCGGGGTGGTGGGTGCCAACGGCTCCGGCAAGTCGACGCTGCTGCGGTTGCTCTCCGGCCGGGACGTGCCGCTGGCCGGGACGGTGACCACGGCACCCTCGGACGCCTTCGTGGGCTGGCTGCCCCAGGAGCACGAGCGGCTGCCCGGCGAGACGGTCGGGCAGCACCTGGCCCGGCGTACCGGGGCCGCGGCGGCGACCGAGGCGATGGAGGCCACCGCCGCCGACCTCGGCTCGGAGGGGCCCGGCGCCGACGACGCGTACGCGACCGCGCTCGACCACTGGCTGGCCTCGGGCGCACCCGACCTCGACGAGCGGGTGCCCGCGGTCCTGGGCGACCTGCGCCTCGACGTCGGGCCCGATGCGCCGATGACCTCGCTCTCGGGCGGGCAGGCCGCGCGGGTAGGACTGGCCGCGCTGCTGCTGAGCCGCTTCGACGTGGTCCTGCTCGACGAGCCCACCAACGACCTGGACCTCGACGGCCTGGAGCGCCTCGAGCGGCTGGTCGGCGGGATGCGGGCCGGGGTCGTGCTGGTCTCGCACGACCGGGAGTTCCTGGCCCGCTGCGTGACGCGCGTCGTGGAGCTCGACCTCGCCCAGCACCAGGTCCGGGTCTACGACGGTGGGTACGACGCGTTCCTGGAGGAGCGCGCGGTCCACCGGCGGCACGCGCGGGCTGCCTACGAGCAGTACGCCGGCACCCGGACCGACCTCGAGCAACGGGCCCGGACCCAGCGCGAGTGGAGCTCGCAGGGGGTGCGCAACGCCCTGCGCAAGAGCCCCGACAACGACAAGATCCGCCGACGCGCGCAGAGCGAGTCGTCGGAGAAGCAGGGTCAGAAGGTCCGGCAGATGGAGTCCCGGATCGCACGCCTGGACGAGGTCCAGGAGCCCCGCAAGGAGTGGGAGCTGAAGTTCTCGATCGCCCGTGGCGCGCGGTCCAGCTCGGTGGTGGCCACCGTCGACCAGGCGGTCGTGCGCCGGGGCGGCTTCACCCTGGGCCCGGTGTCGCTCCAGGTCGACGCAGGCGAGCGGATCGGGATCACCGGGCCCAACGGCGCCGGCAAGACCACGCTGCTCCAGCTGCTCCTGGGCGGGATCGCCCCGGACGGCGGTCGCGCCTCGCAGGGGGCGTCGCTGTCGGTGGGCGGGATCGACCAGGCCCGGGCCTCGCTCCCGGAGGATCGCTGCCTCGGCGACGCCGTCGAGGCTGCGCTGCCCGACCTCTCCCCCGCCGAGGTGCGCACGCTGCTGGCGAAGTTCGGGCTGCGGAGCGAGCAGGTCGCCGGCCACGTCGCCCGGCTCTCGCCCGGCGAGCGCACGCGGGCGGCGATGGCGCTCCTGCAGGCCCGACCGGTGAACGTGCTCGTGCTCGACGAGCCCACCAACCACCTCGACCTGCCGGCCATCGAGCAGCTCGAGCAGGCCCTCGACGCCTACGACGGCGCGCTGCTGCTGGTCTCCCACGACCGCCGCCTGCTCGACCAGGTGCACCTGGACCAGCACTGGCACGTCGAGGGCGGCCTGGTCACCACGGGCTGACGCCGCGATGGCGGCGGGCCGACCACTCGGTGCCGGCGCGCCGCCGGGGACTGCAGGCCCTCTGCCGCGCGAGGGCGTCGAGTCGACCGGCTCGGTGTCCTGGGCGGTCCGGCTGCCGGGTGTGACCAGCCCGGTGGTGCTGACCGAGAGCAGACCGGGCACGCGCTCGCCGCGCAGGATCACGGTGACGTCGACCGTCCCGCCCGGATGACGGACGTCACACGTGGCGACCACAGGGCCGGCACGACCGGCCGGAACCGCGCCGCCGTCTCCAGCCGGGACGCCGGTCGTCTCACGAGGAGACGTGTTCCGTGCGTCGTCGGCGACGGTGGCTGTAACGTCGGTCACACGTTGTGCCGGGCGCCGGGGGTTGCCGTGGGGGATGGACAGGTCCCGGAGCGTGCACGGGCCCAGGACACGCCCCTCGCGAGGATCCCGAGCCGGGTCCTGGCCTCCTGGCAGCGCAGTGAGGACTACGGCGTCTCGATCGACGAGGTCGCCCCGGTCTTCAACGGCACCCAGGCCGGGGACTCGTTGTTCCTCGAGTGCGGCCAGACGGTGCTGACCGAGCTGCACCGGACCCTCGCGGCCGAGCCGGTCAGCCTCATGCTCACCGACGCCGACGGGCTCGTGCTGAACCGCCTCAGCGGTGACCACGCCCTGCTGAGGGCCCTGGACGCCGTGCACCTCGCCCCGGGCTTCTCCTACGCCGAGCGCGAGGCCGGCACGAACGGGCTCGGCCTCGCCCTGGCCGACCGGGCCCCGACCCTGGTGCGCGCGGAGCAGCACTACGCCCTGAGCCTGTGCACCTACACCTGTGCGGCCGCTCCCGTGATCGACCCGCTGACGGGCCGCCTCGAGGGCGCCGTCAACCTCACGACGTGGTCGGAGGCCTCGAGCGACCTGCTCCTCGCCCTCGCCCAGTCCGCCGCCGGCAGCACGTCGTCGCTGATGCTGGCCCGTGCCCAGGGCCACCGACCCCGCCCGGCACCTCGCGGTGAGGTCTTCCGGGTGGAGGCCCCCCGGCTCGAGCCCGGCGCCGGCACGCTCGCGGACCTCTCGGCGCCCTGGGTCGACACCCGCGCCGAGGCGCGGAACGCACTCGCCTCGGGACGCGTGGTCGCCGCGGTCGGCGAGCCGGGCAGCGGCCGGGCCACGCTGCTGGCCCAGGCCGAGCGCCGCCTGCGACCGCAGGACCGGATCCTCGCTGCGCGGGCTCCGGCACCGCAGGACGTCGAGGCGTGGCTCGCCCTGTGGGCGCCGGAGCTGATCAAGGGGCACACGGCCGTGGTCGTCCGGGACGTCCACGCCCTGCCCACCTGGGCCGCCGAACGGCTCCGGGAGCTGGTCGTCGCGGCCCGCGAGACGAGCCCCGACCCGGCCGAGGCCGTCCCGTTCTCGATGACGGCCGAGCGGTTCGAGGACATCCCCGCGCCACTGCGCACCCTCGTCGAGAGCGTGGTCCAGGTGCCGCCCCTGCGGGACCGGGCCGGCGACGTGGTGCCGCTGGCCCAGCACGTCGCACGTCGGGCCCGGGGACGCGACGTCACGCTGACCCCGGCCGCGGAGCGGGGCCTGGTCGGCCACTCCTGGCCCGGCAACGTCGGGGAGCTCGTCGAGGTGGTCCGCGCGGCGGCGACCCGGGCGGACGTCATCGACCTGCGCCACCTCCCCCCGTCGGTGCTGTCGACGACCACGCGCCGACTCACCCGGATCGAGGCGTTCGAGCGTGACGAGATCATCCGGGTCCTCACCCGGCCCGGTGCCACGGTCAAGGACGCCGTCGCCGACCTCGGCATGAGCCGCGCCACGATCTACCGCAAGGTCGCGCACTACGCCATCAACATCCCGCGCGACTGACCGGTCAGGGCCCGCACCGGGCCCCCACCCGTCAGCGTCGGGTGCTGCGGCCCGGCAGGCGGAAGGTCGAGCCGGGGCCCGTCTGCACCGTCAGGACGTCGGCGGCCTTGGCGTTGTACGACGTCTGGTCGGTCGAGGCCAGCACCAGCCGGACCCGGTGGCCGCGCGCGAAGCGGTGCGCGAACCCGGCCAGCTTGATCCGCACCGGCTCCCCCACGGCCCCGGCCGGCACCCGCACGGGCGCGATCAGCCGGTGGATGAGGGTCTGCCCGGTCGGGCCGACGTCGTAGACCTTGGCGAAGAAGATCATGTCCTGGCCGTTGCTGTTGGAGATCCGCAGGCGGGCCGAGGGGATGCCGACCGAGGTCAGCGGGCGGCGCAGGGGTGCGGTCCGGAACGAGGCGAACTGGCCCTCCACCTCCTCCGGCGGCACGTCGGCCGAGCTCGGCTCGGAGTCCGGCCCGGAGAAGTTGGAGGTCTCCGAGTACGCCGCCGGCTGCCCGCCCTGCGGGTTGACGAAGGTGACCTGCGCGGACCGAGGAGTGCCGGCGGGTCGTACGAGCCGACCGGTGCCGGACAGGGTGAGTCGGGTGGCCCGCCGCGGGAGCCCGCGGGCGGCGGCGTACTGCTCGTCGGCGGGACCGCTGCCGTCGTAGCCGACCCAGTCCCGGTAGTAGGTGAACCCGGGACCACGGCCCCCGTCACGGCCGCGGAGCCAGTGGTCCATCCAGCCCAGGGAGCGCAGCGGCAGGTAGCAGCGGTCCATCTGCCGCACGGTGCGCCGCTGGCCGTCGTAGACCTCGCACTCGCCGGGCTGAGAGGAGTACCCGCCGTGCCCGCCGGAGTTCCAGATCATCGAGACCGGCACCCCCTGCCGCTTCAGGCCGCGGTAGGTGGCGGTCGCGTCGTTGAGGTTGAACAGCGTGTCGCTCTGACCCTGGACCAGCAGCGTGGGGGTGTCGACCCGGCGCAGCACGGTGGCGGCCGACGCACGGGCGATCACCCGGCGCCCCGCCTCGTCGGTGTCGCCGGTGGTGCTGAGCAGGTCCTGGAGCCGGCACACCTCGAGGTAGTACCCGGGGCACGCCGCCATCCCGGCCAGCTCCTCCGGGTCGCCCTCGGCCTGCTTGGCCTCCGGGCAGCCTCCGTTGCCCTGGCCCGGCTGGGCGTTGCCGGACGCCGCGAACAGCGAGGTCCACTGCTGCTTGAAGACGCCCTGCTGGTTGAGGCTGAAGGTGAACCCGGTCGGGTCGCCGGGCACGACCCGGTTGTTGGGGTCCAGCGAGTACGCCAGGTCGTTCCACGTGCGGCCGGGGATCGCCGCCTTGATCCGGTCGTCGGCGGCGGCCAGCGGGAGCTGGACGCCCCCGCCGTAGGACCCGCCGATCAGGCCGACGACGGCACCGTCGGCGTCGTGGAGCACGTCGCGACGGGGCTCGAGCACCGTGCTGATCAGCTGGGAGGCGCCCTTGACGTCCCAGTCGAGGGACTGCAGCGTGATGCAGCCCCCGCTGTCCCCGAAGCCGGAGGCGGTGTAGGTCAGCACGACGTAGCCGTGGGAGGCGAAGAAGCGCGCAGTCGTGCGGACCTCGGCGGCGTCCTTGGACAGGCCGAAGCCGTTGGTCATCAAGATCGCGGGCTGGGGCCGACGCGCGGTGGCGTTGGCGGGCACGTAGAGGCGGGTGTCGAGGCCGATCTGGACGTCGCGGTCCGGGCCGGTACGCACCTGCACCACCCGCTCGCGGGTCCCGAAGTCCTGGCGCCCCCGGTCGACCTCGACCTGATCCGACCGGTCCGCGCGGCCGGCGGCCGCGCCGGCCGGTGAGGTGGCCGGCGGCGCCAGCAACGAGACAGCGAGCGCGAGCAGGACGGTGCTGACGGACGCGCGCCGCCGGATCCCGGTGTGCATTGCGTGACCCTAGCCCTGGCCCGCAGGGGTCGCCCTCGTCAGCGGGTCCGCACCGCCCCGTAGCAGAACTAGGATGAGCTCATGACCTCCAGGGCCGACGGCCGCGCGAGGCGGGGCAATCCGGAGATGGAGCCTTCCGACCCGACCGGTCCGGGACTGTCCGTGGGGGCGGTCGCCGCACGTCTGGGCGTCACCGCGAGCACCGTGCGCAGCTGGGGGAGCCGGTACGGGCTCGTGCCGTCGCTGCGGACCTGTGGCGGCCACCGGCGCTACTCCGAGGCCGACCTGGAGGTGCTTGAGGACGCCCGGGCCAGGATGCTCGCCGGGACGACACCGGCCGCCGCGGCGGCCGCAGCGCTCGACCGCTCGGGCAGGGAGACCCCCCACGACACCTCCCCGGCGCCTCGACGGGGCGCAGGACCGGGCGGCCGGGTGCTCGCGGTGCCGGGGGCCGACGCAGCCACTCGTGGTCTGGCCCGGAGCGCCGGCCACCTCGATCTCGACAGCACCGAGGAGATCATGCTGCGCAGCCTGCGCGAGCGCGGCGTGGTCCAGACCTGGGACGAGATGATGCGCCCGGTCCTCGTCGCCGTCGGCATGCGGTGGGCCGAGTCCGGGGAGGGCATCGAGGTCGAGCACCTGCTCTCGGAGGCCGCGCTCGGAGCGCTGCGGCGGCGACGGGCCGAGCTGCCCGCCGCGGCGGACGGCGGGCGCGTGCTCCTCGCCTCGGTGCCGGGCGACCAGCACACCCTCTCGTTGCACACCCTGGCCGTGGGCCTCGCCGAGCGCCGGCGACCCGTGCAGATGATCGGGGCGCAGGTGCCGGTCGCGACCCTGGCGGCGGTGGCCCGACGGACCCGACCGGCGGCGGTCTTCGTCAGCTGTGTGGTGGCCGGGGCCGTCGACCCGGCCTCGTTGGTCGCGGCGATCCCGCGTACCCGTCCCCCCACGACCGTCGTGGTGGGCGGCGCAGGGTGGCCCGACCTGCTCCCCCCGCCGCTGCGCCTCGCAACCGGGCTCGGGGAGGCGCTGGCGATGCTGGCGCCGGGGGATCCCGCTCCCTGATGCACTGGCAGCAAACTTGTGCAACTTGATCACCCCCACGGGTAGGCGTACCGTGATGCCGATCGCTAACCTCTGCGACTTTCGG
>JBKJPE010000175.1:0-4958 GCA_046595185.1 Nocardioides sp.
TCGCTGCGCTCGCTCCTCGACCTCCGGGGGCTGGCGCTCGCTCCTCGACCTCCGGGGGCTGGCGCTCGCTCCTCGACCTCCGGGGGCAAGGCGTTGGTCGAGGTGGGAGGGCCGCTGGGCCCGACCCTCGAGACCTGGTGGGGTGGTCTCGAGACGCTCGCTGCGCTCGCTCCTCGACCTCCGGGGGCTGGCGCTCGCTCCTCGACCACCGAGGGGGCGCCCGCGTCAGATCCCCAGGCTGCGCCCGATGATCTCCTTCTGGATCTCGGTGGTGCCGCCGTAGATGGTCTGGATGCGGCTGTCGATGAACGCCTTGGCGATCGGGTACTCCGACATGTAGCCGTAGCCGCCGTGCAGCTGGACGCCGCGGTCGACGAGCTTGGTCTGCAGCTCGGTGGTCCACCACTTGGCCATCGAGGCGAGGGCGGTGTCGACGGTGCCCTCGTTGAGGCGGGTCACGCAGTCGTTGAGGAAGACGCGGGCGATATGGACCTCGGTGGCCATCTCGGCGAGCAGGAAGCGGTTGTGCTGGAAGGTGCCGATCGGACGCCCGAAGGCCTCGCGCTCGCGGGCGTACGACAGGCACAGGTCGAGGACGTGCTCGCAGGCCGCCACGGCGATGACGGCGATGGAGATCCGCTCCTGGGGGAGGTTCTGCATCAGGTAGACGAAGCCTTGGCCCTCCTCGCCGAGCAGGTTGGCCTTGGGCACGACGACGTTGTCGAAGAAGAGCTCGGCGGTGTCCTGGGCCTTCAGCCCGACCTTGTCGAGGTTGCGGCCGCGCTCGAAGCCGGCCATCCCGCGCTCGAGGACGAGCAGGCTGATGCCCTGGTGGCCCGCGTCGGGGTCGGTGCGGGCCACGACCACCACCACGTCGCTCATCACGCCGTTCGAGATGAAGGTCTTCGAACCGTTGACGACGTAGTGGTCGCCCTTGTCGACCGCAGAGGTGCGGATGCCCTGGAGGTCCGACCCGGCGCCCGGCTCGGTCATCGCGATGGAGGAGATGAGCTCCCCGCCGACCAGGCCGGGCAGCCAGCGCTGCTTCTGCTCCTCGGTCCCCAGGGTGCTGAGGTACGGGACGATGATGTCGGTGTGGACCGCGAAGCCCAGACCGGTGGCCCCGACCTTGCTGATCTCCTCGGCCAGGACCATGTTGTAGCGGAAGTCCTTCGTCCCGGCCCCGCCGTACGCCTCGTCGACGTCGAAGCACAGCAGGCCCTGCTCGCCGGCCTTGCGCCACACCTCGCGGCTGACCTGGCCGTCCTTCTCCCACTGCGCGTGGTGGGGCACGACCTCACGCTCGAGGAAGGAGCGCGCCACCGTACGGAAGTCCTCGTGCTCCTGGTCGTAGATCGAGGCGGTGCGCGGCATCGGGGACTCCTCGGGTCGGCCTGGACCAGCTGCTCGACCTCACTGTGACAGCACGACTGTCATGGTTCAAGGGCAGGTCAGGAGACCCACTCCTTGAGCTGGCGGATGGTGGCCGCCGGGTCCTCGGTGGCGGGGGAGACCTGCAGGTTGGTGACGCCGGCCTCGCGGAACGCCTCGATCCGCTCACGCACGTACGACGCCGGCCCGACCAGGTTGCCGGCCTCGAGCCAGGCTCGTGGGACCAGCGCCTCGGCCTCCTTCTTGTGGCCCTCGAGGTAGAGGTCCTGGATCTTCTCGGCCTCCTCCTCGAAGCCGTACTGGCGCGCGAGGTCGTTGTAGAAGTTCCTGCCGCGCGCGCCCATGCCGCCGACGTACAGCGCGTAGACGGGGCGCATCAGGTCCAGCAGGCCGTCGACGTCGTCGCCGATCGCGACCATGCCCCCGGCGCTGATCTCGAGCGGGCCCAGCTCGGCGGACCGCAGCGCCGTGCCCGCGGCCAGCGCGTCGCCCCAGACGTCCTGGGCGCGCTCGGGGAGGAACAGGAAGGGCAGCCACCCGTCGGCGACCTCGGCCGTCAGCGCCACGTTCTTCTCGCCCAGCGCGGCGACCCACAGGGGCACGGAGGAGCGCTCCGGCCTGGTCAGCAGCTTCAGCGGCTTCCCCAGGCCGAGGCCCTGGTCGGCCGGCAACGGCAGGGTGAAGCTCCGACCGGTGTGGACGAGCGGCTCGCGGCGCAGCCCCATCCGAAGGATCTCGATGACCTCGCGGGTGCGCCCGAGCGGGCGCTCGTACGGCATGCCGTGGAAGCCCTCGATGACCTGCGGCCCGGAGGCGCCGAGCCCGATCACGGCCCGGCCGCCGGAGACGTTGTCGAGGCCGGCCGCGGTCTGCAGCAGCGCGCCGGGGGTGCGGGAGTAGACGTTGAGGATCCCGGCGCCGATCTCCAGCGTCGTGGTGCGTGCGGCGAGGTAGCCCATCAGGGTCGGCGCGTCGAAGCCGTACGGCTCGGCGACCCAGACCGTGTCCAGGCCGGCGGCCTCGAGGGCGGCGACGCCGTCCGCCGCCTCGCGGGGGTTGCCGGAGTAGAGGAGGGGGGTCGAGAGCTTCACGGGTCTCCTGGGTGTCGGGGTAGGCCGGTCGGGGTCACGGTAGGTGAGGTCGTCACCGACGACCACCGGAGCGGCCGAGGACGACCCGTGCGGAGCGGGTGAGACGATCGACCACGCCGTACGCGCCCCACCCGCAGACCGTCCCGGAGGTCCCCATGAGCCAGCACCGCATCGCCGTCGTCGGGGGGACCGGTCCGCAGGGTCGCGGGCTGGGCTACCGGTTCGCCCGCGGCGGGCACGACGTCGTCCTGGGCTCGCGCTCGGCCGAGCGGGCAGCGTCGGTCGCGGACGAGGTCCGGGGCCGCCTCGAGGGGGTCGGGGGCGCCGGAGCGGTGACCGCCGCCACCAACGACGAGGCCTGCCGCGACGCCGACGTGGTGCTGCTCGCGGTGCCCTACGACGGTCACGACGAGCTGGTCGCCGCCCTGCCGCTGGCCGGCAAGGTCGTCGTGTCCTGCGTGAACCCGTTGGCCTTCGACGCGCGCGGGGCCCACGGCCTGGTGATCGACCACGGTCTCGGGTCGGCCGCGGAGAGCGCCCAGCGGCTGCAGCCGGAGGCCACGGTGGTCGGGGCCTTCCACCACGTCTCGGCGGTCACGCTCTGGGGCGCGGCCGACCACCTCGACGGCGAGGACGTGCTGGTGGTCGGCGACTCCCGGGAGGCCAAGGAGGTGGTGATGGAGATCGCCCGCTCGGTCACCTCCCGCCCCGGCGTCGACGCCGGCAAGCTCCGCCTGGCCCGGCACCTGGAGCCGCTGACCGCCGTGCTGATCTCGGTGAACCGTCGCTACCAGACCCACTCCGGCCTGCGGGTCCACGGCCTCTAGGGTCCCCAGCCTCCGAGGTCGGGATCCCGCCGGGACCGGTCAGCCGGCCAGGTCGGGCACGACCTCGGCGCCGGGGAGGTCGGCCAGCTTGGCCCCGGGCAGCAGCAGCTTGGAGCGCCGCACGCCCGAGCCGACCACGGCCACGTCCACGTCGACCAGGCGCGCGTCCAGGAGCAGCCGCCACGCCGCGGGCAGGCCGACCGGGGTGATCCCGCCGTGCTCCATGCCCGACCCGGCCACCGCCCGGTCCATCGGCAGGAAGGAGGCCTTGCGCACGTCGAGCATGCGTCGCACGACGCGGTTGACGTCCGTCCGCGTGTCGGCGCGCACCAGGCAGGCCGCGACCCGTTCGTCGCCGCCGCGGGCGCCGCCCACGAGCACGCAGTTGACGCTGGCGTCGAGCGGCACCGCGTACGCCTCGCTCATCGCCGCGGTGTCGGCGAGCGCGGGGTCGATCTCCACCACGCCCACCTCGCCGGACGCCGCCCACCCGGCCAGGGCGGCGGCCACCGGGTCGGCGAGCAGGTCGGGACGGTCCAGGGCGGGCTCGCTGTGCAGCCGGCCCAGGACGGGGCTCGCGAAGGTCACGGGGCCATCGTGCCGTGCCGGTCCTACGATCGCCCGCATGGAGACCCTGCGGCTGGTCCTGCTCTTCCTGCACGTCCTCGGCTACGCCGCCCTCATCGGCGGCCTGCTCGTGCAGGCCCGTACGCCCACCAGGGCCGTCAACGCCGTGATGCGTGACGGCGTCGCCACGGCCTTCCTCACCGGGCTGCTGCTCGTCGCGGTGCTCGAGGCCGGGGACGGTCCGGTGGACCACGCCAAGATCGGCGTGAAGTTCGCGGTGGGGCTGGTCCTGCTGGTGCTGGTGATGGCCAATGCGCGCAAGGACCGCATCCCCCGCGGGCTGTGGCTCGGCCTGCTGGTCCTGGCGGTGGCCAACGTCGCGGTGGCGGTCTTCTGGTCCCCGGTCCACGTCGCCTGAGCGCTGCCTGCCGTGGCGGGCGGCGACCGCGACGTCGGCGCGGTCTCCTAGGATGAGCCCACGATGACGATCCCCTTCCCCGGCCTCGAGCTGCCCGCCGGAGAGCCGGTCGAGCAGCCCCGGAAGCCGCGGGGCCCGAGCCGGGAGGAGCTGCTCGAGGGACTGAACCCCCCGCAGCGCGAGGCGGTCGCGCACGCCGGCGCGCCCCTGCTGGTGGTGGCCGGCGCGGGGTCGGGCAAGACCCGGGTGCTGACCCGCCGGATCGCCTGGCTGATCTCCGAGCGGGGGGCCCACCCCGGCTCGATCCTGGCCATCACCTTCACCAACAAGGCCGCCGCCCAGATGAAGGAGCGCGTCGAGGACCTCGTCGGCAAGCGCGCGCGCATCATGTGGGTCAGCACCTTCCACTCTGCTTGCGTGCGCATCCTGCGCAAGGAGTCGCAGCTGCTCGGCTACAAGAGCAACTTCTCCATCTACGACGCTGCGGACCAGAAGCGCCTGATGACCCTGGTCATCAAGGACCTCGACCTCGACCCGCGCCGCTTCCAGCCACGACCGGTGCTCCACTGGGTCAGCAACCACAAGAACGAGCTCCGCGACCCAGAGGACGCCGCGAAGGAGTCGAAGAACTCCATCGACGAGACGTACGCCGCGGCGTACGTC
>JBKJPE010000225.1:0-4756 GCA_046595185.1 Nocardioides sp.
ACCGACCTCAAAGACGGCCGCCTGCTGTGTCCCCACCACCACGCCCGCGCCCACGACCCCACCTATGAGATGACCACCCACCCCGACAACAAAGTCACCTTCCACCACCGCACCTAGACCAGACCCGACCGGACCGTGACCGGCGGGGGTCTCGAGACGCTCGCTGCGCTCGCTCCTCGACCACCGGGCCTGCGCTCGCTCCTCGACCCCCGGCGCTGACGGCTGGGTCTCGAGACGCTCGCTGCGCTCGCTCCTCGACCACCGACGCTGCGCTCGCTCTTCGACCACCGGTCTCGATGTGGCCGGCCCTGCGTCAGCCGCAGGGGGCGTCGGCGAGCGCCGACAGCCCCGCGAGGTCGCCGGGGCCGAACCGCGGGCGGGGCGCGACGCCCTCGGCGTTCATCAGCTCGCCGGGGTCGTCGACGTGGTCGAGGCCGACGACGTGCCCGAGCTCGTGGAGCACGATCGCGACGGCCACGTCCTGCTGGCCGTCGTCCTGGAGGTCGGCGAAGAGGTCGCTGTCGAGGACCATGGCGCCGCTGCGGAAGCGGAGGCCGCGGGTGTCGCCGGTCGACACGGCGCCGCCGATGCCGGCCACGTCGCCGGCGAGGTCCGGCACCTCGTCCTCGTCGGCCCACCCGAGGAGGACCGGGTCCGGGGAGTACCCGGTCGGGTCGCGGTCCTCGAAGTCGCGGTCGGTGGTCTCACCGAGGGAGGTCAGCGTCAGGCCGGAGGCGCGCTCCATCCGGGTGACGGCGTCGTCGAGGAGCGCCGGCCACCCCGAGGGCGCCCCGACGGGGTTGACGACGTACTCGATCGAGCGGCACGGGTCCCAGGCGACCGGGTCCCCCGTGACGGGGTCCGCCTGGAGGAAGGCGTAGGGCGTGCCGGGGGAGTCCTCACGGGCCGAGGCGTCGAGACCGACGACCGCGCGGACCCGGGCCGCCGTGCCGGGGGCGAGGGCGAGGTAGGCCGCCAGCGCCACGGTGGTCACGACGGCCGAGATCACCGTGAGCGTGCGCTGACGCTGCGGAGGGGGCACGCCGCCATCATCGCTCGGTGGTCCCCAGCCCCACGGGTGACCAGGACGCCCCTTCCTACGCCGCTCCCTGCGCCGCACCGTGCCGGGCCCTAGGGTCGGCGCATGGTGGAGGCGGCTGGTGTGGCGCCGGTGACCAACACCTTCGTCGCCGGGGACAACCTCGAGGTGCTGCGTGCACTCGCGCCGGCCTCGGTCGACCTCGTCTACGTCGACCCGCCGTACAACACCGGTCACGCGTTCAGCTACTCCGACGACCTGGGCGACCACGCCGCGTGGACCGCGTGGATGCGCCCTCGCCTGCAGGCCGCCCGGGAGGTGCTGGACCCGACCGGGGCGATCGTCGTGAGCATCGACGACCACGAGGTCGCCCACCTCCGGCTGCTGATGGACGAGGTCCTGGGCGAGGCGAACCTGCTGGCGCAGGTGGTGGTGAACCTCAACCCCAAGGGTCGCCAGCTCGGGCGCGGTTTCGCCACCAGCCATGAGTACCTCCTCGTCTACGCCCGCGACGCGCGCCGCAGCGTGCTCGACGCGAGCACGCCCGACACCGTGGACGTCGACGACTTCCCGCTGCGCCACGCCGACGGGCGACGCTTCCGGCACCTCCCCCTGCGCAACACCAACAAGAAGTTCAACCCCCGTACGGCCCGTACCCTCCACTTCCCGGTGTGGGGCGACCCGGGGTCGGGGCGGGTAGGCACGACGCCGTTCGCCGGGGCGGTCGAGGTGCTGCCGGTCTTCGGCGACGGCACTCCCGCGGTCTGGCGCTGGAGCCGCCCGCGGATCGAGGAGCGCCCCGAGGACCTGGTCTGCCGCACCATCCGCGGCGCCCTCGGCCCCCGGGTCGACGTCTTCCAGCGCGACTGGCTGCACGAGGGCCGTCGCAAGAAGCTGCGCACCGTCTGGCTGGCCGAGGAGGTCGGCTCCACCGACACCGCGGCCGCCGAGCTCAAGGACCTGCTGGGACCGGTCTTCGAGTCGCCCAAGCCCACCGGGCTGCTGCGGCGCGTCCTCGACACGATGCCGGCCGACGCGCGGGTGCTGGACGTGTGCGCCGGCAGCGGGAGCACCGGCCACGCCGTCGCGCTCGCCAACGCGGCCGACGGGGGCACCCGTACCTGTCTCAGCGTGGACCACGACGCCGCGACCCGGCTGGGGTCGAAGGCGCACGAGGCGGGGTACGCGACCGTCGCCGGCGTCACCCGGGCACGCCTGGCCGCGGTGGCCGCCACCCTCGGCGGCGGATACCACGAACGAAGGTTTTCCACAGGGTTTTCAACTACCTGTGGAATCAGACCGGAGCAGGCCCGACCGGGGGTCTGACCGGGGTCCTACTCGGGGGTCTAGGCGGGAGGGACCGGGGCCGGCTCAGGCCGAGCCCGGCACGCCGGTCGCCTTCTCCAGCGCGGTCACCTCGTCGTCGAGGTGCGCGAGCAGCCGCTGGAGGTGGGGGACCGTGCGCCGGCAGCCGGTGAGACCGAAGGCCAGGTTGCCGTCGTAGGACGTGCAGGTGATGTTGAGGGCCATGCCGTTGATCGGGATCGACAGGGGGTAGCTGCCGACCATCCGGGCGCCGTTCCAGTAGAGCGTGTCCTTCGGGCCCGGCACGTTGCTGACGACCAGGTTGTACGGCGGGCGTACCACCCCCTGCAGCTTGAGCAGCGGCGTCAGGATGGCCGGCGTCTGCCCGAGCGCGCTCATCGCGACGATCTGCCGGGGGGTCATCGACGCCAGGGCGTCCTTGCCGTCCTGCATCGAGGCGTGGATGGTCGCGAGCCGGTCGCCGGCGTCGTCGAGGTCGGTGGCCAGCCGGACCATGACCGCGCCCACCGCGTTGCCGCCGTCGGCGGAGGCCAGGTGGGACTGCTTGGCCTTCAGGCCCACCGGCACCATCGCGACCAGCGAGGGGTCGGGAAGCGCCTGGTGGTCCACGAGGTAGGTCCGCACCGCGCCGCTGCACATGGCCAGGACCACGTCGTTGAGCGTGGTCCCGGAGGCGTGGGCGATGTTCTTGAGCCGCTCGACCGGCCAGTCCTCCGCCGCGAAGCGCCGGGCGCCGGTGATCTCGGCGTTGAACAGGGTGCGGGGCGCGTGCAGGGAGATCGACGAGGTCTGGTCCAGCACGCCCTTGGTCAGCGTCCGGAGCAGGGCCGCGGGCATGCCGGCCGCCTCGGCGGAGATGCCGAGGGCCGAGCGGACGACCGACACCGGGAGGTCGAGCAGCCCGCGGGCGTCCTCGTCCCCGGAGGTGCCGCCCGCGGACCCGCCCGCGGCGGCGTCCTCCCGGGCGGCGGCGCGCCGGGCCCGGGTGCGCTCCAGTGACGAGGCCGCCCACGCGGCCTCCATGCCGCGCTCGTCGGGGTCGTCGCTCAGGACGCCGCCGATCAGCCGGACGGCCGAGACGCCGTCCATCAGGCTGTGGTGCACCTTCGTGTAGAGCGCGACCCGCCCGTCGGCGAGACCCTCGATGACGTGGGCCTCCCACAGGGGCCGCTCCCGGGCGAGCCTCGTGCCGTGCAGCCGGCCGCACAGCTCGAGCAGCTCACGCACGCGACCGGGCTGGGGCAGCGCGCTGTGGCGCACGTGGTGCTCGGGGTCGTACTGGTCGTCGGTGTCCCAGACCCACTGCCCGCCCAGGCGCTTGGAGCGCCGGGGACGGCGCAGGAACAGCGGGTTCAGCTCGCTGACGTCGCGCGCCTCCTCGTAGAGCCGGCGCACGAAGTCGTCACCCGCCCCGTCCGGCCGCTCGAAGAGCTGCAGGGCACCGACATGCATCGGCATGTGGCGGTTCTCCGCAAGCAGGAACGCGGACGCCGTCGGATCGAGCGGGAGCACCACGGGCCCACCTTACGTCGGAGGGGCCTCTGTGGCCCGCGGGACGAGCGCCACGTCCTCCCCCCGGTCGGCGGCGGCTGGCACCATCACCGTCGTGAGCCGACGCCCGTCCTTCCCCTTGTCCGTGCTCGTCCTCCTCGCGGGCCTCGCGGCACCGTTGGTGCCCTCGGCCGAGGCCCCAGGGCCGCCGAATCCGACGGCGCAGACCTCCGGGCGGCAGGGAGCGTCGTACGACGCGCGCCTCGGCGAGGCGATCGGCGACCTCGTCGTGCGCCGCGAGCGGCGCAAGGGCTACGACCGGGAGCTGTTCGACCACTGGGTCGACGCCGACGGCGACGGGTGCGACACCCGCGACGAGGTGCTGGTCGACGAGGCGGTCGAGGCGCCGGCCGTGGGCGAGGGCTGCGCGCTCACCGGGGGCCGCTGGTGGTCCCCGTACGACGGGGCGAGCTGGACCGACCCGGGCGATCTCGACATCGACCACCTGGTCCCGCTCGCCGAGTCGTGGGACTCCGGGGCCCGGCGGTGGAGCGACGCGACCCGGGAGCGGTTCGCCAACGACCTCGGTGACCGCCGGTCCCTGGTGGCCGTCACCGACGAGGTCAACGCCGGCAAGGGCGACCAGGACGTCCGCGAGTGGCTGCCCGACCTGGGCCCCTGCCGTTACCTGCGCGACTGGGTCGCGGTCAAGCTGCGGTGGCGCCTGACGGCGGATCGTCGTGAGGTCCGCGCGATGCGCACGCTCGCCGGCGACTGCGGAGACCGGCGGGTACGCGTCGTCCGCGCGAGGTGATGCCGGCGGGGCTACCCTCCTGGCCGACGCGGCGGAGCGGATGATGCGCCTGGTGCTGGTGGGGTGCGCGGTGGCGGCGGGCTGAC
>JBKJPE010000202.1:0-12981 GCA_046595185.1 Nocardioides sp.
CGGCCCTGGCCGAGCTGCATCTCCTTGAGCACCCGGGCGAACTCCTCGGACAGCGGTCCCTCCAGGTTGCGGGCCACCTGCTGCACCGCCGCGTCGAACCCGAGGCCGGACTCCACGCTGATCCGCAGGAGATCGATGGCGTCGGGCAGCTCGCGCTCCATCCTCTGCGCCCGGTCGTAGGCACGCTGGTAGAGGAAGAGCTCGGGCAGGAAGAACCCGCCTGCCGTGCTGCCGGCAACGACGAGCAGGGTGACCGGCCAGGACGTGCCGATGACCAGCGTGACGGCAACAGCGATGACGAACAGCACGACGGCCCCCATCACCTTGCCTGAGACGACGGCGTCGACCGACCACTCGCGCGGGTTACCGGCCAGGTCAAGCTTGCGTCGGACCCGGCCCGCTGAGTCCGCACCGGAGAGGCGGCGGCCGAGGGCCAGGGCGCGCCCCCGGAGAGGAGTGAGCACCCGCTCCGCGAACGGCGGATCGATGTCAGCGCGAATGGCTTCGGGCGCTGCGTTCAGGGCCTCGAGATAGGCCACGGAGCGGTCGACCCCGACGAGCGGGCGCGGGCCGCCGACGGCCGCGGCGACCAGGATGAGAGCGCCGACGACCAATAGGCAGCCCAGCAGCAGGAGCAGCACCTCAGACCTCCACCTTCACGAGCTTGCTCATCCAGAAGATCCCGATCGACAGCCACGCTGCGGCGCCGATCAGGATCACGAGGCCTCGGGGGTCGGTGAAGAGCACCATGACGTACTCGCGGTTCGCGACGAGCAGGTACAGCATGAAGCCCGGCGGTAGCACGGCCAGCACCAGCGCGGACAGCTTGCCCTCGGCAGCCAGGGCCGAGACCTGGCGACGCACGTATTCCCGTTCGCGCATCGTGGCGGCCACAGTGTCGAGGAGCTCGGCCAGGTTGCCGCCGACCTGCCGCTGGATCCTGATCGCCATGACGACCCAGGCGAAGTCCTTGGACTCGTGACGCTTGGCGACGCCGTCGAGCGCGTCGTCGAGCGGCACGCCGAGCCGTGTCTCGACGAGCACCCGCTTGAACTCGGTCGCGATCACTTCGGCCCCGTCGCGGACCACGGTATCGATGGACTGGGCGAGGGACAGCCCGGCCGAGAGCGAACCGGAGATCAGCTGCAGCGTCTCCGGCAGGGCCCGGTCGAACTTCTTGCGTCGCCGGCCGGCCTTGAAGCCGAGGAAGACCCACGGCAGCAGCACGCCGAGCAGGAGTCCGACCAGGAGCAGCACCACTCCGCCGATGACCAGGCCGACCACGGCCCCGAGGACAGCCAGACCGGAGTGCACCACCAGCCACTCCTGGGACTTCAGGCTGCTGCCGGCGCGCTCGAGCCGGTGCGCGATCCTGCCCTCGAGCGAGCCGGTGCTGCTCAGCAGCCGGGCGGCGGCGGCCCCTGCCTGCTGGTGCAGCGGCTCCCGCTCGGGCCTGGCGTCGGCGGCCGGCCCGCCGCCGCGGTGGGTGGTCGCAACCCAGCGGTCGAGGCGGTCGCCGGCGCTCGGGGCGGTGGGGCCGGCCGGGACGACCGCCCAGGCCAGGCCGAGCAGGCCGACGCCCAGCAGCATCACGGCCGGCATCAGCACCCAGGTGGGGACCTGCGGCAGCAGCGAGCCCTCCACCACGGGCTCGGCCACGGTCACGGCCGGGGTGTCCCCGGCGCCGCGGACCGGGACGAACGAGGAGGCGACGACCTCACCGCCGGGGGAGGGGAGGCTCACCGCGACGGTGGCCCGCTCCGCGGTCACCTCGTCGGGGACGACCAGCTCGACCAGGACCTGGCGCTCCAGCACCGCCGCCTGCTCGTCGAAGGTCGCGGCCAGGGCGGCGCTGGTGGCCTCGACCACCGACCCGCGTCCTGCCTCCGCGACGTCCGCGAGCGCGGCGGCTCCTTCGCCGTCGCGCTCCAGCGAGACCGCGTCGACGTGCACGCCGGACTCCTTCACGGCGGTGACGACGTCCTCGACGGGGGTGCCGCTGGTGTCGGCGCCGTCGGAGAGCACGATCACCGACCGCTGGCCGTCGGTGCCGGCCAGCTCGACGGCGGTGCGGACGCCCTCGTTGAGCAGCGTGCCCTGGGACAGGGACAAGCCGTCCACCACCGCCCGGGCGGCGTCGCGGTCGGTGCCGGTCTCCAGCGCGACCTCGACCTCCCCGGCGAAGGTGACCACGCCGACGAAGACGTCCGGCGGCACGCTGTCGAGGTACGACCGCGCCGCGTCCTGGGCCGCCGCGAACCGCTCGCCGGCCATCGAGTCGCTGACGTCGATGGCCAGCACGGTGGTGCGGCGCACGCCCTGCGCACCGCCGGGCTCGCCGGCTCGCGAGGCCTCCACGACCGCCTCCGTGCCGTCGACGGTGGCCTCGGCGCCGGCCAGGTCGACCTCGGCGCCCGCGGGGAGGGAGACCAGCACCGACAGCCCCTGGGGGCCCGGCTCGACGTAGCTGATGACGCCCTCGGCGGGCGCGCCCAGGTCGGAGGCCCCGGCGGGAGCGGCCACCAGCGCGGCCAGCGCGGTGAGGAGTGCGGTCGGCAGGAGACGGCCGGCGCGGGACGCGGCGCGCACGTCAGATCCGGTCGCTGTAGAAGAGCATGGGGTCGACCGTCACGTTGGCGTAGGCCATCTTGTCCAGGAAGGACGGGCGCAGCCCCGTGGAGCGGAGCCGGCCCAGCGTACGGCCGTCACTGTCGAAGCCCGCGGAGGTGTCGAAGAGGAAGATGTCCTGCAGCGTGATGACGTCACCCTCCATCCGCTCCACCTCGGTCAGGTGGGTGATCCGGCGGGTCCCGTCCTTGAAGCGGGTCTGGTGGACCACCAGGTCGACCGCCGAGGCCACCTGCTCGCGGATGGCCTTGATCGGCAGGTCCATCCCGGCCATCAGCACCATCGTCTCCATCCGCGAGAGGGTGTCGCGGGGGCCGTTGGAGTGGAGGCTGCAGATGGAGCCGTCGTGCCCGGTGTTCATGGCCTGGAGCATGTCCAGCGCCGAGGAGTCACGGACCTCACCGACGATGATCCGGTCGGGCCGCATCCGCAGGCTGTTGCGGACGAGGTCACGGATGGTGACCGCGCCCTTGCCCTCGATGTTGGACGGGCGGGACTCGAGGCGTACGATGTGGTCCTGCTTGAGCTGCAGCTCGGCGGCGTCCTCGATGGTGACGATCCGCTCGTCGTAGGGGATGAAGGTCGACAGCACGTTGAGGGTGGTCGTCTTGCCCGCTCCGGTGCTGCCGGAGACGATGATGTTGAGGCGACCGCGCACGCAGGCGTCGAGGAAGTCGGCGGTCTGCGGGGTCAGTGACCCGAAGCGGATCAGGTCGTGCACGGTCAGCGGGTCGGCGGCGAACTTGCGGATGGTCAGGGCGGAGCCGTCCACTGCCAGCGGCGGGACGACGGCGTTGACGCGGCTGCCGTCGGGCAGGCGGGCGTCGACCATCGGGCTGGACTCGTCCACACGGCGACCGATCCGGGAGACGATCTTGTCGATGGTGCGCCGCAGGTGGTCCTCGTCGTCGAAGACCGCCTCGGCCGCGACGAGCCGCCCCGACTTCTCCAGCCAGATCGACGCGGGGCCGTTGACCATGACCTCGGAGACGTCCGGGTCGCGCAGGTACGGCTCGATCGGGCCGTAGCCGAGGATGTCGTCGGTGATGTCCTGGGTGACCCGCTGGCGGTCCGAGGCGCTGATCGGCCGGTCCTGGGTGGAGAGCAGGTCGGAGAGCACGCTGCGGACGCGGCGGCCGAGCTCGGCCTCCTCGAGGTCGGCGTCGTAGAGGTGCGGCCCGAGCTGCTGGAGCAGCTCGGCGTGCACCCGCGCCTTCAGCTCCTCGATCGGGTCGCCCCGGCCGGCCAGGGCGCTGCGCTGCTGCAGCCCACCCCCGCCGGCGGTGGTCGGTCCGGCGGCGGTGGTCGGACCGGCGGTCGCGGTCGCGGCGTGCGCCGGAGCTGCGGTGTGCGTCGGGGTCGGGGTCGTCTCGGCGACCGCCCGGGGGGCGGCGTCGGCGGCCCCGTCGGTGCTGGTCGGGTGGCCGGGGCCCGAGCCCGCGGAGTGGCGGGCGGCGGCGAGGCGGTCGGCGAGGGTGCTCACTCAGCTCACCTCCGCAGCCGGAACCGGCGCGGTCCGGCCGGGTCGGTGGGCGAGTCGTCCGGGCCGTCCCCGGCCCCGGCGGCACCCGGAGCCCCCGACCCCGGGGAGCCCGCACCGAGGAGCAGCTGGGCGAGCTCGCGCAGGGCCTGGCTGCTGGGGTGCTCGGGACGGGAGGCGACGATCGGGGTGCCGGTGTTGGTGCTGGCGGCGACGTCGACCGACGTCGCGATCCGGGTCACGATCGGCATGCCGAGGATGGCCTCGACCTTCTCCACCCCGATCCCGACGGCGTCGTCGGCCCGGTTGAGCAGCAGGTGACGGTGGCCGGGGGCGACGTCGAGCAGGTCCATGGTCTCCAGCGCGACCTTGACGTTCTTCAGCGTGGGCACGTCCAGGGTGGTCACCAGCACGCACTCGTCGGTCTCGTCCAGCGCGGTCAGGGTGGCGTCGTCGAAGGCCGGGGCGGTGTCGACGACGACGTGGTCGAAGTCCTCGCGCAGCGTGCGCAGCACCCGGGAGACCAGGGCCGGGCTGATCCGCTCCTTGACGTCGGGGTGGGACGGGGCGGCCAGGACCATCAGCGAGTCGGCGTGACGCGTGAGCAGGGCGTCGAGCTGGGCGGCGTCGAGGGTGGCCTCGGCGCCGATGGCCTGCTCGATGCTGTGGGTCGGGAAGAGCTGCATGGTGATCGCCACGTCGCCGAAGCCGAGGTCGAGGTCGACCAGGCAGACCCGGCGCGCGCCCCGGTCGGCGAGGGTGAGGGCCAGGTTGACCGCGACGGTCGTCTTGCCGACGCCGCCCTTGGGGGAGAACACCGTGGTCACCGTGCCGGTGCGGGTGGCACCGCCGGGGCCGCGCAGGGCGGTGTGCAGCTGCTGGGCGCGGCGTACGGCCTCGGCCACGGCCTCGTCGTCGTGGGTCTCGACGACGTCGCGGACGCCGGCGCGCATGGCCTGGCTGAGCAGGGGCGCGTCGATGACCTCGCGGACCAGGACGACGCTGACGGCGGGGTGGCCGACCCGCAGCCGCTCGCACACGTCGGTCACCAGCGCGGAGGGCACGCCCGGCCCGAGCAGGACGACGTACTCGTCGGGGTGCCGCACCAGCCAGGCGTGCATCCGCTCGACGGCGTCGACGGCCTGCGTGCCCGCAGGCAGCAGCTTGAGCAGCTCGGCGACGCGCGTGGCGTCCGCCTCGACCAGTACGGGCATCAGGTCACGGTCCTGGAGGCAGTGGTGCGCGGGGTGGGGCGGGGAAGGTGGCGGGCGCCTCGGCGGAGGCCCCCGAGGAGGGGGACCAGGGAGGCGGGGTCAGCCGAAGAGGTTCGCGGCATCGACGCCCCCGGTGTCCTCGAGCTCGCCCTTGGCGGGCAGCAGGGCGAAGGAGAGGGTGCCGGCGCCCTGGGCGAAGAGGACCTTCTCGGCCTCGCTCTGCTCGACGGCCAGGGTGAGCAGGGTGTTGGGCAGCGCCTCCGGGACGGTCCCGCCCTCGGTCGCCTCGGCGGTGCTCTGCACCTGGGTGGTGGAGCCGGCGCCGATCACCGTCACCCGAGGCAGCAGCATCCGGGTGAAGGCCGGTGTGCCGTCCTCGGGGGCGGCGGAGAGGTAGATCGCGACCTCGGAGCCGGGCCGGGTGAAGCTGCCGACGCGGCCCTGGTCGGTCAGGCTGACCGCGATGGCGACCTTCCCCTCCGGCACCGGGAGGGTCGAGGTCGACTCGACCTCGGCGGCGGCGCCGAACTTCACCGGCAGCAGCTGTTCGCCGGGGTAGACGGTGGTCAGCGCCACCTGGCCGGCGAAGACCTCGTCGTCGGCGCCGGCGCCGGCGAGCACCTCGTCGACGGTGACCGCCTCGAGGGTGACCTTGCCCGCGGCCAGCGCGTCGTCCATCGACTCGCCGCGCTCGATGCGCTGGGCGGCGCTGAGCACCTCGACGGTCTGGAACTGGGCGACCGCCCTGTTCTCGGCGCCCTGGGCGTAGAGGAAGACCAGGGTCGCGCCGAGGGCGGCGACGACGGCCGCCACGACCAGCAGGATCTTGCGTCGCTCCATGGGTCCCTCCCGGGCGCGACCTCGACCCACTCGTTGCGAGGTGCTGACGTCACGCGCTCCGTGCGGCGCGCGGGACGGTCCCGCGGGCGTGCCGAAATCGTGGCACGCACAGGCGCTCGCCGTGGGCGGTTCGGTCAAAAGCGCTAGGACCGTGACCTGCGACGGGGGCGCGTTCAGGCGTCGTAGAGCCCCTCGATGGCGTCCCGGTGACGCCGGAGCACGACCGAGCGGCGCAGCTTGAGGCTGGGGGTCAGCTCGCCGTCCTCCTCGGTCCAGTCCCGCGGGAGGACCCGGAAGCGCTTGATCGACTCGGCCTTGGACACCGCCACGTTGGCCTCGTCGACCCCGGCCTGGACCTCGGCCAGGAGGGCCGGGTGGTCGGTCAGCCGGGCAGGGTCTCGGGGGGCGCCGAGGCGCTCGGCCCACAGCGCGACGGCGTCGGGGTCCAAGGTGACCAGGGCCCCGACGTACGGACGCCCGTCGCCGACCACGAGGCACTGGCTGACCAGCGGGTGGGCGCGCACCTTGTCCTCCAGCACCGCGGGGGCGACGCTCTTGCCGCCCGCGGTCACGAAGATCTCGCGCTGGCGCCCGGTCACCCGGACGAACCCCTCGTCGTCGACCTCGCCGACGTCGCCGGTGTGCAGCCAGCCGTCGGCGCCCAGCACCTCCGCGGTGACGTCGGGCAGGTCGTGGTAGCCGCGGAAGACCTGCGGGCCACGCACGAGCAGCTCGCCCGCGTCGGAGATCCGCACGCCGGTGCCGGGCAGCGGGCGGCCGACCGTGCCGATCCGGGTGGCCCCGGGCTGGTTGACCGTCACCGCGCCCGAGGTCTCGGTGAGGCCGTAGCCCTCGAGGACGCTGATCCCGATCCCACGGTAGAAGTGGCCGAGCCGCTCGCCCAGCGGCGCCCCACCGCAGACGGCGTGCCGGCACCGCCCGCCGAGGGCCTCGTGCAGGCGGGTGCGCACCAGCCGCTGGTACGCCGCGTGCCGCACGCGCAGCCGGGCCGGCACCCGACCGCGGTCGCGGGCGCGGGACCACGCGATGGCGGTGTCGGTCGCCCGCTCGAAGATCCGCCCGCGGCCGTCGGCGGCCGCCCGCAGGGACACGGTGTTGAACAGCTGCTCCAGCACCCGGGGCACGGCGAGCACGAAGGTCGGCCGGACCTGCTGCAGGTCGTCGGTGAGCCGGCGCAGGTCGGAGCCGTGGGAGATGCGGACCCGGGCGTGGACGCACGCCACCTGCACCGACCGGGCGAGCACGTGCGCGAGCGGCAGGAAGAGCAGCGTGGACGGTCGGTCGTCCTCACCCTCGTCCTCGTGCTCGGGGTCGGGGTCGGTGCGGCGGTAGAGCTCGGGGAGGCCGTCCAGGCAGGCCTGGGCGCCGGCCATCAGGTTGCCGTGGGTGAGCTCGCAGCCGCGGGGCCGGCCGGTGGTCCCGGAGGTGAAGAGCAGCGTGGCCAGGTCGTCGGGGCCCACCGCGGCGCGGCCGGCCTCCAGGGCGAGGTCGGTCGGCGCGGCAGGTCCGCGGCCGGCCGCGAGCAGCGCGTCGAGGCCGCCGTCGTCGAGGACCCAGGTGTGGCGTGGCGGCGCGACGCCGGCGTCCGATGTGGCCTCCCGAAGCCGGTGGGCGACGTCGGCGTCGCCGACGACCGCAGCGACGACCGGGGCGTCGTGGAGGACCTGCGCCAGCTGCCCCACCGCCACCGAGTCGTAGACGGGCACGCTCACGGCACCGACCCACCACAGCGCGTAGTCGACGACCGTCCACTCCCACCGGGTGCGCGCGGCCAGCAGGACCCGGTCGCCGGCGCCGACGCCCGCCGCGACCAGGCCCCGGGCGACCGCGACCACCTCGTCGCGCAGCGTGGTGCTCGTGACGCCCTCCCACGCACCCTCGGGACCGTCGCGTCGCAGCATCGCGACGGCGGTCGGCGCCTCGGCGGCATTGACCAGTAGGTCGTCGGTGAGGCTCCCGGTGAGCGGCGCGGGCGTGGTCCGGGGCGTGGAGTACTCCCGCACTGCACCTCCTCGCTGGTCTCCGGCCCGCCCCGACGGTCCTCGCGGTTCCTCGCAGGTCGCGGTCGCGCGCGGCGGCGGGCGGTGGCAGGCTACTGCGCCGTCGGTGGGGGGACGCCATCCGGTGGGACGACCCGGGCCATCCGGTAGGCTCCCCGACCGTCCGGCATCCGGTCGCGCCCCGGCCGCGATCGCGTGCGAGCGCAGCAGCGGAAGGGTGTGACCATGGCGGAGCAGACCACCTCGTCCCTCGTCGTCGACGCACCGCCCGCCGCGGTCATGGACGTCATCGCCGACTTCGGGTCCTACCCCGCGTGGGCGACGGGCATGAAGCGCGCCGAGGTCCTCAGCCGGATCGAGGACGGCCCCGAGACCGGCCGCGCCGAGCGGGTCTTCTTCGTCCTCGACGTCTCGCCGATCAAGGACGAGTACACGCTGGCCTACACCTGGGACGGTGACCGTCAGGTCTCCTGGAGCCTGGTCGAGGGCAAGATGCTGCGCTCCCTCGACGGTGCCTACGTCCTGCGTGTGGTGCCCGGCGGCACCGAGGTCACCTACCGCCTCGCTCTCGACGTCTCGATCCCGCTGATCGGGATGCTGAAGCGCAAGGGCGAGAAGATCCTCATCGACACCGCGCTGAAGGGTCTGAAGAAGCGCGTCGAGCAGCTGGCCTGAGCGCCGGCAGCCGGGGATCGATCGTGCGTGTCGTGCTGTTCACCGGCAAGGGTGGCGTGGGCAAGTCCACCGTCGCTGCCGGGACGGCCGCGCTCGCCGCGGCCCGCGGCAGCCGTACCCTCGTGCTCTCCACGGACGCCGCGCACTCCCTCGCTGACGCCTTCGGGGTGCCGGTGGGGTCCCGGCCGACCGCCGTGGCCCCCGGTCTCCACGTGCAGCAGGTCGACGCGCAGCGCGGCCTGGAGGAGTCCTGGTCGGTGGTGCAGCGCTACCTGCTCGACGTGCTCCACCTCGCCGGGCTCGACCCCGTCACCGCCGAGGAGCTGACCGTCGTCCCCGGCGCCGAGGAGGTCCTCGCCCTGCTGGAGCTGCGTCGTCAGGTGCTCTCGGGCGACTGGGACGCCGTCGTCGTCGACTGCGCGCCGACCGCGGAGACCCTGCGCCTCCTGGCGCTGCCGGAGGCGCTCGGGTGGTACCTGCGCCGGGTGCTGCCCACCGACCGCCGGGTCGTCCGCGCGATCGCGCCGCTGCTGACCCGCGCCGCCGGGGTGCCGGCCCCCGACGCGCAGGTGGTCGGCGCCGCCGAGCGCCTGCAGCACGAGCTGGCCGAGGTGCGCGCGCTGCTCACCGGCCCGGAGGCCTCCGTACGCCTCGTGCTGACCCCCGAGGCCGTCGTGCTGGCCGAGGCCCGCCGCTCCTGGACCACCCTGTCGCTCTTCGGCTACCGCGTCGACGGCGTGGTGGCCAACCGAGTCTTCCCGGCCGGTCCCGGGGACGCCTGGCGCGAGGGCTGGGTGCGGGCCCAGCAGGCCGTGCTGGCCGAGGCCGAGGTGTCGTTCGCGGGTCTGCCGCTGTGGCGGGCGGGGTACGCGCCGGCCGAGCCCGTGGGCGCCGCTGCGCTGCGCGACCTCGCCTTCACCCTGTACGCCGGACGCGACCCCCTCGCCGCACCCACGGCGCCGGCACCGTTCCGCGTCGAGCGCCGGACCGGGGGAGCGACCCTGCACCTCGCGCTCCCGCTCGCCGACCAGGGCGAGGTCGACCTAGCCCGCAGCGGCGACGAGCTCGTGGTGACGGTCGGCTCCTACCGGCGCGTGCTGGCGCTGCCCGGCGTCCTGGCCCGGATGCAGGTGCGCGGCGCGGGCGTGGGGGACGGCGAGCTGCGGGTGCGCTTCGCTGCGGGCGCTGCGGGCGGTGCGGGCGCCGAGCCGCCCGCCGCGCCGGCGAGGGCGGCGGCCCGGTGAGCGCGGGGGAGCCGCAGGAGGAGATCGGGTCGGTCGGTGAGGAGGCCGCCAAGCTCTTCGACGCCTTCTCCGAGGCCCTGGCCGCCGGCCGTGCCGAGCAGGCCGCAGATGCCGGCGCCGGCGACCCCGGCGGCGAGGCAGGGCGTGCCCGCTGGGGCGGGGAGGGGCTGGCTGCGCTGGCCGCCGACGCGATGAGCGCCCTGCGCGAGGCCGACGCGCACGTCTCGACCGGGGGCCAGGACTGCCGCATCTGCCCGGTCTGCCGTGCGATCCACACCGTGCGGGAGAGCACGCCCGAGGTCCGCGCGCACCTGGTGACCGCGGCCCGCTCCCTGCTCGCGGCGGGGTCGGCGCTGGTCGACCAGCTCGACCAGCCCCCGGCGCCGCCCGACCCGCCGGAGGCACGGGCGTCGCCGGCCCGGCCCCGCCCCGCCCGGGTGCCCCGACCACCCGGTCCCGGGGTGGAGCGGATCGACCTGGACGACCGGCCCGAGGACGAGCAGCACGACCAACACGGGGCCCACGGGTCCCAGGAGGAGCACCGGTGAGCCTGACCTGCGGCATCGACGTCGGAGGGACCAAGATCGCGGGCGCGGTGGTCGACGAGGACGGCACCGTCCTGGAGCGGCTCCGGGTGGTGTCACCTGCCGAGGACGCGGAGGCGATCGAGGACGCGATCGTCGCCCTGGTGGCCGACCTCGGCTCCCGGCACGCGCTCACCGGGGTCGGTGTGGGCGCGGCCGGTTACATCGACTCCGCCCGGTCGGTGGTCATGTTCGCCCCGAACATCGCCTGGCGCGACCGTGCGCTGCGCGCGGATCTGCAGGAGCGCACGCACCTGCCGGTGGTCGTGGAGAACGACGCCAACGCCGCGGCCTGGGGCGAGTTCGCCTTCGGTGCGGGCAGCGACTTCGACGACCTGCTCCTGGTCACCGTGGGCACCGGCGTGGGTGGAGGTGTCGTGGTCGCCGGTGAGCTCTACCGGGGGGCCTCCGGCGTGGCCGCCGAGATCGGTCACATGCGCGTGGTCCCGGAGGGCCTGCCGTGCGGGTGCGGCCGGCACGGCTGCCTCGAGCAGTACGCCTCCGGCCGCGCGCTGCTCCGCCAGACCCGCGAGGCCGCGGCCACGGACCCCGGGGCGACCGCGCTCCTCGCCGCCGCCGGGGGTGACCCCGGGGCCATCACCGGCCTCGCCATCACCGCGGCCGCCCGCGACGGTGACGCCTTCGCGCTGCGGTGCCTGGCCGGGCTCGGCCGGTGGCTCGGCGAGGGCATCGCCTCGATCTGTGCGGTGCTCGACCCCGGTGTCGTGGTGATCGGAGGCGGCGTCAGCGAGGCCGGGGACCTGCTGCTCGACCCGACCCGGGCGGCCTTCGCCGACCAGGTCATCGGGACCGGCTACCGGCCGCTGCCGCAGATCGTCCAGGCCACCCTGGGCAACGACGCCGGCGTCATCGGCGCCGCGGACCTCGTCCGGCGCTGACCCGGATGTCGGACCCCGGCCGCGGCGTCGTCGTCGGCATCGACGTCGGCGGCACGAAGGTGCTCGGCGTCGAGGTCGACGACCGGGGACGGGTCGTCCGCACCGCGCGGACCGCGACCCCGGGGCGTACCGCCACGCCGGGCCAGATCGAGGACGCGCTCACCCACGTCGTGCACGAGGTCGCCGGCGGTCGCCCGGTGGCCGCGGTCGGGGTGTCGGCCGCGGCGCTGGTCGGCACCGACGGCGTGGTCCGCTTCGCCACGCACCTGCCCTGGCGCGAGCAGCCCGTCCACGCGCAGCTGCAGGAGCGCTGGCAGGTGCCGGTCGCCCTGGAGAACGACGCGAGCTGTGCTCTGCTGGCCGAGCAGGCCCACGGTGCCGCCCGCGGCGTCGACGACGTCGTGATGATCACCGTCGGTACCGGCATCGGGGGCGCGATCAGCATCGGCGGCCGGCTGGTCCGCGGGCACCAGGGCATGGCCGGGGAGCTGGGCCACCAGCAGGTCGTGCCCCAGGGACTGCCGTGCGAGTGCGGGCTCCTGGGTTGCTGGGAGCAGTACGCCAGCGGCAACGCCCTGGTCAGGCTGGTCGCCCGCACCCGCCCCGACCTGACCGAGGGGCCCGACGTCACCGCGGCCGCGCGCGCCGGGGACGGCTCGGCGCAACAGGCCTTCGCCTCGGTGGGGGACTGGCTCGGGGTGGGGGCCGCCTCCCTCGTTGCCGTGCTCGACCCCGCGCTCGTCATCGTCGGGGGCGGGGTCTCCGAGGTCGGCGACCTGCTCCTGGACCCCGCCCGGGTGGCGATGCGGCGCGCGCTCTACGCCGGCGACCACCGGAAGGTGCCGCCGTTGGTCCGCGCAGCAACGGGGCCCCACGCCGGCGCGATCGGCGCCGCCTGGCTGGCCACGGGGCTCGACCGCGGCCACTAGCGAGATCCGGTGGTGGTCGAGGAGCGAGCGCCGGCCCCGGTGGTCGAGGAGCGAGCGCCACCCCCGGTGGTCGAGGGAGCGAGCGCAGGCTCTCGGTGGTCGACGAGCGAGCGTCAGCCCGCGGTGGTCGAGGAGCGAGCGCAGCGAGCGTCTCGAGACCCCCGGCAAGGCGACCAGCGAGGCGACCAGCGAGGCGACCAGCGAGGCGACCAGCGGTGACCCGGAGTCGGGACCTGTCACCGAACCTTTGATCGAATGTGTATCTCCTGGTTGTGCGCAACCCGGGCTGGCCTGTGGAAACAGGCCAGGAGTGTCGGCGGTCCCTGCTTGGATTGATCCATGGCCACCGACGAGGACACCCACACCCGGCACCCCGTGCCCACCGGTGTCCGCGCCCTCGCAGCCGGTGTCACCCAGCTGGCCGGGCGGCCGTTGTTCGCCCTGGACGCCGCCACCACCCGCCAGAC
>JBKJPE010000053.1:0-4224 GCA_046595185.1 Nocardioides sp.
CCGGTAGCAGCCCGGCGCGTCGTACGTCGGCGATCGACTCGCCGAGCATCACCCGCGCCGCGGCCTTGGCCAGCGGCGTCGCGGTGGCCTTGGACACGAACGGCACCGTGCGGGAGGCGCGCGGGTTGGCCTCGAGCACGTAGAGGATGTCGGAGCCGAGGGCGAACTGGATGTTGAGCAGGCCCCGCACGGCGAGGCCGCGCGCGATCGCCTCCGTGGAGCTGCGGATCCGGTCGATCTCGCGGGCGCCGAGGGTGATCGACGGCAGCGCGCACGACGAGTCGCCGGAGTGGATGCCGGCCTCCTCGATGTGCTCCATCACGCCGCCGAGGAACAGCTCGGTGCCGTCGAAGATGGCGTCCACGTCGATCTCGACCGCGTCGTCGAGGAACCGGTCAACCAGCACCGGCTGGCGCTCGTTGATCAGTCCGTTGGCGACGTACTTCTCGAGGTAGGCCTCCAGCGCTGCGTCGTCGTAGACGATCTCCATCCCGCGCCCGCCCAGGACGTAGGAGGGACGCACCAGGACCGGGTAGCCGATCTCGTGGGCGATCCGCTGCGCCTCGGGGTAGGAGGTCGCGGTGCCGTGCTTGGGCGCGGTCAGCCCGGCCTCGGCCAGGACGCGGCCGAAGGCGCCGCGCTCCTCAGCGAGGTCGATGGAGTCCGGGGAGGTGCCGACGATGGGAACCCCGGCCGCGGCCAGGCCCTGGGCCAGCCCCAACGGGGTCTGTCCGCCGAGCTGGCAGATCACCCCGGCCACCGGGCCCGCCTGCTGCTCGGCGTGCACGACCTCGAGGACGTCCTCGAGGGTGAGCGGCTCGAAGTAGAGCCGGTCGGAGGTGTCGTAGTCGGTGGAGACGGTCTCGGGGTTGCAGTTGACCATGACGGTCTCGTAGCCGACCTCGGACAGCGCCAGGGAGGCGTGCACGCAGGAGTAGTCGAACTCGATGCCCTGCCCGATCCGGTTGGGTCCCGAGCCCAGGATGATGACCGCCGGCCGCTCGCGCGGGCCGACCTCGCTCTCCTCGTCGTAGGAGGAGTAGTGGTACGGGGTGGCCGCGGCGAACTCGGCCGCGCAGGTGTCGACGGTCTTGAACACCGGCCGGATGCCCAGCGCGTGGCGCACGCCGCGGACCACGTCGGGGGTCATCCCGCGGATCTTGCCGACCTGCACGTCGGAGAAGCCGTGCCGCTTGGCCCGGCGCAGCAGCGCCGGGGTCAGCTCGGGGGCGGCGGTGACCTCGGCGGCCACCTCGTTGATCAGCGCGAGCTGGTCCACGAACCACGGGTCGATGCCGGTGGCGTCGTGGACCTCCTCCACGCTCGCCCCGGCGCGCAGGGCGTCCATGACCACCTTGAGCCGGCCGTCGTGCGGGACGGCGGCCCGGGCCAGCAGGGCGGCCCTGTCGAGCTCGACCCACTCCTGGTGCCAGTCGAAGACGGCGTCCTTGGACTCCAGGCTGCGCAGGGCCTTCTGCAGGGCCTCGGTGAAGCTGCGCCCGATGGCCATCGCCTCCCCCACCGACTTCATGTGGGTGGTCAGCACCGGGTCGGCCGCGGGGAACTTCTCGAAGGCGAACCGCGGCACCTTGACGACCACGTAGTCGAGGGTCGGCTCGAAGCTGGCCGGGGTCTCGGCCGTGATGTCGTTGGTGATCTCGTCGAGGGTGTAGCCGATCGCCACCTTCGCCGCGATCTTGGCGATCGGGAACCCGGTGGCCTTCGAGGCCAGCGCGCTGGAGCGCGAGACGCGGGGGTTCATCTCGATCACGATCAGGCGGCCGTCGGCGGGGTTGACGGCGTACTGGATGTTGCAGCCACCGGTGTCGACGCCCACCGAGCGGATGATCCCGATCGCGAGGTCACGCATCTCCTGGTACTCGCGGTCGGTCAGCGTCATCGCGGGGGCCACGGTGATCGAGTCGCCGGTGTGCACGCCCATCGGGTCGACGTTCTCGATCGAGCAGACGATCACGACGTTGTCGGCGGTGTCGCGCATGACCTCGAGCTCGTACTCCTTCCAGCCGAGGATGGACTCCTCGAGGAGCACCTCGGTGGTCGGGCTCAGCGACAGCCCGGTGCCGGCGATGCGCCGCAGCCCGGCCTCGTCGTGGGCCATGCCGGAGCCGGCGCCGCCCATGGTGAAGCTCGGGCGCACCACGACCGGGTAGCCGAGGTCCTCGGCCGCGGCCAGGCAGTCGGCCATCGAGTGGCAGATGGCGCTGCGGGCCGACTCGCCGCCGAGCTCGGCGACGATCTTCTTGAACTCGCTGCGGTTCTCGCCGCGATCGATGGCCTCGATCGAGGCCCCGATCAGCTCGACGCCGTACTTCTCGAGCACGCCGGCGGCGTCGAGGGCCATCGCGGCGTTCAGCGCGGTCTGGCCGCCGAGGGTGGCCAACAGCGCGTCGGGCCGCTCGTGGGCGATGACCTTCTCGACGTACTCGGGCGTGATCGGCTCGACATAGGTCGCGTCGGCGAACTCGGGGTCGGTCATGATGGTGGCCGGGTTGGAGTTGACCAGGACCACGCGCAGGCCCTCCTCCTTGAGCACCCGGCAGGCCTGGGTCCCGGAGTAGTCGAACTCGCAGGCCTGGCCGATGACGATCGGCCCGGAGCCGATGACCATCACGCTGGTGAGGTCGGTGCGCTTGGGCATCAGGCGTCCTTCGGCTCGGTGCCGGGGTCGGTCGGGGTGGCCGGGGTGCTGTCGTACTGGCGCAATTGTCGAGCAGCGACCGACTCGGGGGCCGCAAACGTGTCAGAACCCGACAATTGCGCCGGATCGACCGACCGCCCAGAACCCCGCCCCCGCCCGGCCATCAGGTCGCAGAACCGGTCGAACAGGTAGGCCGCGTCGTGCGGTCCGGCCGCGGCCTCGGGGTGGTACTGCACCGAGAAGGCCCGCAGGTCGCCGTCGGGCGTGCGCAGCTCGAGGCCCTCGACCACGTCGTCGTTGAGGCAGACGTGGCTCACGCGGGCCTCGCCGTACGGCGTGCTCACCGGCTCGTCGAGCGCGACGCCGTCGGGCCAGGCCACCGCGAACCCGTGGTTGTGCGCGGTCACCTCGACCTTGCCGGTGGTGCGGTCCATCACCGGCTGGTTGAGCCCGCGGTGGCCGTAGGTGAGCTTGAAGGTGCCCAGGCCCAGGGCCCGCCCGAAGAGCTGGTTGCCGAAGCAGATCCCGAAGTACGGCACCCCCTCCCCCAGCGCGGCCCGCAGGAGCTCGACCTGCCCGGTGGTGGCCGCCGGGTCGCCGGGGCCGTTGGAGAAGAACAGCCCGTCGGGGCCGTGGTCGCCCACGGCCAGCACGTCCTCGAGCGTGGCGGTGGCCGGCAGCACGTGGGTCTCGATCCCGCGCTCGGCCATCCGGCGCGGCGTCATCGTCTTGATCCCGAGGTCGATCGCGGCGACGGTGGCCCGCTTCTCGCCCCAGGGCCCGGGCTCGGCGGCCACGACGTACGCCTCGGGGGTGGAGACCTCGGCGGCGAGCTCGGTGCCGGCCATCCTGGCCTGCTCGCGGACCCGCACCAGCAGCCGCGCCGGGTCGGTCTCGACCGTGGAGATGCCCACCCGCATGGCGCCGCGCTCGCGCAGGTGGCGGGTGAGGGCGCGGGTGTCCACTCCGCTGATGCCGACGACGCCCTGCTCGACCAGCGCGTCGTCGAGGGTGCCGGTGGCCCGCCAGCTCGACGAGCGGCGGGCCGGGTCGCGCACGACGTAGCCGGCCACCCAGATCCGGTGGGACTCGGTGTCCTCGTCGTTCACGCCGGTGTTGCCGACGTGGGGCGCGGTCATCACCACGACCTGGCGGTGGTACGACGGGTCGGTCAGCGTCTCCTGGTAGCCGGTCATGCCGGTGTTGAAGACGGCCTCGCCGAAGGTCTCGCCGACAGCGCCGTAGGCGGCGCCGCGGAAGGTCCGGCCGTCCTCGAGCACGAGCAGGGCGGGGGTCACGGGTGTCGCTCCTGGTGGGTCGTCGGGAGGTGCGCGGTGATGGCGTCGGCGAGGCGCCGGTGCAGTGTGTGGTCGTCGGCGCGGAACCCGCTCGTCAGGGTGCGGGCACCCAGGCGCCAGTCGACGAGCAGCATCCCGTCGCGGCCGATGACCTTGCCGGCGAGGGCGTCGCCGAGCTCGACGGACTCGATCACGTCGTAGGGCAGGTAGAGATCGGGCAGCCCCTCGCGCTCGACGTGGACGCCGTCCGTCGCGACCAGCAGCCAG
>JBKJPE010000081.1:0-13401 GCA_046595185.1 Nocardioides sp.
CCGGGCCGCGGCGTCGGCGATGATCGTGTGCAGCAGGCCCTTGGCCACGCCGCGGCCCGGGACCGCGACCGCGTCGGGCTCGAGGTCGACGCGGACTCCTCCACCGGCGCCGACGGCCTGTACGGCTCGCTGGGCTGGCGCACCACGTACGTCACCGAGTCCTGGCACCGCGACGTGCCGGTCGACTGACGCCGCGCCGGGCAGGCCCGGGGCTCAGGCCAGGGAGGCCCGCAGCGCCCGGTGGACGCCGTCGGGGGTCAGCACGCCGACGATCTGGGCGCCCTCGCGGACCGCGACCATCGGCTTGTCGCGGCGCAGCATCTCGGCCAGCGCCTCCTCGAGGCTGACGCCGAGCGCGACGGACCCGCCGAGCTGGCCGCCGGTGACGCCGTCGACCGGGTCGAGGTGCTCGCGGGCCAGCGGGGTGACGGTCAGCCGTCGCAGGCCCTTGGTCGAGCCGACGAAGTCGGCCACGAAGTCGTCGGCCGGGCGACCGAGCACCTCGGCCGGCGTGCCGTGCTGCGCGAGCCGTCCGTCCTCGGCGAAGACCGCGACCCGGTCACCCATCCGGACCGCCTCGTCGATGTCGTGCGTGACGAGGACGACGGTCTTGCCCAGGTCGCGCTGGAGGCGCAGGAACTCGTCCTGGAGCCGGACCCGCACGACGGGGTCGACAGCACCGAAGGGCTCGTCCATCAGCAGCACCGGCGGGTCGGCGGCCAGTGCCCGGGCTACGCCGACCCGCTGGCGCTGGCCGCCCGAGAGCTGGTGGGGGTAGCGCGGGCCGTAGGTCGCAGCGTCGAGGCCGACCGTGTCGAGCAGCTCCGCGGCGCGGGCGCGCGCGGTGGCCTTCGACTCGCCGTGCAGCAGCGGCACGGTCATCACGTTGGTGATCACCTTCTGGTGCGGGAAGAGCCCGACCTGCTGGA
Organism: Nocardioides sp.; assembly: GCA_046595185.1. Classification (GTDB taxonomy): domain Bacteria; phylum Actinomycetota; class Actinomycetes; order Propionibacteriales; family Nocardioidaceae; genus Nocardioides. The sequence continues at coordinate 930 of JBKJPE010000081.1, forward strand.
TGACGTAGCCGATGCCGCGGCGCAGCGCGACGGCGTCCTGGTCGGTGACGTCCTGGCCGTCGATCTCGATCCGGCCGGTGGAGGGCTCGATCAGCCGGTTGATCATCTTCAGCGTGGTCGACTTGCCGCAGCCGGAGGGGCCGACCAGGCAGACCAGCTCGCCGCGGCGCACGTCGAGGTCGAGCTCCTGGACCGCCACGGTGCCGTCCGGGTAGGTCTTGCCGACCCCCGACAGCCGGATCATCGTGGCGCCGGGCCCGTCGGGATCGGCGCGGGACGCCGCGCCGGTAGTGTCCATGCGGTGACCCTACTGGCGCGGCGTCCCGCGCCGGTAGTGTCCATGCGGTGACCCTACTGGTGGCGGGAGCCCCGGTCCCGCCCCTCGCGCCGGTCGTCCTCCCGGCCGCGGAGAGCGCCGCGCCGAGCTGCTACAGCCGCCTGGTCAACGAGTGGTTCTGCCTCGACTACGTCCAGGACCGGCAGTCGCAGATCCTCGACGCGCTCGTCCAGCACGTGGCCATCACGCTCGCCGCGGTGGTGCTCGGCGTGCTCGTCGCGCTCCCGCTGGCCCTGCTGGCACGGCGCTTCCCCCGGCTCGAGGCCGGCGTGCTCGCGGTGAGCACCGGCCTCTACACGGTGCCCTCCCTCGCGCTGTTCCCGCTGCTGGTGCCCTTCACCGGGCTGAGCCCCGTGACCGTGGTCGTCGGGCTGGCGCTCTACGCGCTGACGGTGCTGGTGCGCGCCGTGCTCGAGGGCCTGCGCGCGGTGCCCGAGGACGTCCTGGAGTCCGGGCGGGGCCTGGGGTACGGCCCGACACGGCTGCTGCTGAAGGTCGAGCTGCCCCTCGCGCTCCCCGTCGTGATGGCAGGGCTGCGCGTCGCCACCGTCTCCACGGTCGCCCTGACCACGGTCGGGTCGCTGGTGGCCTACGGCGGGCTGGGCAACCTGATCAGCGAGGGCGTCACCACCGACTTCCGCGCCCAGCTCCTGACCGCCGCCGTGCTCTGCGTCGTCCTGGCGGTGGTGCTCGACGTCGCCGTCGTCGCCCTGCAGCGGGTCCTCACGCCCTGGACCCGGGGGGTGCGCGGGTGATCGTCCTCGCCGACATGTGGGCCTACCTCACCGACGCCGGCAGCTGGACCGGCAGCGGCGGGATGCTGCAGCTGCTGGGCCAGCAGCTGCTGCTCACCGTCACCGCGCTGGTGATGGCCGTCGCGGTGGGGCTCCCGGTCGCGCTGTGGCTGGGCCACCTCGGCCGCGGCGGGTTCCTGGCCATCAACATCTCCAACGTCGGCCGGGCGGTGCCGACCTTCGCCCTGCTCGCGCTGCTGGTGACCGCCGACTTCCCCGGCACCGACACCCTCGGGCCGTACGGCCGCGCCGGCCTGGCCACCCTGGTCGCGCTGACCCTCTTCGCGCTGCCGCCGATCATCACCAACGCCTACGTGGCGGTGCGTGAGGTGCCCGCCGACGTCGTGCAGGCCGCGACCGGGATGGGCATGTCGGGGTGGCAGCGCTTCCAGCGCGTGGAGCTGCCGCTGGCCCTGCCGCTGGTGGTCTCGGGCGTGCGCCTGGCGCTGGTGCAGGTGTGGGCCACGGCCACGATCGCCGCCCTCGTCGCCGGACCCGGTCTCGGGCGCGTCATCACCGACGGCTTCTTCCGCACCGACTACGGCAAGGGCCTGGCCGGGGCCGTGGTCGTCGCCGTGGTCGCCCTGCTCCTCGAGGGCCTCGCGGCCCTGGCCCAGCGGGCCGTACGCCCGGTGCCCCCCGGCGCGCCCGCGAGTGCCGGCGCCGTCCCGGGTCCTGATGGTCACGGTCGCGCATCATCGGCTCCCGGGGTGACGGCGACCTCGGCCTGAGGACCTAGGCTCTCGCGCGACAGCACCTCCGGCCCCTCCTCCCGCGTCGCGGGCGGGCCGCCGGCCCGGACACGCGCGGCGCACGCCGCGGGACACACAAGGACCTCTCATGCAGCTTCACCCGACCCTGGCCGCGCTGGTCTCCGCGAGCGCGATCCTGCTCGCCGGCTGCGCCGGCGACGACCTCGCCTCCGACAGCTCCTCCGGGGACGCCCCGGAGGGTTCGGGTGACAAGGGCTCGGTGGCCATCGCCGGGCAGAGCTTCCCCGAGGCCGCGCTCGTCGCCGCGATGTACGACCAGCTGCTCACCGACGCGGGCTACAGCACCGAGGTGGAGCTGGTGGACTCCCGCGACGCCTACATGCCCGACTTCCCCGGCGACGTCGACGTGGTGCCGGAGTACGTCGGCGGCATCGTGAACTTCCTCAACGCCCGCGAGAACGGCGCCAAGGCGGAGCCCTTCACCGCCGGCGACGGCGCCGAGCTCGTCGAGCAGGGCGGCGACCTGCTGACCGGGGCCGGGATCACCCTGCTCGAGCCGTCGGCGCCCGCCGACGCCAACGCCTTCTTCGTGACCCAGGAGTTCGCCGAGCAGAACGACCTCGTGTCGCTCTCCGACCTCGAGGGCGAGTCGGTCGCGCTCGCTGCCGCTCCCGACTGCGAGGGCCGCCTGGACTGCGAGGGCGGGCTGTCGGAGGAGTACGGCATCGACGTCACCGAGGTGCTCCCGCTGGGCTACGCCAGCAACCAGACCTACCAGGCCGTGCTCGACGGCGAGGTCGAGCTCGGCGAGACCAGCACGACCGACGGCACCCTCGAGAGCCAGGGCCTGGTCGTCCTCGAGGACGACCGGCAGATCCAGCCGGCGCAGAACCTCGTGCCCGCGGTCAGCACCGAGTTCCTGGAGGCCAACCCGGACGTGGAGGAGGTCCTGAACCCCCTCATGCAGGCGCTCACGACCGAGAACCTCACCGAGCTGAACGGCCGGGTCTCGGTGGACCGCGAGCAGCCCGAGGACGTCGCGACCGACTTCCTCACCGAGCAGGGCCTGCTCTGACCGTGTGCGGTGCCCGCTCCGACCTGGCCTAGGCTCAGCGACCGTGAGCGAGTCCGAGGTCCCCGCCGTGCTGCTGGTGGCCGGGGCCGGCCGCAGCGGTGCGAGCACGTTCGCGGGACTGGCGCGCGTCCTGGGGCTGTCCGCCCCGCAGTCGGGGGCAGGTCCCGGCCCGGGCGGTCCGCGGGGCGTCGCGGAGTCCCGGTGGGTGGTCGACCTGCACGACCGGCTGCTGGCTGCGGCGGGGGTGCAGGTCGCCGACGCGCGGCCGTCGGCGTGGTGGGACGCTGCCGAGGCGTGCACCGACGAGGCCGCTCGGATCCGGGTGGCCGGGTGGCTCGACGAGCAGCTGGCCCCGGGCGCCGGCCTGGTGGTCGAGGACCCCCGGCTCGGCTGGTTCCTGCCGCTGTGGCGGGCCGCGGCCCTGCGGGTCGGTGCCCGCCCGGTGCTGGCCACCGTGATCCGCGCGCCGGGCGAGGTCGTCGCCGGCCACCAGTCGCACTACGGCGACCCCCTCGCTGCGGCGCACCTCGCCGCGGGGTGGCTGAACATGCAGCTGCACGTGGAGCGGGCCACCCGTCGACCGGTCGGCGAGGACGCGGCGGGGCCGCGCGTGCTGGTGCGCTACGCCGACCTGCTCGAGGACTGGGTCCGGGTGACCACCCACGTCGGGCGCACCCTCGACCTCACCGTCCTGCGGGAGCCCACCTCCGAGCGGGTGCGCGACGGGCACCGCTTCGTGGACCCGTCGTCGCACCGCACGACCACGACGCTGGGCGAGCTGCGCCTCCCGGCCCCCCTGCGCGAGCTCGTCGAGGAGACCTGGTCCGAGCTCGACCGGCTCGCGGAGCCCGGTGCCGACGGGCCGCAGGCCCACGCCCGGCTCGACGTGCTCCGCGAGGCCTACGTCGACCTGTACTCCGACGCCGAGGCCCTGACGCGGTCCTCCGTCGTCGACCGCCGCGACCAGCGACCGGCGGCCGCGACGTCCCCGCCGTCGCCGGCGACGGGAGGGGGAGCCGGCGGCGGTGCGGGTGCGGGTGGGGGGGCGGGGGCGGGAGCGCGGGCCGGTGCGGGAGCGCGGGCCGCCGACGCCGTGCCCCACGGCCTGCGTGCGATGGTGCCGGCCTCGGTGCGCCGCGGCCTGCGCCGCGCGGTCGGCCGGCCCCGGTGAGCAGCCCGTGATCACGCGGGCGCCGTTGCGCAACCGGGAGGGCGAGCACGCGTACGACGCGGTGTGGCCCTGGGACCAGCAGGGCGTCCTCCGCGACGGCGCCACGGCGGTGCTGCGGGTGCGGGACGAGGCCCGGTGGCTGCCCCACGTCCTCCCCCCGCTGCTGCGTGCCTGCGACGAGGTGCTGGTGGTCGACAACGGGTCCCGCGACGGCAGCGCCGCGGTCGCGGTGGCGACCGCCGAGCGGGTGGGTCTGGCGGGGCGGCTGCGGATGCTCGACTACCCGTTCCCGGTGGCCCGGGCCGGGGCGGAGCACGAGGTCACGCCCCCGGACTCGGTGCACTCCCTGGCCTACTTCTACAACTGGTGCTTCGCCCAGGTCCGCACCCGGTGGTCGTGGAAGTGGGACGGCGACATGACCGTCACCGCCGAGGGCGAGGCCACCCTGGGCGACGTCGGCTGGCAGGTGGGACGGGCGTCGGTGGTGGTCCGTGCGCCGCGGCACGGGGTCTACCTCGTCGACGACGGCCACGCGTGGGTCGACCTCGGCTGGCGCAACGTGGAGGAGTGGGGCTTCCCGACCGGGCCCGACTTCGTCTACGCCAAGGCGCCGTCCTGGGAGATCCGGACCACCCCGCCCGGGGTGCGCACTACGGTGCTGCCGGCCGGGCTCGTCATCGAGCTCAAGCACCTCGACGACGACGAGTTCGACCACTGGACCGACCCGACCGCCTTCTCCGCCCGTCTCCACCAGCGCAAGCGCCGCGAGTGGGAGGTCGTGCGCGACCTGCGGGCGGGCCGTCCACCGGCCGGGCTGCACGAGGTCGTCGCCCCGCCGGGCACCTCGGTGGTCGACCACGTGGTGCGGACCTGGCTGCCCGGACGACCCCGGCCGTTCGAGGTCGCCGACCCGCGCGAGGACCGCGCCGCCCGGCGCCGGCGCCTGCAGCGGGTCCGCGACGCCGCCGCGGCGCTCGGCTGAGGCCGGTACCCCGCGCGGCCGCTGTCGGCCACGTCACACCCCCGGACCGGTGTGGGCACGGCCGGGGCGGCGTACGGTCTCACGAGACACCACGAGCACGACGTCTGGTACCCGGACCGGCCCCGACCAGGGGTGGGCGGCGGGACTGGAACCGAAAGGCTGGACCATGTCGCACCTCCCCGGCGGGGGGCTGCGGGTGGGCGTGGTCGGCGCAGGACGCGTCGGCGCCGTCCTCGCCGCTCGCCTCCACGCCAGCGGTCACCACGTCGTCGCGGTCGCCGGCGAGTCCGACGCCTCGCGTGCCCGCATCACCGACCTGCTGCCCGGGCTCCTGCCCGAGCGGCCCAGCGCGGTCGCCCGTGCCTGCGACCTGCTGCTGCTGACCGTCCCCGACGACATGCTGCCCAACGTGGTCCGGGTGCTGGCCGACAGCGGCGCGCTCCACGCCGGCCAGCTCGTCGCCCACACGTCGGGCCGGCACGGACTCGCCGTCCTCGAGCCGGCCCGGGCCGTCGGCGCGCGCCCGCTCGCGCTGCACCCCGCGCTGACCTTCACCGGCACCCGCCTCGACCTCGACCGGCTCACCGGCTGCGTGGTGGGCCTGACCTGCGGCCCCGCCGAGCGTGAGGTCGCCGAGGGCCTCGTCGCCGACCTGGGAGCCCGTCCGACGTGGGTGCCCGAGGAGATGCGCACGCTCTACCACGCGGGGCTGGCCCACGGCGCGAACCACCTGGTCACCCTGGTCACCGAGGCGATGGAGATGCTGGCCTCCGCCGGGGTCGACGACCCTGCCGGGACCCTGCGTCCGCTGCTCGGCGCCGCGCTCGACAACGCGCTCGCCCACGGGGACGCGGCGCTGACCGGACCGATCGTGCGGGGTGACGTCGGCACGGTCTCCGCCCACCTCTCCGAGCTGCGGGCGTCCTCGCCGCAGGCGATGGCGTCGTACGTCGCCCTGGCCCGTGCCACGGTCGCGCGCGCGGTCACCGACGGTCGCCTGGTCCCGCTGCGGGCCCACGCCCTGGTCCGGGTGCTCGACGCCGCCCTGGTCGACGTGGTCGACGCGGCGGACCCGGCCGCCGGGGACGTGCGGTGACCCGACCGCTGGTCCTCACCACGCGCGTGGCGCTGCAGGAGGCCCTGGCCCCGGCACGCCACGCCGGCGCGACGGTGGCGCTGGTGCCCACCATGGGTGCCCTGCACGCCGGCCACGGCAGCCTCGTGCGCGAGGCCCGGGCCCGGGCCGGCGACGGCCCGGTCGTGGTCACGGTGTTCGTCAACCCGCTGCAGTTCGCGCCCGGCGAGGACCTCGACCGCTACCCGCGCACGCTGGAGGCCGACCTCGAGGTCTGTGCCGCCGAGGGCGCCGACGTGGTCCTCGCCCCGTCCGTGGCCGAGGTCTACCCGGGCGGGCCGGACCCCGACCCCGTCAGCGGGATGACCACGGTGGAGCCGGGCCCGCTGGCCGCACAGCTGGAGGGGCGTACCCGTCCCACCCACTTCCGCGGCGTGCTGACCGTGGTGGCCAAGCTGCTGGGCCTGGTCCGCCCCGACGTCGTGGTCCTCGGGGAGAAGGACTACCAGCAGCTGGTCCTGGTGCGCCGGATGGTGACCGACCTCTGCCTGGGGGTCGACGTCGTCGGCGCGCCCACGGTGCGCGAGCCGGACGGGCTGGCGCTGTCGAGCCGCAACCGCTTCCTCGACGCCGAGCAGCGGGCGGCAGCGACCGCCCTGCCGCGCACGCTCCACGCTGCGGTGGCCGGGGCTGCGTACGGCCTGGACGCAGCGCTGGCCGCCGCCCGGGCCGAGCTGAGGGCCTCGCCCGGGGTGGACCTGGACTACCTCGAGATCACCGACCCCGACCTGGGCCCGCTGCCTGCGGAGCCCGCCGCGGGCACGCGGTGCCGGGTCCTCATCGCCGCCCGTGTCGGCACCACCCGGCTGATCGACAACCTGCCCGCCGTCCTGGGCCGGCCCGTCGGCCCCCCCGAGGCGGCGCCGCGGTGACCGGCGACGCCCCTTCGGCCCGGCAGTAGCCTGCTGCGGTGACCCCGGATCCCGTACGCGTGCGACCGGTCGCCCGGCTCGCGGCCCGGCTGGCCGCCCCGGAGCCGGGGTGGACGACCACCGCCGACGTCGTCGTGGTCGGCAGCGGCATCGCCGGCCTCACCGCGGCGCTGCGGCTGCGCGCCCGGCTGGCCGGGGGCGGCACGGTGCTGCTGGTGACCAAGGACGTGCTCGCCGCCGGGTCCACGCAGTGGGCCCAGGGCGGGATCGCCGCAGCCCTCGGCCCCGGGGACACCCCGGCCGAGCACCTGCTCGACACGCTGGTCGCCGGCGCCGGCGCGTGCGACCGCGGCGCGGTGCACGCCCTGGTCACCGAGGGCCCCGAGGCGGTCCGTGAGCTGATCGCTCTGGGCACGGTCTTCGACCACGACCCCGACGGTGTGCTCGCACTGACCCGCGAGGGCGGCCACCACCGCGACCGGATCGCGCACGCCGGTGGCGACGCGACCGGCGCCGAGATCCAGCGGGCCCTCACCGAGGCGGTGGCGCTGGACCCCGGGATCGAGGTCGTCGAGCACGCCCTGGCCCTCGACCTGCAGCGTGCGGGTGACGGCGGCGTCGCCGGCGTGACCCTGCACGTGATGGGCGAGGGGCAGCGCGACGGTGTCGGCGCGGTCCGCTGCCGGGCCGTCGTCCTGGCCAGCGGCGGCCTGGGACAGGTCTTCTCGCAGACCACGAACCCGTCGGTCTCGACCGGGGACGGGGTGGCCCTGGCGCTGCGCGCCGGCGCGACGCTGCGCGACCTGGAGTTCGTGCAGTTCCACCCAACGGTGATGTGGCTCGGACCCGACTCCCGGGGCCAGCAGCCGCTGATCAGCGAGGCGGTGCGCGGGGAGGGGGCCTTCCTGGTCGACGACGCCGGCGACCGGTTCATGACCGGCGTCCACGACCTGGCCGACCTCGCGCCGCGCGACGTGGTCGCCAAGGCGATCACCCGCCGGATGCACGAGCAGCGCCGCCCGCACGTGTGGCTCGACGCCCGCCACCTCGGTGCGGCCTTCTGGGAACGGCGCTTCCCCACCATCCTGGCCACCGCCCGCCGGCACGGCGTCGACCCGGCCACCCAGCTGCTGCCGGTCGCCCCGGCCTGCCACTACGCCTCCGGCGGGGTCCGCACCGACCTGCAGGGCCGCACCGACGTGCCGGGCCTCTACGCCACCGGTGAGGTGGCCTGCTCCGGGGTGCACGGCGCCAACCGGCTGGCCTCGAACTCGCTGCTCGAGGGGCTGGTCTTCTCCCGCCGCATCGCCGCGGTGCTCCCCGACGAGCTGCGGGAGTGGTCCGACCCGGTGGACGACGAGCGGGTGCCGGGCGCCGTCCAGGGCGGCGTGCGCCGCGCGCTGCAGGAGACGATGACCGCGCAGGCCGGGGTGCTCCGCTCGGCCACCGGGCTGGCCGACGCCGCGGGCGTCCTCACCGACCTCGGCGCGCACACCGCCGACGCCGTGGCCGTGGCCGCGTGGGAGACCACCAACCTGGTCGCGGTCAGCAGCGCCCTGGTCGCCGCCGCCGCCGTGCGCGAGGAGACCCGCGGCTCGCACTGGCGCGAGGACCACCCCGCACGCGATGACGCCCGCTTCGCCGGCCACGTCGACCTCCGCCTGGACCCCTCCGGCGCACTGGTCACCTCGTGGGAGCCCGCCCCGGCCAGCGACACCGGGCCGGTCCCGGCCGGGGTCCCCGTGCCCCCCGGAGCCTCCGGGGTCGGGGTGGCGCCGTGGTCGCGCGACCGGCGTACGACCAGCTCCCGGTCGGCCTGCGGGACGAGCTCGCCGCAGCGGGGCTCGACCCGCGTGCGGTGCACGCCCTGGTCGTGGCCGCCGTCGAGGAGGACCTCGCCGGCGGGCCGGTCGCCGACGACGTCACCAGCGCGGCCACCGTGCTCGACGACGCACGCGGCCGCGCGGTGATGGGCACCCGCGACGGCGGGGTCGTGGCCGGACTTGCCGTCGCTGAGCTGGTGTGGCGCCACGTCCTCGGCGACGACCTCAAGGTGCTCCACCGCGCCGCCGACGGCACGCGGGTGGCCGTCGGTGACCGGGTGCTGGAGGTGGCCGGGCCGGTGCGCGGCCTGCTGACCGGGGAGCGGACCGCGCTCAACCTGGCCTGCCACCTCTCAGGCGTGGCCACCGCGACGGCGCGTTGGGTCGAGGCGCTGGGCGAGGGCGGAGGACGCACCCGCGTGCTCGACACCCGCAAGACGCTCCCCGGGCTGCGCGCCCTGCAGAAGTACGCCGTGCGCTGCGGCGGGGGCACCAACCACCGGTTCTCGCTGGCCGACGAGGCCATGGTCAAGGACAACCACGTCCTGGCCGCGGGTGGCGTGGTCGCGGCCTACCAGGCCGTCCGCGCGCGCTTCCCCGACCTGACGGTCCACGTCGAGGTGACCGACCTCGACCAGCTCGTCGACGTGCTCGCCGCGGGGTGCACGCACGTCATGCTGGACAACATGGGCACCGCCGCGATGACCGAGGCAGTCCGGATCACCGCCGGACGCGCCACCCTCGAGGCCACCGGGCGGATGAGCCTCGATCGGGCCGGCGAGGTCGCGGGCACCGGGGTGGACTTCGTCTCGGTCGGGGCGCTGACCCACTCCGTGACCGTGCTCGACCTCGGCCTCGACCTGGTGTCGTGAGCCTGCTCGCCGTCGACGTCGGCAACGCCCACACGGTGCTGGGACTGCTCGACGACGGGGTGGTCGGGCCCACCTGGCGGGTGGCCAGCGACGAGCGGCGCACCGCCGACGAGTGGGCCGTGCTGCTGCGGGGGCTGCTGGACGGGGCCGGGGTCGGGGTGAGCCACCTCGAGGGCGTCGCCCTGAGCTCGGCGGTGCCGGCCATCCTCCACGAGTGGCGCACGATGCTCCGGTCGCACGTCGGCGGCGTGCCGCACGTCGTCGTCGGGCCGGGGGTGCGCACGGGGCTGCCGGTGCTCACCGACAACCCGCGCGAGGTCGGCACCGACCGCATCGTCGGTGCCGTCGCCGCGGCGCACCGCTTCGGCGGCCCGGCCGTGGTGGTGGGTCTGGGCGGCACCGCGACCACCTTCGACGTCCTGGACGCCTCGGGCCGCTACGTCGGGGGCGCGATCTCCCCCGGCCTGGAGGTGGCCTCGGCCGCCCTGGGTCGCTCGGCGGCGCAGCTGCGGGAGGTCGAGCTGGTCCGACCCCGGACCGCGATCGCTCGCAACACCGTCGAGGCGCTGCAGTCCGGCCTCGTCCTGGGGGGCGCGGCGCTCGTCGAGGGCATGGTGGCGCGCATCCTCGCCGAGCTCGACGCGGAGGCGAACCCGGCTGCCGGGCAGCCGGGCGGGGTCGCGGTGGTCGCGACCGGCCACCTCGCGCCGGTGCTGCTCCAGGAGTGCGCCTGCTTCAGCGCGCACGTGCCGCACCTCGTGCTCGAGGGTCTCGGCCTGGTGTTCTCCCGCAACCGCCCGACCGGTTAGGCCGCATTCCACCGAGGCTGGCCACGGCGTCCCCGATATCAGCCGGGGCGTTGCGGCGCGGGACCTTCGTCGCATTCGGTCGATAATCCCGACAATGTGTCCAGGGGCCTTGTTCCTAAGTGATCTTGCTTTCTGGTGGGGGAGAAGAAGGGTGTGCTAACTTCCGAACGGTCGATGGGTTATCACTTGCACCCGCGGTCGATCCGAAGAATGCGTATCCCCTGAGAGCAGACAAGGAATTCCCCCATGGCACAGAAGGTCCACATCGTGCTCGAGGACGACATCGACGGCGGCGACGCCTCCGAGACCGTCTCCTTCGGGCTCGACGGCACCAGCTACGAGATCGACCTCAACGAGGAGAACGCCGCCGGCCTGCGCGAGGCCCTCTCGGCCTACGTCGGTCACGCCCGCAAGGTCGGCTCCGGGCGCCGTACGGCCAAGCGGTCCGCCGCGGCCAGCGGTGCGGCCTCCGGTGGCCCCGCCGCGCGCGAGGTCCGTGAGTGGGCCCGTGAGAACGGCCTCGACGTGCCCGACCGCGGTCGGATCCCGGCCGACGTGCGCGAGGCGTACGACGCCGCGCACTGACCCGCGCACCGACGCCGCACCGGCCCCGCCCACGGGACCAGGCGCTCCCCGACCCCCGTCCCCGCTCCAGCGCGGGCGGGGGTCCGTCGCGTCCGGTGCCGGGCCTTGTTCGCTGTCGGCGGACGACCCTTGGTCCGTGGGAGGGAACGTCTAGGCTGTCGACGGGGTTGTTCCACGTGAACGTCCACCCGCCAGCCCAGGCGGGTCGGGCACCCCTCAAGCCCCCGAGGAGCACTGCATGTTCGAGCGGTTCACAGATCGCGCCCGCCGGGTGGTCGTGCTGGCCCAGGAAGAGGCCCGCATGCTCTCCCACAACTACATCGGGACCGAGCACATCCTGCTCGGCCTCATCCACGAGGGCGAGGGCGTCGCGGCGAAGGCCCTCGAGAGCCTCGACATCTCGCTGGAGGCCGTGCGGGCCCAGGTCGAGGAGATCATCGGCCAGGGCCAGCAGGCGCCCAGCGGCCACATCCCCTTCACCCCGCGTGCCAAGAAGGTGCTCGAGCTGTCCCTGCGCGAGGCGCTGCAGCTCGGCCACTCCTACATCGGGACCGAGCACATCCTGCTCGGCCTGATCCGCGAGGGCGAGGGCGTGGCCGCGCAGGTGCTGCAGAAGCTCGGTGCCGACCTGAACCGCGTGCGCCAGCAGGTCATCCAGCTGCTCTCGGGGTTCCAGGGCAAGGAGTCCTCCGCCGCGGCCGCCAGCTCGGGCAGCGGCGCCGAGTCGCCGTCCTCGTCGCTGGTCCTCGACCAGTTCGGCCGCAACCTCACCCAGGACGGCCGCGAGGGCAAGCTCGACCCCGTCATCGGGCGCGAGAAGGAGATCGAGCGGGTCATGCAGATCCTCTCGCGGCGCACGAAGAACAACCCCGTCCTGATCGGTGAGCCCGGGGTCGGCAAGACGACGATCGTCGAGGGACTCGCCCAGGACATCGTCCGCGGCAACGTGCCCGAGACCCTCAAGGACAAGCAGATCTACACCCTCGACCTCGGCGCGCTGGTGGCCGGAAGCCGCTACCGCGGTGACTTCGAGGAGCGCCTCAAGAAGGTGCTCAAAGAGATCCGCACCCGCGGCGACATCGTGCTGTTCATCGACGAGATCCACACCCTCGTCGGGGCCGGTGCGGCCGAGGGCGCGATCGACGCGGCCTCGATCCTCAAGCCCATGCTGGCGCGCGGTGAGCTGCAGACCGTCGGCGCCACCACGCTGGACGAGTTCCGCAAGCACATCGAGAAGGACCCCGCCCTGGAGCGGCGCTTCCAGCCGATCCAGGTCGCCGAGCCGACGCTCGCGCACACCATCG
>JBKJPE010000104.1:0-22023 GCA_046595185.1 Nocardioides sp.
CTTCGTCGAGGGCCTCGGCGCCGCCCAGTTCGGCACCGCCGGGGCCATCGACCGGCTGCGCACCTTCAGCGAGGTCACCCCCGACGCCGCCCCGGTCGCGGTCGCGCTGGCCGCGACCGACCCGGCCAACCCGTACGGCGCGGCGCTGCCCTGGCCCGAGCGCGACGTCGAGGTGCAAAGCGGTGCCGGTGACGGCGGAGACGCCGAGGGCGGCAAGGGCCACCGACCCGGGCGCAAGGCCGGGGCGCTGGTCGTCCTGGTCGACGGCGCGCTGGTGCTCTACGTCGAGCGCGGCGGCCGCACCCTGCTGACCTGGACCGACGACGACCGCCAGCTCGCGACGGCCGCCACCGCGCTGGCGGCGGCCGCCACTCGCGGCTCCCTGGGACGCCTCACCGTCGAGCGCGCCCACGGCGAGCAGCTGCTCGGTCGCGGCGCGACACCGTTGCGCACCGCGCTGGACGGCGCCGGCTTCGTGGCCACGCCGAAGGGACTGCGGCTGCGTGCCTGAGGGCGACACCGTCTGGCGCACCGCGCGCTCGCTGCACCGCGCCCTGTCGGGCCGGGTGCTCGACGTGGTCGACCTCCGCGTCCCGCAGCTGGCCACCGTCGACCTGGTCGGCGCCGAGGTCGTGCGCACCCGCTCGCGCGGCAAGCACCTGCTGACCCGGCTCCGTCACCCCTCGGGCGACTGGACGCTGCACACGCACCTGCGGATGGAGGGGTCCTGGCACCTCCTGCGGCCCGGCCAGCGGTGGAGCCGACCGGCCCACCAGGCCCGCGTCGTGCTCGGCACCGACGCCGTCACCGCGGTCGGCTTCTCCCTGGGCGTCGTCGAGCTGGTGGCCACCGCCGACGAGGACGAGGTGGTCGGCCACGTCGGTCCCGACCTGCTGGGGCCCGGCTGGGGCGAGGCCGACCGGGACGAGGCCGTACGCCGGCTCCGGGCCGCCCCCGACCGTTCGGTCCACGCCGCGCTGCTGGACCAGACCTGCGTGGCCGGGATCGGCAACATGTACGCCGCCGAGCTGCTGTTCCTGCGCGGGACCGACCCGGCCACGCCGTTCTCGCAGGTGCCGGACCCGCCCGGACACCCGGGCCTGGTCGACCTCGGGCACCGGCTGCTGGTGCAGAACAAGGAGCGGTCGACCCAGGCCACGACCGGTGACCTGCGCCGTCCGCTGTGGGTCTACGCCCGTGGCGGTCAGCCCTGCCGCCGCTGCGGCACCCGCATCGAGGTCGGGGAGCTCGGACCGGTCGGCCGCGAGCGGGTCACCTACTGGTGCCCGCGCTGCCAACCGCCGAGATGACGCCCGCAGACAGCCGAGATGACGCTCGCAGACAGCCGAGGTGACGATCGCGGGAGGCACGTCGGCGAGACGGTTCAGGCGGCGGAGGCGACGACGTCGGGCGCGGTCCCCGCGGCGGGCAGCCGCACCGGGACCGTGACAGGCAGCGGCACCGGGCGGGTGGCGGCCTCCTCGACGGCGATGGCGTCGGAGACGTCGCGGAGCACGTCGGAGAGCGGGAGGTCCAGCGCGCCGCACAGCGAGGCGAGCAGCTCGGAGGACGCCTCCTTCTGCCCGCGCTCGATCTCGGAGATGTAGCCGAGGCTGACCCGGGCCTCCCGCGAGAGCTGGCGCAGGGTCAGTCCCTGGTCGACGCGGTGGCCACGCAGCACGTCACCGAGGAAGCGGCGGAACAGGACCATGGCGTTCTCCCCTCGGATCGTCGACGGCTGGGCTGCGGTGACCGGCTCGTGGGGCTCAACGCTACAAGGTCGTCCCTTCTTCCGGGTCGCCCGGCTCACCCCCCGGCCCCGTCGCAGCCTCGGGGGGAGACGTGGCCGGGCACGCCCCCCGCGCACGGCCCAGGGGGCCGGCGCGGACGCCGGCCCCCTGGCCTGGTGCTGGGCGGTGCTGGGTGGTGCGGGTGCTCAGCGGCGCACGCGGATGGTGTGCACGACCACGCCGTGGTCGACCTCCTCGTCGGCGAGGTAGACCACCCGTACCTCCTTGACGCCCGGCTGGCCGAAGCGGCCCAACCGGGTGGCGGTGCTGCCGGCCTCGTCGAGGTCCAGCAGACGCGGGTCACGCCCGCCGACCGTGATGCGGACCTGCCCGTCGGCCTCGGCGCCCTCGGCGGTGACGTCGACGAGCAGACGGACCCGGGTCTCACCGGCGATCACCGGCGTGGGCCGGTGCTCGACCGTGATGACCGGCGTGGCCGGGTCGCCCGGCTCGCTCCCGCCCCCGCTGACCTGCACGGGGACGACCACCTCGGTGCCGGTCTCCTCCCCGATGACCGTCAGCTCGGCGGTGCCGGCCCCCACGCCGTCGGGCAGGGTCACCTCCGCGGTGGCGGTGCCGGCCTCGTCGAAACCGGGCAGCGTGGTCGGGGGCTGCGTGGTGACCGGCACGGTGGCCAGCTCGGTGCCGTCGAGCAGCACCGTCACCCGGTCGTCGGTCACGTCGGGCTCGTTCGTCGCGTCCCGTCGCCCGGTCATCGACAGCGACGACAGGTCGACGGTGAGGGCGTCGCCCGGGGCGACCTCCTCGGCGGACAGCCGGGTGCCGACCGCGCGCTGGGAGTAGTCGACCGGCAGGGCCTGCTCGGAGGCGTACTCCTCCAGGAAGTCCACCGTGGCCTGCAGATCCGTCACGCCGGTGTCCTGAGCGCTGCCGGTGGCACCGGCCTCGCGGAAGGCCGCGAAGTCGTCACCACCGCCGGCGAGGAAGGAGTTCACCGTGACCGAGTACGACGCCGCCGGGTCGACGGGCTCGCCGTCCAGGCGCATGTCCAGGACGTGCTCGCCCCGGGGGGCATCCGGGTCGTAGGTGTAGGTGAACCCCTCGGAGATCCCGAGCTTCAGGAACGGTCGTGACGCGCCGGCGGGTTGCCACTGCTGCTCGAGGGCGGCCTCGATCTGGTCTCCCGTCATCTGCTGGTTGACCAGCGTGTTCGCGAACGGCTGCACGGTGGCGGCCTGCTCGTAGGTGACCGGGCGGGGCGTGCCCTGCTCGACCAGACCGGTGAGGTCCGCGCGCAGGCCGCCGGGGTTCATGAACGCGACCTGCGCGCCACCCCGGTTCTCGGCCTGGGTCGCCCACTGCTGGATCTCGGCGACCAGGTTGCCCAGGGTGGACTCGCCACCGCGGTTCTCCGTGGCGCCGTTCGCCAGCTTGGCCCTGCTGTAGGTGCCCGTGATCTCTCCGAGCTCCTCGGCGCCGAGGACCTTGGCCGCAGCGACCGCGTCGGCGACGATCTTGGCCACCGCCGGGTCGGCCGGGTAGTTGCCGGCCAGCGGCAGGAGGTCCTGCTCGACGTCCAGCAGCTGCCCGGTGAAGGAGTCGACCTCGAAGCGGATCCGGTTCAGGTTGGTGCCGTACTGCCCGGCCGAGACGACGGCACGCTCGGTGACCTCGCGGTCGGCCCAGCCCTCGACGGGCAGGGAGCAGTCGTACGCCAGGTGCGTGTGGCCGGACACGATGGCGTCGACGTCGTCGTTCACGCCGGTGACGATGCTGCCCCACCGGGAGGACGGGTCGTCGTCGAAGGTGGTGCAGTCGGTGCCGGGCGCGCCCTCGTGGACGAGGAGGACGACGACGTCGGCGCCCTCGGCCTTCAGGTCGGCGGCGGCGGCGTTGGTCTCCTCGACCACGTCGGTGATCTCGAGCTGTTCGATCCCGGTCGGCGAGACCAGGGACGGCAGGTCCTCGGTCACCGCGCCGACGAAGCCGATCTCGGCGTCGCCGAAGTCCTGGATCCAGGTGCCCTCCAGGGCCGGGGAGCCGTCGTCCTTGAAGCGGACGTTGGCCCCGAGGTACTCCCACTCGGCGCCGCCGGTGGGGTTCTCGACCGACTCGGGCTGGAGCACGCGGCCGGTGAGGTCCTCGTAGCCCTGGTCGAACTCGTGGTTGCCCACCGCGGAGACGTCGAGACCGGCCTCGTTCAGCGAGTCGATGGTCGGCTTGTCGTCGGCGATGAAGGACTCGAAGGTCGAGGCACCGATCAGGTCGCCGGCCGCCGCGAAGACGGTGTTTCGGTTCTCCGCGCGCAGCTGCTTGACCGCGCCGGAGAGCACGGCGGCACCGGCCACGGTCCCGTCGGCGCGGAGCCGGCCGTGGAAGTCGTTGGTGGCCAGCAGCTGGACCTCGGTCGCCGTACGCGGCCCGGGGTCGATGCCGACGACCTCGGGGTTGTGGTCGGAGGCGGCGAACACGTCCGCGGCGAACAGCTGCCGCACGTTGTAGTTGCGACGGCTGTACTGGAAGGCCACCGACTCGTTGGCGTTGGTCTCCCAGATGTCGGTGCCGGTCACCATCCGACGGGCGGCGGGGCTGGCCAGCACGTGGTCCAGCGAGCCCGAGAGCCCGCTGAAGCTGTAGCTCCACTCGTCGGGGGTGTCCGACTCGAGCGTGGAGAACCCGGCGCCCTCGAGGAGCTGGATCGGGTCCTCCTCGGAGTAGGAGTTGAAGTCCCCGGTCAGGAAGACCGCACGGGTGCCCCGGTCGAGCGCGAACTCCTTGGCGAAGTCGGCCAGCGCCCGCGCCTGCGCCACGCGCTCGTCGTTGGCGTTGCCCTGCCCGTCCGGGTCGGGGGTGCCGGAGCCCTTGGACTTGAAGTGGTTCACGATCACCGCGAAGGCGTCGTCGCGACCTGCGCCGGACGGCTTGAAGAGCTGAGCCAGCGGCTCGCGGGCGCTGGCGAAGGCAGCGGACCCGACGAGCACCCGGGAGGCACCCAGGGGGCGCACCGTGGACGGGTCGTAGATGAAGGCGGTGCGGATGACGTCCTGCTCGGCCAGTGGCGGCAGGTCGGCGGCGGCCGGGGACGGCGAGAAGGCCCACCGACGGCTGCCGGCGTCGGTGTTCAGCGCCGACACGAGCGCCTTCACGGCGTCGTCCCGGTCGGTCTCCTTGAGGAGCCTGACCGAGTTCTCGATCTCCTCGAGGGAGACGATGTCGGCGTCCATGGTGTTGATCGCCTCGACGATCTTGGCCTGCTGGCGACGGAAGTCGCCCAGCTCGGCCGCGCCACGGGGACCGTCGGGGGTGCAGCTGTTGACCGAGACCGGGTCGTCGTCGCGGTCGAGGTAGTAGGTGCAGCGGCCGCCGTTGGCCTCGAACTGCGCACCCGTGGTGTTGAAGTAGTTCAGCACGTTGAACGTGCCCAGCGTCAGGTCACCGCCGACGTCGGCCGGCGCGAGGTTCTCGGGCCGGGTGTCCTCGAAGGTCGCGACGTCGTGGCCCTCGTCGGTGACCTGCTGCTGCGGCTGCAGCTTCCAGGTGTTGTTGCGGTAGTCGAGGACCACCGGGGCGACCAGCTCGGCCGACGCGCCGACCCGGACCGGGTTCTGCTGCGACAGCCACGGCAGCGGGACGTCCTGGTTGTCCCCGCCGTTGAACGGCAGGAAGTCGATGCTCGCACCGTCATCCAGGACGACGCCGCGGGCGGCGTTGTCGGCGGCGACGGCGTCGGCCTCGGGGCTGCCGGCGTCGGCGACCTCGGTCGGCTGGACGAGCGGGCGGTCGCCGGTGGCCAGGCCGATCTCGGCGTACCGGTTGGTGGTGAAGACGTTGGTGACCGTGAGGTCGTCGGTCGGCGCCAGCAGCTCGCCCTCGTGCGCCTCACGGTCCGCGCTCGTCGTGGGGTACGCCGCGGCGAGCGGCGTGACGGGGGCCGGCGCCGGGGTCACGGCCGTGACCTGGTCGGCGCCGACGGTGACCTGGGTGGCCCCACCGAACTCGCTGACCTCGCCGGTGACCTCGACGGGGTCACCGAGCGCGAGCCCGGCGCCGTCGAAGTCCGGGCCGCCGTAGACGAAGACGCCGTCGGAGGCGCCCGGCGTCGCGTCGGACGCGCCGCCGGTGCCGGCGGTCTGGAGGAAGAAGCCGTGGTAGGAGCCCTCGTAGAGCGCGGTGACGACACCCTCGGTGGTGACCTTGCGACCCACGAGCGGGCTCTTGGCACCGGTGCCCTGGATCTCGGCGATCGCCACCTCGCCCAGCGGGGGCTCCGGCTCGGGCTCGCCGCCCGAGGAGACCGGTGTGACGGTCCCGGCGGTGAAGTCGGCACCGTTGACGTCGGAGTCGGTGCCCCCGGCGTCGCGGGAGGCCGAGGTGGTGCTGCTCAGGCCCGGGGCGTCGCTGCCCTCGGAGACCGCGGCGCTGCCGTAGCCGACGAGGTCCACCAGCGCCCCGCCCGTCGGTGCGGCCGGGTCGAGGGTGACCGGCTCGGTGCCGCGGACCAGCGCGACGGTGCCGGAGCTGCCGGACATCGCCTGGTCACCGGTGGCGTCGGGGGCGGGCAGCGGGGTCGTGCCGCCGGAACCCGGGGCCTGCTGCACCAGGTACGAGCCACCCGGGGCGACCTCGCCGGTCAGCGCCGTGGAGCCGGTGCCGGTGTTGGCGGAGCTGCGGTACTGCACCGACAGCCCGTCGACGTCGATCGCGGCGTCGCTGGGGTTGTACAGCTCGACGAAGTCGTGGGTGTAGACGGCGCCGGAGTCGCCGCCACCGCCGTACACCTCCGAGATGACCAGGTCGTCACCGGACGGGGCGGCCGCGGCCGGTGACGTGAGACCCAGGACGAGGGGCGAGACGACGACGCCGAGCCCGGTGGCCGAGGCCACCAACCCCCGCATCCGGCTCTGGTGACGCGGGGTGTGCGAGGACACAGCAAAGAGACCTTTCGGTCGACCGAGGAGTGGAGCGAAGCGCTTGGACCCTAACCCGGTCTGGACCACCTCGGGACGAGGCCCCGGCAACGATTGCGTGAACGTCGCGGGTCGCGGGATCAGGCGGTGGTACGGGGCGCGCGCAGCTCCTGGCGCTGCTGCCAGACCCCACGGAAGAACTCGAACCCCGACCACAGCGTCAGTGCCACGGCGACGACGAGGCAGGCCTGGAAGGCGTAGAAGAGCACCTCGCCCGGGGTCTGGAGCCAGTCGACGAGGTCGGGGTCCCGCAGCGGCAGGCACAGCCCACCGAGGGCGAGGGCCTGGAAGGTGGTCTTCCACTTGCCCAGGTCGGCCGCGGCGATGACGACGCGCTTGAGGACCGAGAGGCGCAACAGCGTCACGGACCACTCGCGCAGCAGGACCACGGCGGTGACCCACCACCAGATGTCGCCGATGATCGAGAGCCCGATGAAGGCCATCCCGGTCAGCGCCTTGTCGGCGATCGGGTCCGCGATCTTGCCGAAGTCGGTGACCATGTTGCGCGCCCGGGCGATGTCGCCGTCGATCTTGTCGGTGATCATGGCCAGCGAGAACAGCACCCAGGCCACGCAGCGCCACACCACCGAGTCGCCGCCGTCGACCAGCAGCGCCCAGGCGAAGAACGGCACCATCAGGATGCGCAGCGTGGTCAGCGCGTTGGGCAGGTTCCAGTTGCTGACCTGCGGCGTGGTCGTGGTCATCGCACCGTCCCGCCCGAGAGGACGACCAGGTCGGCGCCCTCGCTGGCCACGACCGTACCGGTGACCAGCGCACCGACGTGCAGGTCGCCGGGGTGGCCCTCGACGCGGCACAGCCCGTCGACCTCGGGCCCCTGGTGGGCGCCACGGCCCTCGACGACGAGCTCCCCGTCCTCGACGGCGACATGCTCCACGAGGACCTCGACGACCTCTCCGATCCGCTCCTCGGCACGCTGGGCGGTGAGCTGCTCGACGAGGTCGGTGACGTGCGCCAGGCGGGCCGCGACCTCGTCCTCGTCGTGCTTGTCGGGGAAGGACTCGGCCTCGGTGCCGTCCTCGTCGGAGTAGCCGAAGACGCCGACCACGTCGAGCCGCGCGGCGACCAGGAAGTCGGTCAGCGTCTCGACGTCCTGCTCGGTCTCACCGGGGAAGCCGACGATGACGTTGGAGCGGATCCCGGCCAGCGGTGCGTGGGAGCGCACCTGCTCGAGCAGTCCGAGGAACGCCTCGGGGTCGCCGAAGCGACGCATCCGGCGCAGCACCGCGTTGCTGGCGTGCTGGAAGGACAGGTCGAAGTACGGCGCGACGCCCGGCGTGGACGCGATGGCCTCCACCAGGCCGGGTCGTGTCTCGGCGGGCTGGAGGTAGGACACGCGGACCCGCTCGACACCCTCGGTCGCGGCCAGCGCGGGAAGCAGCGTCTCGAGCAGGCGCAGGTCGCCGAGGTCCTTGCCGTACGACGTGGAGTTCTCCGAGACCAGGAACAGCTCGCGCGCACCCTCGCCGGCCAACCACTGCGCGTCGTGCAGGACGTCGCTGGGCCGGCGACTGACGAAGCTGCCGCGGAAGGACGGGATGGCGCAGAAGGTGCACCGCCGGTCGCAGCCGCTGGCCAGCTTCAGCGAGGCCAGCGGCCCCGCGTCGAGGCGGCGGCGCTCCACCCGCGCGGGTGCCGCGGCGGCGCGGTCGACCGGGCTGATCGGCAGCAGGCGGCGTCGGTCGGCGGGGACGTGCGCGGCGGGCCGCTCCCCCGCCACGATCCCGCGCAGCCGCGCGGCGATGTCGGGGTAGTCGTCGAAGCCGAGGACCGCGTCGGCCTCCGGCAACGACTCGGCGAGGTCGGCGCCGTACCGCTCGGCCAGGCAGCCGACCGCGACGACGGTGCTCGGGCGCCCGCTCGCCTTCAGGTCGGCGGCTTGCAGCAGCGTGTCCACCGAGTCCTTCTTGGCCGCCTCGACGAACCCACAGGTGTTGACCAGGACGCTGTCGGCGTCCGCCGGGTCGGCCACGAGCCGGAACCCGCCCTGGGCCAGGCGCCCGGCGAGCTCCTCGGAGTCGACCTCGTTGCGCGCGCAGCCGAGGGTCACCACAGCGACCGCGTGCCGGTCCTGCTCGTCGGCCGACGGGACGTGGGTGACCGCGGGCGCGGCGGGGGTGGGCGTCGTCATCGTCCCCGAGTATGGCGCGACCACCCCGTCCGGGCCGAAACGAGCCCTGCCGGGGTGGTCGGGGAATGGCCGCTGGGGCCCTGGTGAACGAGGTGGATGTGCTGGGGCCTGGTGGTCGAGGTGGATGCGCTGGGCCTGGTGGTCGAGGTGAGAGGGCCGCCAGGGGCCGGTGGTCGGTCAGGGAGGGCCGCCAGGCTCAGGTGGTCGAGGTGGGAGGGCCGCCAGGACCGGGCCGGGGACCGCTACCTGGAGCACTTCGCGGCCGATGGCCAGACTCTGGTGCGGCTGCGGTACGGGGGCAGCAGCCGACCCGGGCGCCGGTACCCTCGCGTCCGAGCCGCTGCGGGTCGGGTCCTCGCGGCAGGGTGGCGGATCGGGCGCAATTGTCGAGCTGCGACCGATCCGGCGGACCGAACCCAGTCGGAACTCGACAATTGCGCCCGATCAGCAGCACCCCGATCAGGGCACGAACACGTCCTGGGCCTCCTGGCCCGTCTCGCCGAGCGGGCCCTCCTCCTGACCGTCGACGGTCACCAGCAGGCCACCGTCGGTGGAGCTGATCCGCACCGGCGGGGCGACGTCGAGCTGGATCGTCTGCATGAAGGCCAGCTGGTCGTCCAGGACGACCTGCGAGCCGCTGCGCACGATCACCTGGGCGCCGCCGCCGGCCGCGGTCAGCTCGACCGGCACCGCGGCACCCGTACGCGTCGGCACGCCGTTGTCCACGCCGCCGCTGCTGTTCAGTCGCGGGGTGGGCGGGGCGAGGTCCGCCGGGCGCTCGACCACGAGGCGGGCCACCGACCAGACCAGGATGACGGTCATCGCCGCCGCCACCAGGACCGACCAGTTCGGCCCGCCGCGGGTGCCGCGGATCGAGCCGCCGGCACCGGTGGCCAGCTCGGCCTCGAAGACCCGGCGGGCGTCGATCGGCGCGTCGGCGTACGTCTCGTCGTAGGTCGACAGCAGTGGGGCCGCGTCGGTGCCGAGCACGCGGGCCAGGGTGCGCAGGTGCCCTCGCGCGTAGAAGTCGCCACCGCAGGGCGCGAAGTCGTCGACCTCGATCGACTCGATGACGTGGGGGCGGATGCGGGTGCGATCGGCCAGCTGGTCGACGGTCAGGCCGAGCCGGGTACGCGCCGCAGCCAGCTCCGGGCCGATCACCGGGTCGGTGACCGGGCGCGGCGCGTGGTCGTCGAGGACCAGCGGGTCGACGGCCTCCCCGGGTCGCGCGATCGGGCGTACGCGGTCGCCCCACACCGATGTCTCCTCGACCAGGTTGACGCTGCCGTCGCGGCGCAGCTCCCGGGCCTCGGGCAGGCGGGGACGGTCGCTCTCGTCGTCGGTCTCGGAGGTGTCCAGGCGCAACGCGGTGGCGCCGAGCACCACGTCGGCACGCGTGCCGCTGGACAGGTCGCGCAGCGGCAGCGGCGTGCTGCTCGCGACCGCGGTGGGCCTGGGCGCCGGCAGGTCCGCTTCGTCGTCGCGGGTGCCCCGGCGGGCGTCGTCGTGGTCGTCCCCGTCGCTCCCGGCATCGTCCTGCGGGCGCTCCGGGCGACGCTCGGCCAGCCAGCGGCGGAGCCGGCCCGGGAGGGTGTCCCGCTCCGCGCCGTCGTCCCCGTCCTGCGGGTCGTCCCCGTCCTGCGGGTCCTCCCCGTCCTGCGGGTCCTCCCCGTCCTGCGGGTCCTCCCCGTCGACGGTGGCCTCGGCCGGCCCGGGCACCTCGACCGGCCCGGGCACCTCGACCGGCCCGGGCACCTCGACCGGCGCCAGCACCTCGACCGGCGCCGGCCGCACGGCCCGGGCCGACTCGGTCTCGACTACCTCGGTGGCCCCGTCGGCCAGCGCACGCAGTGCACCGGGCAGGTCGTCGGTGCCGACCACACGCGTGGTCAGGCTCAGCGGCACCACCAGCGGGCCGTCGTCCTCGGTGGTGAAGGTCAAGGACCCGTCGCGGGCGAGCCCACGGCGGGGGCGGTGCTCGACCCGGGCGACCTGGTCCCAGGTCAGGCCGTGCCAGGTCGTGCCGCGCCGCACGCGCACCCCCTGGTCGTCGGCCACGAGCACCGGGGTGCGGGCGTCGACGAGGGCGAGCAGGTTGACCACGCCGACGGTGCCCATCACCAGGCACAGTGCCCAGTCGAGGGGGGCACCTGAGGCCATCGCCCGGGCCAGCCAGGCCAGGGCGACCAGGCACCCGGCGACGCCGACGGCCCCGGTGACCTCGCCACGGCGGCGTACCTCGACCTCCGCACGGTCCTGGGCGTCCTCGGTCCCGGGCTCGATGATCTCCACGTCGTTCACTGTTCCCCCTGGATGATGGCGATGACGCCGTCGACCTCGTCGGGCTTGACCAAGACGTCGCGGGCCTTGGACCCCTCGCTGGGGCCCACCACCCCGCGACTCTCGAGGATGTCCATCAGGCGCCCGGCCTTGGCGAAGCCCACGCGCAGCTTGCGCTGGAGCATGGAGGTCGAGCCGAACTGCGTGGAGACGACGAGCTCGATGGCCTGGACCACGAGGTCGAGGTCGTCACCGATGTCGTCGTCGAGGTCCCGCTTGGCTGCCGCGGGGACGGTGACATCCTCGCGGTAGGTGGGCTGCAGCTGGGTCTTGCAGTGGGCCACGACCTGGGCGATCTCCGCCTCGGTCACCCACGACCCCTGGATGCGGGCCGGCTTCGAGGCACCCATCGGCAGGAACAGCCCGTCGCCCTGACCGACCAGCTTCTCGGCGCCAGGCTGGTCCAGGATGACGCGGCTGTCGGCCAGCGACGACGTGGCGAAGGCCAGGCGCGAAGGCACGTTGGCCTTGATCAACCCGGTCACCACGTCGACCGACGGGCGCTGGGTGGCCAGCACCAGGTGGATGCCGGCGGCCCGGGCCAGCTGGGTGATCCGTACGATCGCGTCCTCGACGTCGCGAGGAGCGACCATCATCAGGTCGGCCAGCTCGTCGACGATGACCAGCAGGTAGGGGTACGGCGCCAGCACGCGCTCGCTGTCCGGCGGCAGCTCGACCTTCCCGGCCCGCACGGCCTTGTTGAAGTCGTCGATGTGGCGGAAGCCGAAGTTCGCCAGGTCGTCGTAGCGCAGGTCCATCTCGCGCACGACCCAGGCCAGCGCCTCGGCGGCCTTCTTGGGGCTGGTGATGATCGGGGTGATCAGGTGCGGCACACCCTCGTAGGCGTTCAGCTCGACCCGCTTGGGGTCGACCATGATCATCCGCACCTCGTCGGGCGTCGAGCGCATCAGCACCGAGGTGATCATCGAGTTGATGAAGGAGCTCTTGCCCGAGCCGGTCGCGCCGGCCACCAGCAGGTGGGGCATCTTGGCCAGGTTGGCCACCACGAATCCGCCCTCGACGTCCTTGCCCAGCCCGGCCACCATCGGGTGGTGGTCGTTGCGCGAGACGTTCGAGCGCAGGACGTCGCCGAGCGAGACGATCTCCTTGTCGAGGTTGGGGATCTCGATCCCGATCGCGGACTTGCCGGGGATCGGGCTCAGGATCCGTACGTCGGCCGACGCCACGGCGTACGCGATGTTCTTGCTCAGCGCGGTGACCTTCTCCACCTTGATCGCGGGGCCGAGCTCGACCTCGTAGCGGGTGACGGTCGGGCCGCGGGTGTACCCGGTGACCTGGGCGTCGATCCCGAACTCGTCGAGGACCTGCGTCAGCCGGTCGACGACCGCGTCGCTGGCCTTGGAGCGCGCCTTGTGGACCGAGCCGGGCTTGAGCACCTCGCTGGTCGGCAGGCTGTAGACGACGTCCCCGGAGAGCGCGAGCTGCTCGACGCGGGCCGGCAGGTCCGCGTGCGGCGGCGGTACGAGGTCGGCCTGCTCCGGCTCGGTGGTCGGCGCGGCGCGGCGGCGGGGGGCGCGGGGGGCGGGAGCGTCGTCCGGCACCGGCGGCAGGCCGAGCTGGGTGGCGCCGGTGTCGGCGTCCACGTCGTAGGGCGCCTCCTCGGCGGCCGCGGCCCGCTTGGTCCGCTTGCGGATCTCGCGGTCGGAGAGCACCGGGCTGTCGTACGCCGGGTCGCCCGCGTCGGGGTCGATCTCGCCGTCGGCCGCGCGGGTGCGGATCGGCTGGGTGGGGGCGTCGTCGTCGGTGGCGTCCGGGTCGTGGGGACCGCGGCCCAGCAGCAGGTCGCGCAGGTCCGCCAGGCGCTCGGGCACCCGGTAGACGGGGGTGGCGGTGATGACCAGGACCCCGAAGAGGCACAGCAGGAGCAGGACGGGCACGACCACGAACGTGGTGCGCAGCAGGTCGAGCAGGAGCGAGGCGACGACGTACCCGACCGCTCCCCCGCCCGCGCGCAGCGGCGAGGTGTCGCCGGCCAGCGGCTGGGGGTCCCCGGCTGCGACGTGGACGATGCCGAGCACGCCGAGGGACAGCGCGGACCAGCCGATGACCTGGCGCCCCGCCGGGCCGTTGCGGACCGGGTCGCGCATGATGCGCCACCCGGCGACGACGAGGGCCAGGGGCACGAGCCACCCGACCTGACCGACGCTGCCGGTGACCAGGGTGCGGGCCAGCTCCATGGCGCCCCCGGGCACCTCGAACCACACCGCCGCCGCCGCGACGAGCGCGAGGCCGACGAGCACGAGGCCGGCCCCGTCACGGCGGTGCTCGGGCTCGAGGTCGCGGGCGGTGCGGCCGACCCGGCGGGCGGCGGCACCGACGCCGCCGGCGAGCGCACCCCAGGCGGCGGCGACACCGCGGGCCCCGACCCCGGCGACGCGCACGACCGGGCTCGGCCCGGAGCGCACCGCCCGGGGGGCCGGCCGCTTCTTGGAGGTCGAGCGGGATGAGGGGCTGGGGGGCTTCCGCGTGCTCCGGGTGCGAGGAGTCGAGGAGCCCTTGCCGCTCGTGGACCGGCTGGTGCCGGACGACGTGGACGAGGACGTGCTCCTGCTCCGCGACCCCGGCGGGGAAGACGTACGGGTCGCCATGCTCGACACCCTAGGGCTGCGTCACATGCGTCCCACGGACCACAGGAGTGCGTGTCGTCGGGCCGCGGCGCCCGTCGACCCGGCACCACGCAGCACACGGCAGTGCCCGGCAGCGCCGCCCAGCGCCGCCCAGGACTGCGGTACGCCCCGCTCAGCCGCCGCCGGCGCGCGGCAGGCACACCCGGAAGGTGCTCCCGGCGCCAAGCGCGGACCGGACGATGATCCGCCCCCCGTGCAGGTGCACGATGCGGCGCGAGATGGCCAGGCCCAGGCCGGAGCCCGGCAGCGACAGCGCCTCGGGGTTGGTCGAGCGGTGGAATGCCGAGAACAGGTGCACCTGGTCGGCGGCGGAGATGCCGAGCCCGTCGTCGGTGCACTCCAGCCAGACGCCGTCGGGACCGGCCCCGACGCAGACGGTCACCTCGCCGCCGCGTGGGGTGTACTTCACGGCGTTGCCGAGCAGGTTGTCCACCACGGTCCCGAGCTCCTCCGGGTCGGCCTCCGCCGTGACCGGCTCACTGGGCACGTCGAGGTTCAGCACCAGTCCCCCGCGCTCGGCCTGGACGGCGATCAGCTCGACGCTGGCGGCGGCGAGCGCCCGGAGGTCGACCGCGCGCGGGACGTGCGCCCGCGACTCCTGCAACGCGGAGTAGTCCAGGAGGTTCTGCACCAGGCGGTCCAGCCGTCGGGCGTTGCGGGCGATCGCCTCGACCGACCCGATGCCCGTGTCGAGGTCCGTGAGCAGCTCCGCGTGACCCACGATCGAGCTCAGCGGCGTCTTCAGCTCGTGGGAGATCGTGGCGATCAGCTCCCCCTTGTAGCGGTCGAGCTCCTGGAGCTCCCCGACGAGGTGCCGCTCGCGCTCGAGGATCCGGGCGTCCAGGACGACCCGACCCAGGCTGCGCCCGATCTCACCGATCGTGTCCTGCTCCAGCTCGCTCCAGCTGCTCGTGCCGGGGCGGCGGGCGACCAGCAGGTAGCCCGCCGCCTCACGCTCGCCCACCGGCGCGAGGAGCACGGTCGCGTCCCACTTCTCCGGGGCCAGCCCGGGCACCTCCGCCAGCTCGCGGGGGCCCAGGACGGTGGGACACCCGGCCTTGACGGCCCTGACGGCAGCGCCGGCGGCGGCCCGGGCCACCGCGGGCGAGGCGCCGGAGTGGGTGGAGAAGAAGTGGGAGTCCTCCAGGTTGGTCAGGTCACCGGAGGTCACGCACCGGATGGCCACCTCCTCGACACCGAACCCTGCAGCCACGGCCCGGCCGACCCCCTCGAGCGTCAGGTCGAGGTCGGCGAGCCGGGTGGCGGCCGAGACCGCGCTGAGCACCTCGCCCATCCGGACCTGGGTGGCGAGGCGGTCTCGCTGCTGGGCGTTGTCCATGGCCAGCCCGGCCTGGACCACGAACATCTCGAGCAGCTCACGCTCGAGCTGACCCGGGACCATGCCGTCGGAGGGCAGGTCCACCGACATGTTGCCCAGGAGTCGACCCGTGGCCGACCACAGCGGCGCGTAGAGCGTGTCCAGGGGGTGCCAGGCCCCGGGGACCAGGCTGGGTTCCAGGTCGGGGATCCAGGCGGCGTCCTCGAGCGGCGCCGGCAGCCGGTCGTGCGGCAGGAAGCGCAGCACGCCCCACTCGTCGGCAAGGTCGAACTCGTTGACCAGGGAGGCCACCGGCGTACGACGGCCCAGGAGCAGCTCGCGCACGTGCGGCGGGGCGG
The DNA here is from genome assembly GCA_046595185.1 of Nocardioides sp. Classification (GTDB taxonomy): domain Bacteria; phylum Actinomycetota; class Actinomycetes; order Propionibacteriales; family Nocardioidaceae; genus Nocardioides. The sequence goes on from JBKJPE010000104.1 coordinate 15,533, forward strand.
CCACGTTGGTCATCACCAGCGTGTCCCCCTCCAGCCGTGAGATCGCCGCCACCCCGAAGCCCAGCACCTCGACGACGCCGAAGGCGACCTCGTCGAGCACCTCGGACAGGTCCGCGGAGGCGTTCACCCGCTGCATCAGCTGGTAGAGGCGTTGCAACGCCTCGGGCCTGGACGACGCGGTGACGTTCATTGGACGGACTCCCGAGGTGGGCTGGACCACCGAGGACCCGGGGTGGCACCCGAGTGTAGGAACCCGGACCGCTCCGTGGGTGGGATTGACGCGGCCGGTCACCCCACCCTCACGACACGCCGTCGTGGGGCGGCCGGGGTCAGAGCACGCCGGCGCGCTCGAGCCCGGCGCGCAGCGCCGTCACCTCGTCCTCGTCGAGGGCGATCAACGGCGCACGGACCCGGCGGTTGTCCAGGACACCGAGGAGCTCGAGCGCGGCCTTGGCGGTCGTGGCCCCGTAGTTGGCCGGACCCATCACCGCGTCGACGGCGGGCTGCACGGCGGTGTAGAGCTCGAGCGCGCGGGCGGTGTCACCGGCGTGGAACGCACGCACCATCTCGGCCAGCTGGTCGCCGATCACGTGACCGGCGACGCTGACGAAGCCGGCGGCGCCGTGGGCCAGCCAGGCGAGGTTCATCGGGTCGTCGCCGGAGTACACGGCGTAGCCGAGCTGCTGCAGGCGTACGCCCCGGGCCAGGTCGCCGACCGCGTCCTTCACCGCGACCACGGGGCCCCAGTCGATGGCCCGCTCGTAGACGTCCATCGAGATCGTCGTGGCGGTGCGGCCGGGCACGTCGTAGAGCATCACCGGCACGTCGGTGGCCTCGACGACGCTGCGGAAGTGCAGCAGCACGCCGGCCGGTGAGGGCTTGCTGTAGTACGGCGTGACCAGCAGCAGCCCGTCGGCGCCGATCGAGGCGGCCTGCCGGGCCAGCTCGACCGAGTGCGCGGTGGCGTTGGTCCCGACGCCCGCGACGACGACCGCGCGGTCTCCGACGGCGTCCTTGACCGCGGCCAGGATCGCGCCGTCCTCGCGCACCGAGGTCGTGGGCGACTCGCCGGTGGTGCCGGAGACGACGACACCGTCGTGGCCGTGGTCGACCAGGTGCGTCGCGATCCGGGCCGTCCCCTCCAGGTCGACCTCGCCGTCCGCGCCGAACGCCGTGGCCATCGCCGTGAGGACCCGACCGAACGGGGCCGCGGGGGTGGGGGTCATGGGGGCAGGTTATCGCCCGCCCGCCACCGGGTCTCGAGGGTCGGGCCTGGCGGCCCTCCCACCTCGACCACCGGACAGGCCCCCGGAGGTCGAGGAGCGAGCGCCAGCGAGCGTCTCGAGACCAGAACCGGTCACCGGGCCTCGAGGGTCGGGCCCGGCTGCCCTCCCACCTCGACCACCGAGGCCCCCGGAGGTCGCGCCCCCGCCTCCGCTCCAGGAGCTAGCGGCGCACCCACCACACCCGGTCGAACCCGTCGAGGGCCTCACGGCGCTGTTCGTGCCACTCGGCCCGGTCGAAGTCCGGGTAGTGCACGTCCCCGGTCGGCGACTGCCGCACCTCCGTCAGCACCTGGGTGTCTGCCACCGCCAGCGCCGCGGCGTAGACCTGCGCACCGCCGGCGACCATCACCTCGACCTCGGGACCGCCGGCGCGCCCGGCCTCGTCGGCCAGGGCCAGTGCGGCGTCGAGGTCGCGGGCGACGAGCACGCCGTCGGCCGACCATGCGGGGTCACGGGTCAGCACCACCGTGGTGCGCCCCGGCAGCGGGCGGCCGATGGACTCGTACGTCGTGCGGCCCATCAGCAGCACGTGGCCCAGGGTCAGCTGCTTGAAGGTGGCCTGCTCCCCCGGGATCCGCCACGGGATGTCGGGGCCGTCGCCGATCACGCCGTTCTGCGCCACCGCCGCGACCAGCACGACCCGCCTGCCGCCCGGGGTCATACCGCGATCGGTGCCTTGATCCCCGGGTACGGGTCGTAGCCCTCGACCTCGACGTGCTCGAGGTCGAAGCCGTCGAGGGTGGTCACCGACGGGTCCAGCCGGAGCACGGGCAGCGGGCGCGGCGTCCGGGTCAGCTGCAGGCGGGCCTGCTCGAGGTGGTTGGCGTAGAGGTGGGCGTCGCCCATGGTGTGCACGAAGTCGCCCACCCGCAGCCCGACGACCTGGGCGACCAGGTGCGTCAGCAGCGCGTAGGAGGCGATGTTGAAGGGGACGCCGAGGAACACGTCGGCCGAGCGCTGGTAGAGCTGGCACGACAGCCGCGCGGGCCCGCCGTCGCCGGCCGGCGCGACGTAGAACTGGAACAGTGCGTGGCACGGCGCGAGGGCCATCTGCGGGATGTCGGCGACGTTCCACGCCGAGACCACGTGGCGGCGCGAGTCGGGGTCGGCACGGACCTGCTCGACCACCCGGGCGAGCTGGTCGACGTGGCGGCCGTCCGGCGTCGGCCAGCTGCGCCACTGCGCGCCATAGACCGGGCCGAGGTCGCCGTGCTCGTCGGCCCACTCGTCCCAGATGGTGATGCCGCGGTCCTGCAGCCAGGCCACGTTGGTGTCGCCGCGCAGGAACCAGACCAGCTCGCCGAAGATCGAGCGCGTGTGCACCTTCTTGGTGGTGACCAGCGGGAAGCCCGCGGTCAGGTCGAAGCGCATCTGGTGGCCGAAGACGCTGCGGGTGCCGGTGCCCGTCCGGTCCCCCTTCTCGACACCCTCGTCGAGCACGCGCCTGAGGAGGTCGAGGTAGGCCTGCATGGGCCGGAGGCTACTCCGGGCCCGTCTCCCCGAGGTCGACGCGGCCGGCCACCGTCGTCCGCGCCACGCCGCCGACCCGGACGACGTCGCCGACCCGGTCGACGTGCACCCGCCCGCGGCGGCCGAGCACCGTGCCCTGGGACGCGACGTACGACGCGGGCAGCACGCCGCCGGCCAGCCACTGAGCCAGCCCGGCGTTCAGGCTGCCGGTCACCGGGTCCTCCACCACGCCCAGCCCGGGGCAGAAGGCCCGCACCTCCACCGCGACCTCCGAGCCCGGGGGGTAAGCCCCCACCACCCCGACGTCGAGGTCGCCGAACGCCGACCAGTCCGGGTCGACCGCGAGCACCTCGGCGGCGCCGGCCAGGAGCACCGCGACCCACCCGGGGCCGTTGTCGACCCAGGCGGCGTCGACGACCGCGTCGTCGGCCAGGCGCAGCGCCCGGCGCACCCGCGCCAGGTCGTCGTCGGACACCGGCCCCGAGCGCAGCAGCGGTGGCGCCTCGAAGGCCAGCCGTCCCCCGCTCGCACCCGCCCCCTCGTCGGCGCCCCGGTGCACGACGACCAGCCCGGCCCCGCACTCCTGGACGACCCGGTCCGTGCGCGCGGCCACCCCGCCGGCCTCGAGCCAGGCGTGCGCCGAGCCCAGCGTGGGGTGCCCGGCGAAGGGAAGCTCGGCGCCGGGGGTGAAGATCCGCAGCCGATAGTCCGCGTCCGGGCTCGCGGGTCGCAGCAGGAAGGTGGTCTCCGACAGGTTGGTCCACCGCGCGAACGCGGCCATCTGCTCGTCGGTCAGGTCGTCGGCCCCGTGGACCACCGCCACCGGGTTGCCCAGCAGCGGCCGGTCCGAGAAGACGTCGACCTGCGAGAAGCGGTACGACCCCACGCGCGCCGCCCGGCTCAGGGGTGCAGCGACATCGGGCCGTAGACGCGACGCTCGTCGTCGAAGAGCGTGACGGCGTCCACGCCCTCCGCGGCCAGCGCGGCGAAGACCTCACCGACCCACGACTCCGCGTCACCCTGGTTGGGGAAGCGCTGGCCGGCGTACGCCTCCGGCGCCGCCACCTCCTGGCCGGCCGCGTCCTCGAACCGCCACCACCACGCCCGCTCGTCCGGCGCGGCCGGGCGGGGGGTCGCGGGCTGCTCTGGCAGGTTCATCTAGTCCTCCCGGACGGTCGTGGCGACGAAGGGCGGGCGCACCACGTCGAAGATCTCGCGGCGTCCGCGCACGTCGACGCCGACCTGGCCGCCGTCCTCGACCACGGTCGAGAGCAGGGCCAGCCCGATCCCGGTCCGCAGGGTGGGTGAGAAGGTGCCGGAGGTGACCTGGCCGAGCAGGACGTCCGGGGTCAGCGAGACGCCCATGCCCGGGCGCGGGATGCCCCGGCCGGTCGCCCGCAACCCGTAGAGCCGACGCCGAGGACCGGCCTCGCGCTCGGCCAGCAGGACCTCGCGGCCCCAGAACGCCTCCTTCTTCCACCCCACGGCCCAGCCCAGGCGGGCCTGCACGGGGGTGATGGCCAGCGAGACGTCCTGGCCGTGCAGCGGGTAGCCCATCTCGGTGCGCAGGGTGTCGCGTGCGCCGAGCCCGCACGGCGTGATGCCGTACGCCTCCCCCGCCGCCAGCAGCGCGTCCCACAGCTCCCCTGCCACGTCGTTGGGCGCGACGAGCTCGTAGCCGCGCTCGCCGGTGTAGCCCGTGCGGCACACCGTCACCGGCCCGCCGGCGAGCTCCTGCTCGCCGAAGCTCATGTAGGGGAACCCGCCGAGCAGGCCGACCGCGGCCAGCACCTCGTCGCTGCGCGGACCCTGGAGGGCCAGCACCGCGTAGTCGCGGTGCCGGTCGACGACCTCGACCCCGGCGGGTGCGGAGGCCCGCAGCCGGCGGACCACCTCGGCGGTGTTGGCGGCGTTCGGGACCAGCAGCAGGTCCTCGTCGTCGCGGTGGTAGAGGATCAGGTCGTCGACCACGCCGCCGGTCTCGTCGTCGCAGCACAGCGTGTACTGCGCCCGGCCGGGCCCGATCCGGCCCAGGTCGTTGCTGAGGGTCGCGTTCAGGTACGCCGCGGCACCCGGCCCGGTGACCGTGGCCTTGCCGAGGTGGCTGACGTCGAAGAGCCCCACGCCGGTGCGTACCGCCGTGTGCTCCGCGACCACGCCGGTGGGGTACTCCAGCGGCATGCTCCAGCCCCCGAAACCGGCGAGCTTGGCCCCCAGCGCGAGGTGCCGGTCGTGCAACGGCGAGAGCAGGGACGCGTCGTCGGACATGCCCCGCAACGTAGCGCAGCGACCAGCGCCGGGAGCCCCGCAGCGGCGTGGGTCGCCCCCGCTACCCTTCGTCGGTGACGACCTACACGCTCCGCTCCGCCAGCCCCGCCAAGACCCGAGCCGACGTCGTGGTGGTCGGGCTCGTCCAGGGCGAGGACCGCCCCGAGGTCGCCCCCGGCGGGGAGGACGTCGTCAAGGCCTGGGGGCGCAGGCTCGCGCCGATGCTGGCCTCGCTGGGCGTGACGGGCAAGGCCGGCGAGGTCACCCGGATCCCCACCGCCGGCACCATCGCCTCCCCCGTCCTGCTCCTGGTGGGCCTAGGCGCAGAGGTCTCGACCACCGCCCTGCGCTCGGCCGCCGGCAGCGCGGCCCGCGCCGCGACCAACGCCGCCTCCCTGGCCCTGGCCCTGCCGGCCACCAGTCCCGACGAGGTCCGTGCGGTCACCGAGGGCTACCTCCTCGGCGCCTACGCCTTCACCGCCTACCAGGGCACCGGCAAGGACGGCCGGAGCCGCGACGACCGCCCTGCCGACGTCGTGGTCCTCACCCACGACGCCCGCAAGAAGGCCACCGTCACGGCCTTCGAGGAGGCCCGCGTCATCGCCGCCGCCGTGGCCACCGCCCGGGACTGGGTCAACACGCCGCCCGGGGACCTGCGCCCACCTGCCTTCGCCGACGCCGTCGAGGCCGCCAGCAGCGAGTTCGTCAAGGAGCACGCCCACGGCCGCGGCACCCCCAAGGTCGGGGTCACCGTGCGGGACGAGAAGCAGCTCGCCACCCAGGGCTTCGGCGGACTGATCGCGGTCGGCCGCGGGTCCTCGGCGCCGCCGCGACTGGTCGAGCTCAGCTACGCCCCCAAGGGCGCCACCACCCACCTCGCCCTGGTCGGCAAGGGCATCACCTTCGACTCCGGCGGGCTGTCCATCAAGCCGGCCCAGGGCATGCACGAGATGAAGTCCGACATGGCCGGGGCCGCCGCCGTCGTGGCGGCCACGCTCGCGGTCGCCGCGCTGCGGCTGCCGGTGCGCGTCACGGCGTACGCCGCGATGGCCGAGAACATGCTCGGCTCCGACGCCACCCGCCCCGGCGACGTCGTCACGATCTACGGCGGACGCACCGTCGAGGTCCTCAACACCGACGCCGAGGGTCGCCTGGTCCTCGCCGACGCGCTGGTCAAGGCCGGTGAGGGCGAGCCCGACCTGGTCGTCGACGTCGCCACCCTCACCGGCGCCATGGTCGTCGCGCTCGGCGACAAGGTGGCCGGCGTGATGGGCGACGACGCGGTCGTGGCCCGGATGCGCGCAGCCGCCCTGGCCGCCGGCGAGGAGTCGTGGCCGATGCCGATCCCCGAGGAGATGCACGAGCGGATCCGCTCCAGCAAGGTCGCCGACCTGGCCCAGGTCGACTGGGTGCGCTGGGGGGGCGGGCTCTACGCCGCGGCCTTCCTGCGCGAGTTCGTCGCCGGCC
>JBKJPE010000115.1:0-16501 GCA_046595185.1 Nocardioides sp.
GCCCTGCTCCTCGAGGTCCTCACGGATCGAGTGGTAAACAACCTCAGACTCGTACTGGGCCGCGACACCGGAGACCAGGCGCTGCTTCTCCGCCTCGGGGATGCCGAGCCGGTCGTAGGTGTTCTTGATGTCCTCGGGGAGGTCGTCCCAGGTCGCGGCCTGCTTCTCCGAGGAGCGCACGAAGTACTTGATGTTGTCGAAGTCGATGCCACCGAGGTCGGAGCCCCAGGTGGGCATGGGCTTGCGGTGGAAGAGCTTGAGGCCCTTCAGGCGCAGGTCCAGCATCCACTGCGGCTCGGACTTGAGCTCGGAGATGTTGCGCACGACCTCCTCGGAGAGGCCGCGCCTGGCGGTCGCGCCCGCGACGTCGGAGTCGGCCCAGCCGAACTCGTATCGGCCGATGCCCTCGAGCTCGGGGTTGCGCTCGTCGATGGTCGTCATGAGATGACCTGCTCCTTCATGTCGGGTACTGCGGTCGGGATGCACGTGGTGCAGACCCCGTCGCCCTGGGCGATCGTGGCCAGACGCTGGACGTGGTGGTCCAGGACCCGGCTGATCGCCCGGGTCTCGGCCTCGCACAGCTGGGGGAACTCGTGGGCGACGTGGGAGACCGGGCAGTGCTGCTGGCACAGCTGCTCCCCCACGGGTCCGTCGTGGACGGAGGCGACGTAGCCCTCCTCGGTGAAGACGCGGGCCAGCACCTGCGCCGGGCTCAGGTCGGGCCGGGTGCCGCTGACCTCGGTGAAGCGCTCGCCGACGAAGGCGACCCGGCGCTCGGCGAACGCACGCACGGCGTCGTCGCCGCCGGTCTCGGCCAGGAAGCGCAGTGCCTGGGCGGCCAGGTCGTCGTAGGCCTGGTCGAAGCCGTCACGTCCGTCCGGCGTCAGCGCGAAGGCCTTGGCCGGTCGGCCCCGGCCGCGCAGGGCGCCGGGGCGGGGGTCGCGCGCCTCCACCGCACCCTCCTCGAGCAGCTGGTCGAGGTGGCGGCGGACGGCGGCGGACGTCAGGGACAACCGTTCGGCCAGGTCCGTCGCGGTGGACGGACCGTGGTCGAGGATGGACCTGGCGACGCGCTGTCGGGTCGTCCGGTCGATTTCCACAACACCAGTGTGCCGTTATTGGTCGGAGCGGTTCAAGTAAGGCCACCCTCAGTCCCTCACCCCTGGCCGCGCGCCGGTGTCGTCCACCGCGGCCGGTCGGGTCCGCCGCAGCCAGAGCAGCCCGAGCACGGGCAGGACCAGCGGCACGAACCCGTACCCCTGTCCGAAGTGCGACCACACGGTGGGCTCGGGGAACAGGTCGGTGAGGACCAGACTGAGCACGCCGACGACGACCACCCCGACCAGCTCGACGCTGCACGCCGCGACCGCCAGGCGCCAGGCCCTCCGCCCCCCGCGCAGCAGGCTGGCCGTCGCCACCACGTAGACCACCGCGGCCAGGAACGACAGCCCGTAGGCCAGGGGGGCCCGCTCGGCCTCGGTGGCCAGCTGGAAGATCGACCGGGCGGTCGCGGACGCGGCGAAGACGCCGTAGACGAAGACCAGCGTGCGGCCGGCGCCGGAGGACAGGTCGGTGCTGTGCGCCACCTCAGAGCCCCGCGGCCCAGATGTCGACCAGGCGGAGCTCGAGCGCGACGACGGTGAGCGCGGCCAGCAGCACCACGCCCGTGCCGGCCCGGGACCGCTCGGCCAGCGACCAGAAGGCCCCGAGCGGCAGCGCGACCAGGAGCCCGACCAGGTAGCCGACGAACAGCACCGCATCGACGTCGTTGTCGGTGCCGACCAGCAGCACCACACCCACCACGAGCTGGGCCAGCACCGCTACCTCCGCCACCGCCAGGACGACGAAGCCCCGGTCGCCGACCGGCTGGTCGCGCACCATCTGCACAGCGGCGACGAGCGCCACCAGCGCCGTGAGCGCGAGCACGCCGACCACGACCCAGGTGTTCACGAGGGCCCAGCCTAGACTCTGGGGTGTGTCGGTCCCCGCAGCGTCGCCCCCCACGCCGGGCACCTCGCCGCACGCGCCCGCACCGGGCCCGGTCGCGGCGTCCACGGCGGTCGAGGTGCGCGGGCTGGTGATGCGCTACGGCCGCACCACCGCCGTCGACGGGCTCGACCTCGACGTGGGCCGCGGGACGATCACCTCCGTGCTGGGGCCCAACGGCGCCGGCAAGACCACGACGCTGGAGACCTGCGAGGGGTACCGCGCGCCGCAGCTGGGCACCGTGCGCGTGCTCGGGCTCGACCCCGTGCGCCAGCGCCGCGAGCTGCTGCCCCGCATCGGCGTGATGCTGCAGGACGGCGGCGCCTGGAGCGGGGTCCGGGCCATGGAGATGCTGCGCCACGTCGCCTCCCTGCACGCGCACCCGCTGCCGGTCGACCTGCTCGCAGACCGGCTGGGCCTGCACGAGTGCGGGCGGACGCCGTACCGGCGCCTGTCCGGCGGCCAGCAGCAGCGCCTGGGCCTGGCCATGGCCCTGGTCGGGCGCCCCGAGCTGGTCTTCGCCGACGAGCCGACGGCGGGGATGGACCCCGCCGTGCGTCGCTCGGTGTGGACCCTGCTCGAGGAACTGCGCGCCGACGGCGTGACCGTCGTGCTGACCACGCACTACCTGGAGGAGGCCGAGCGCCTCGCCGACCAGGTCCACATCGTCGACCGCGGCCGGCTCGTCGCCTCCGGCAGCCCGCTGCAGCTGACCCGCGGCGGGCGCGTGGCCACGATCCGGCTCGTGGTGACCCGTCCCTTCCCGCCCGGGGCGCCCGAGTCGCTGCGCGAGGCGCTGGGTCACGGCGTCGAGGTGCTCCAGCTCGACGAGGTCAGCCTCGTGCTCACCGGGCCGGCCGACGCCTCCACCCTGGGCCGCGTCTCCCGGTGGTGCGAGGAGAACGACGTGCTGCCCGAGTCGCTGACCCTCGGCCAGCGCAGCCTGGAGGACGTCTTCCTCGAGCTCACCGGACGGGAGATGCGCCCGTGACCGCGAGCCCCGTCGGGACCGCCACCGGCACCTGGACCCCGCGGCCGGGCGCCGCCCCCGTGCTGCGCCAGGTCCTCGCTCAGGCCCGGATGGAGTCGCGGCTGCTGCTGCGCAACGGCGAGCAGGTGCTCCTCGCCGTCGTGATCCCGGTCGTGGTGCTGCTGGGCGGCGTGATCGGCGCCGGGCGCGTCGGACTGGACTTCGCCCGCCCGGCGGTGGACGTGCTGACCCCCGGCGTGCTCGCCCTCGCGGTGCTGTCGACCTCGTTCACCTCGCTGGCCATCGCCACCGGCTTCGAGCGTCGCTACGGCGTGCTCAAGCGGCTGGGCGCGTCTCCGTTGCCCCGCAGCGGGCTGCTGGCCGGCAAGGTCCTGGCCCTGCTCGCCGTCGAGGCGCTGCAGGTCGTCGTGATCGGCGCGGTCGCGCTCCTGCTCGGCTGGGCGCCGGAGACCTCTCCCACCGCGGTGGGCGGGCTCGTGCTGGCGCTCGTGCTGGGCACCGCCGCCTTCGCCGGCCTCGGACTGCTGATGGCCGGCGCGCTGCGGGCCGAGGCCACCCTGGCCGCGGCCAACCTGGTCTACCTGCTGCTGCTCGTCGGAGGAGCCGTCGTGCTCCCGCTCTCCGCCTACGGCGGCGCGGGCGAGCTGGTGCAGTGGCTGCCCTCGGCCGCCCTGGGTGACGCCGTCCGGGCGGCGCTGCTGGAGGCCCGCGTGGCCGGCGTCGACCTCGTCGTCCTGTCCGTCTGGTCCGTGGTCGCCGCGGTCCTCACCGCCCGCACCTTCCGATGGGAGTGACCCCGTGAGCACCACCGCCCCCCTGCGCGCCGGCACCGCCACGAGCCGGAGCATGGTGCCCCTGGCCTGGGCCAGCCTGGTCGCCAACGTCGTGATCGTGGTGACCGGCGGCGCCGTGCGCCTGACCGCCTCGGGGCTCGGCTGCCCGACCTGGCCGCGCTGCACCGACCAGTCCTTCCGCCCCCACGGCGACCTCGGCATCCACGGGGTCATCGAGTTCGGGAACCGGTTGCTGACGTTCGTGCTGGTCGCGATCGCGGTCGCCACCGTGGTCGTCGCGTGGCGCGCGGGCCGCCGCGCGGTGCGCACGCTCGCGGTCCTGCTCTTCCTCGGCATCCCCGCCCAGGCTGCCATCGGGGGCGTCACCGTGCTGACCGACCTCAACCCCTGGGTGGTGGCCCTGCACTTCCTGGTGTCGATGGCGATGGTCTGCCTCGCAGTGGTGCTGGTGCGCGACGCGAGACGCCCGGCCGGGGCGCCGTACGCCTCCCGCAGCCCGCTCGCGCCGCTGGCCCTGACGACCTTCGCCGTCGGCTGGGTCGCGCTCTACCTCGGCACCGTGGTGACGGGGTCCGGTCCACACGCGGGCGACCTGGACGCACCGCGCAACGGGCTCGACCCGGCCGCGGTCAGCCAGGCGCACGCCGACGCCGTCTTCGTCCTGCTCGGCCTCACCGTGGCCCTGCTGCTCGTCGTCCGGGTCCGGACCGCCGCCGGTCCCCTGGCCGCCGGCGAGGGGCGTCGCTCCGTCGCCGTGCTCCTCACGGTCCTGCTCGCCCAGGGTCTCGTCGGCTTCGTGCAGTACGCCACGGACCTCCCGATCGTGCTCGTCGCCCTGCACATGCTCGGCGCTGCCCTGCTCGCAGCCGCGATGACCTGGGTCCTGGCGGCACTGCTGCGACCAGAGCCCCTGTCGTACGACGTCGCGCCCACCGTCGGCGACAGCCGTCCGCGGAGCGAGCCGGTCGGCGTCTGACGCAGCCTCGCCGTTGGTCGGGGTGCGAGGGCCGCCAAGCCCGAGCCTCCAGACCCGGTGACGCGCATACCGCGGTCTCGAGACGCTCGCTGCGCTCGCTCCTCGACCACCCGGGGCTCACCCGGTGGTCGGGGTGCGAGGGCCGCCAGGCCCGAGCCTCCAGACCCGGTGACGCGCATACCGCGGACGCTCCTATGTGGCGTCAAGGGGTCTGTGGGCTGCTCCGGCTTCGAGGATGCGGTAGAGATCGCGGGCGATGTAGCGCTTGAGGCAGCGTCGGATCTCGCGGGGGTTCTTGCCTTCGGTGGTGCGGCGTGCGGTGTAGTCACGGGTGATCTGGTCGTGGCGTTGGCGGGTGATCGCGATGGTGTGCAACGCGCAGTTCAGTCTGCGGTCGCCGTAGCGGTTGAGCCGGTGACGGGTGTGGATCTGTCCGCTGTTGGCCTCGATCGGGCTGGTCCCGGCGAGTTTGGCGAACGCGGCTTCGGAATGGATCCTTCCGGCATAGCCCCACGCGCACAGGATGGTCGCGGCCACGATCGGTCCGACCCCGAGCTCCTCGAGCAGCTCGGGGCGCCAGGTCTTGACGAGGGTCTTGATCTCCTTCTCGTGCAGTTGCGCTTCATCGGTGAGGGCCTGGATCCGTCTGGCCCAGGTCCGCAGACAGGCCACGGTGGTGGTGGTCTCGAGGTCGGCGTTGGCCCACGCGGTGTCGGTGCGCATCGTGGCGAGCTTGGTGATCAGCGCGTCTGCCTTGTACTCACGCAGCCGGGCCCGGAGGGCCTCAGGGGCGGTGAGCACGGCCGAGAACAGTTGCCGCCGCGCATCAGCAGCACCCTGGACCGCGGAGCGACGGATCGCCAGGCGCACTGCGAGCGCCTGGCGGGTCGCGGCCTGTTCCACCTCGGGCCCAGCACCGCGTGGGGTACCGACCCGGACCCGTGCGATGGCCTCACGCGCAGCCCGGATCGCGTCGAGGGGATCCGACTTCACCCCGCCACGCCGCTGAGCACGTTCGGGCCGGTCGAGCTCGACGACGAGCTCGGCGCTCAGTTCACCTGCACCACACAACGCGCGTAGGTGCACCGCCAGGCCGCGGCCGTGGCTCGCGGTGCCCTCGATCGCCCAGGCCCGCAGCGCGGCATGCTCGGCGGCGATCTGGTCAGCGAACTCGACGAGCTCGGTGTAACCCTCGGCGTTCGCGGGCACGGTGATCTCAGCGAGAACCCCGCCGGTGCGGACATCGACTGCGGCCGCTGAGTGCGTCTCGACGTGGGTATCGACACCGATCACGACATCGACAAGTTCCGACAACTTCATCACACTGCTCATGCGTTCTCCTTGAACCGGGACGTGTTGGAAGGTTCCGGTCCCGGCGCAGATCCAGCAGGACTGTGATGAGACACGAACGGCGCGCATACGCCGCACGGTCAAGCTCCTGATCAGGCCAGCACTGCGTCGGAGACCGGGGCCGGCAACCCCTTGGACGGACAAGTCCCGTCGAAGGCATCACGCCAGTCTCGAGATGAGTCACACCCCGGGGCCACCGACCCACAGCCCACCACTCAGCAGGGCTGCAAGGAAACACTCACAGTCTCGAGACGCTCGCTGCGAGGGCCGCCAGGCCCGAGCCTCCAGACCCGGCAAGGGCGCATACCAGGGTCTCGAGACGCTCGCTGCGCTCGCTCCTCGACCACCCGCGGGGCTCACCCGGTGGTCGAGGTGCGAGGGCCGCCAGGCCCGAGCCTCGAGACCCGGCGACGCGCGTACCAGGGTCGCGAGACCCTCGCTGCGGTCGCTCCTCGACCACCGGGGGCGGTGCGCCTATCGGAGGTCACGCCCGGCGGCGTGCTGGCTCAGCCGATCAGCGGGTCCAGCGCGACGGCGACGAACAGCAGCGACAGGTAGAGGTTGCTGGAGTGGAACAGGCGCATCGGCTGGATCAGGCCGAGGTCCTCGGTGCCGCGGGTGCGAGCCAGCATCCGGTGGGCCTCGAGCAGGAAACCGGCGCCGAGGACGGCTGCGGCGACCGGGTAGAAGACGCCCGTGCCGGCGACCGGCCACAGGGCCAGGGACACCGCCACCATGACCCAGCTGTAGGCCACGATCTGGCGGGCGACGGTGCGGGCGGGCGCGACGACGGGCAGCATCGGCACGTCCACGCCGGCGTAGTCCTCGCGGTAGCGCAGGGCCAGCGCCCAGGTGTGCGGCGGGGTCCAGAAGAAGACGACCAGGAACAGCACGACCGGCGTCCAGGCCAGCGAGCCGGTCACGGCGGTCCAGCCGATCAGCGCGGGGAAGCAGCCCGCGAGGCCGCCCCAGACGATGTTCTGCGTCGTGCGGCGCTTGAGGAGCATCGTGTAGACGAGGACGTAGAAGGCGTTGGCCGCGACCGACAGCGCGGCCGAGAGCGGGTTGACCCAGACCAGCAGGACGATCGTGGAGATCACCCCCAGGCCCAGCGCGAAGACCAGTGCCGAGCGGGGCGCCACGATGTGGCGCGGCAGGGCCCGGCGCCGCGTCCGGCGCATCTGCTCGTCGATGTCGCGGTCGTAGACGCAGTTCAGGGCCGACGCGGAGCCGGCCGACAGCGCTCCGCCGACGACGGTGGCCAGCACCAGCCCGAGCGGCGGGATGCCCCGGGCGGCGAAGAACATCACCGGCACGGTGGTCAGCAGGAGCAGCTCGATGACCCGCGGCTTGGTCAGCCCGACGTACGCCGCGACGACGTCTTTCCAGCCCGCCCCCGCGGACGACCGGTGGACGGCCGAGGCCGACTCTCCGACGTGGGTCAACTCGAGTTCCTGAGGAATAGAAGGGGGGCAGCGCGGCGATGCACCTGAGCGGGCGAGGCGAGCAGCCGAGACACCTAGGAGTGTAACGGTGACCCTCAGTAGGGTCGTCCCACGCAGGCTCCCGGTGTGCACCCGGCGGTGACCCCGCCCACACACCAGCCCCGCCCCACGACATCCCCCGCGAGAGGACCCGCGTGACCATCACGAAGCTGGACTGGACCGAGATCGACGACCGCGCCGTGGACACCGCCCGCGCCCTGGCCATGGACAGCGTGCAGCGGGTCGGCAACGGTCACCCGGGCACCGCCATGAGCCTGGCGCCCGCGGCGTACCTGCTGTTCCAGAAGGTGATGCGGCACAACCCTGCCGACCCGCACTGGCCCGGCCGCGACCGGTTCGTGCTCTCCTGCGGCCACTCCTCGCTCACCCTCTACATCCAGCTCTACCTCGGTGGCTGGGGCCTGGAGCTGGAGGACCTGCGCTCGCTGCGCACCTGGAACAGCAAGACCCCGGGCCACCCCGAGTTCGGCCACACCGCCGGCGTCGAGACGACCACCGGCCCGCTCGGCCAGGGCGTCGGCAACGCGGTGGGCATGGCGATGGCCGCGCGGCGCGAGCGCGGCCTGCTGGACCCGGGCGCCGCCGAGGGCGCGTCGCCCTTCGACCACCAGATCTACGTGCTCGCCAGCGACGGCGACATCCAGGAGGGCGTGACCTCGGAGGCCAGCTCGATCGCGGGCACCCAGCAGCTGGGCAACCTCACCCTGATCTACGACGAGAACAAGATCTCGATCGAGGACCACACCGACGTCGCCCTGAGCGAGGACGTCCCGGCGCGCTACGCGGCGTACGGCTGGCACGTCCAGGTCGTCGACTGGACCGCGGGCGACGGCTACCACGAGGACGTCCCCGCGCTGCACGAGGCGCTGCGCCAGGCCGAGGCGGTCACCGACCAGCCCAGCATCATCGTGCTCCGCACCATCATCGCCTGGCCGGCACCGAACGCCCAGAACACCGGCACCGCCCACGGCTCCGCGCTGGGCGAGGACGAGGTGCGCGCCACCAAGGAGGTGATGGGGATGAACCCCGACCTCACCTTCGACGTGGCCCCCGACGTCCTGGAGCACACCCGCTCGGCGGTCGAGCGGGGCAAGGCCGCCCACCACGAGTGGGACACCGCGTTCCAGCGCTGGACCGCGAAGAAGTCCGCCGACGTCGCGCTCTTCGAGCGGATGCAGACCCGGACGCTGCCCGACGGCTGGGACGCCGACCTCCCGGTCTTCGACGCCGACCTCAAGGGCACCGCCACCCGCAAGGCCTCCGGCGCGGTCATCAACGCCATCGCCGGGCGTGTGCCCGAGCTGTGGGGCGGCTCGGCCGACCTCGCCGGATCGAACAACACGACCATCGAGGGCGCGCCGTCGTTCATCCCGAAGAGCCGCTCCACCACGATGTGGAAGGGCGACCCGTACGCCGGTCGCGTGCTGCACTTCGGCATCCGCGAGCACGGCATGGGCGCGATCCTGAACGGCATCGCGGTCCACGGGGGCACGCGCGTCTTCGGCGCCACCTTCCTGACCTTCTCGGACTACATGCGCCCCTCGGTGCGCCTGGCGTCCCTGATGGGCCTGCCGGTCACCTACGTCTGGACGCACGACTCCATCGGTCTCGGCGAGGACGGCCCCACCCACCAGCCGGTCGAGCACCTCGCCGCGCTCCGCGCCATCCCCGGCCTCGACGTGGTCCGACCCGCCGACGCCAACGAGACGGCCGCGGCGTGGAAGACGGTGCTGGAGCACACCGACCGCCCGGCCGGCATCGTGCTGACCCGCCAGAACGTCCGCACCTTCCCGCGCGACGCCGAGGGCTTCTCCGACACCTCCAACGTGCACCGCGGCGGCTACGTCCTGCGCGACGTCGAGGGCGGGGCGCCCGACGTGGTGCTGATCGGGACCGGGTCGGAGGTCCAGCTCGCGGTCGAGGCCAGCGACCTCCTCGCCGCCGACGGGGTGCGGGCGCGGGTCGTCTCCATGCCGTGCCGGGAGTGGTTCGACGAGCAGGAAGCCTCCTACCGCGAGACGGTCATCCCGCCGACCGTGAAGGCCCGCGTCTCCGTCGAGGCCGGCATCAAGCTGGGCTGGCGCGAGATCGTGGGCGACCACGGCCGCAGCGTCTCGATCGAGCAGTACGGCGCCTCGGCCGACTACGAGCGCCTCTACACCGAGTACGGCATCACCGCGCGGTCCGTGGCCGACGCGGCGCACGACAGCATGACGGCCGCCGGCTGAGCCCCACCCGGGCACCGGTCGCCGGGCGCCACCGAGCCCACCACCACGTACGCCGCAGCACCGAGCAGCACGGAAGGAACACCATGAGTGACCGACTGAAGGCCCTGTCCGACGCGGGCGTGTCCATCTGGCTCGACGACCTCTCGCGCGAGCGGATCGAGACCGGCAACCTGGCCGAGCTGGTGGAGAGGCGCTCCGTGGTCGGGGTGACCACCAACCCCACCATCTTCGCGGGCGCCATCGCCGACGGCGAGCGCTACGAGGAGCAGGTCAGCGGCCTGGTCGCCGACGGCGCCGGGGTGGACAAGGTCATCTTCGAGCTGATCACCGAGGACGTCCGCAACGCCTGCGACATCCTCGCGCCGGTCGCCGACGGCACCTCCTCCGACGGCCGGGTCTCGATCGAGGTCGAGCCGACCCTCGCCAACGACACCGAGGGCACCATGGCCTCGGCCCGCGCCCTGTGGGGCGCGGTCGACCGGCCCAACGCCCTGATCAAGATCCCGGCGACCCTCGAGGGGCTGCCGGCGATCACCGCGGCGGTGGCCGAGGGGATCAGCGTCAACGTCACGCTGATCTTCAGCGTCGAGCGCTACGGCTCGGTGATGGACGCCTACCTGACCGGCCTCGAGCAGGCGCGCGACGCCGGGCTCGACCTCGGACGGATCCAGTCCGTGGCGTCCTTCTTCGTGTCCCGCGTGGACACCGAGGTGGACGCGCGACTCGAGAAGATCGGCACCGACGAGGCGACCGCGCTGCGCGGGGAGGCGGCCGTGGCCAACGCCCGGCTGGCCTACGCCGCCTTCGAGGACGTCGTCGCCTCCGACCGGTGGCAGCAGCTGGCCGGCGTCGGCGCCATGGTGCAGCGGCCGCTCTGGGCCTCGACCGGGGTCAAGGACCCGGACTACCCCGACACGCTCTACGTGACGCAGCTGGTGGCCGACGGCACCGTCAACACGATGCCGGAGAAGACGATGGACGCCTTCGCCGACCACGGCGAGGTCGAGGGCGACACCGTCAGCGGGCGCCGCGAGCAGGCCCAGGCCGTCTTCGACCGCCTCGAGGAGGTCGGGGTCGACCTGCAGGACGTCTTCCTCACCATCGAGCACGAGGGTGTCGACAAGTTCAAGACGTCCTGGACGGAGCTGGTCGAGACCGTCCAGGGCCAGATGGGCGGCGCCAGGTGACCGCCTGGAGGGGGGTCTCCTCCGCGGACCCGGCCCTCGAGCTGCTCGTCGCCTGCCCCGACGAGGCTGCGTACGCCTCCCTCGTCGAGGGCCTGGTCGCCGACCGGGTGGCCTCCGGCATCGCGTCCGGAGACGCCACCCTGTGGGGGCCGGCCGCCCAGGACGAGGCCGGCAGGCGGCTGGGATGGACCTCGCTCAGCACCCGGTCGCGCCCGCTCGTCGCCGAGGTGGCCGCCCTGCGCGAGGAGCTGCGGGCCGCCGGCGTGACCCGTGTCGTCCTCTGCGGCATGGGCGGCTCGTCCCTCGCGCCCGAGGTCGTCTGCGAGGCCGCCGGCGTGGACCTCGACGTCCAGGACTCCTCCGACCCCGACTTCGTGCGTTCGGCCCTGGTCCGCCTGGACGAGACCGTGGTGGTGGTGTCGAGCAAGTCCGGCGGCACCGTGGAGACCGACAGCCAGAAGCGCGTCTTCGAGCAGGCGTTCACCGACGCGGGGATCGACCCTGCGGGACGGGTCGTGGTCGTGACCGACCCCGGCTCCCCGCTCGAGCAGTCCGCCCGGGAGGCCGGCTACCGGGTCTTCCTGGCCGACCCCGAGGTCGGGGGCCGCTACTCGGCCCTCACCGCCTTCGGACTGGTGCCCAGCGGCCTGGCCGGCGTCGACACCGGGCAGCTGCTCGACGAGGCCGAGGCGGTCCGTCCGCTCCTCGAGGCCGACTCCCCCGACAACCCCGGCCTGCGGCTCGGAGCCCTGCTGGGCGCGGCCAACCTGGCGGGCGCCGACAAGATGGTGCTGGTCAACGCCGGGGCGGCGTACGCCGGTCTCGGCGACTGGGCCGAGCAGCTCGTCGCCGAGTCCACCGGCAAGGACGGCAAGGGCATCCTGCCCGTCGTGGTCGACCGCGACGACGCACCCAACATCTCCGCGAGCACCCGCGACGAGGTGCTGGTGACCTTCGGGCCCGACCACGCCGGCGGTGACGCCGATGCGCCGGCCTCCGGGTGGGGCGCCCACGTCGACGCGACCCTCGGCGCCCAGCTGCTGCTGTGGGAGCACGCCACCGCGGTCGCGGGCCGCGTGATCGGGATCAACCCGTTCGACCAGCCCGACGTCGAGAGCGCCAAGGCCGCGGCCCGCGACATGCTGGACGGCGGCGGCGCCTCCCCCACCCCGTTGTTCACCGAGGGTCCGGTGACGGTCTTCGCCTCCGACGGGTGGCTGCCGCCGGGCGTCGACGACGTCGAGCACGCCGTCCGGGCGCTGCTGGCGCAGCTCGACCCCGACCACGGCTACGTCGCCGTCCAGGCCTACCTCGACCGGCACCGTGACGCGGCGCTGGCCCGGGTCCGCGACGGCCTCGCCCGGCGTACCGGACGTCCGACGACCTTCGGCTGGGGACCGCGCTTCCTGCACTCCACCGGGCAGTACCACAAGGGCGGCCCCGACACCGGCGTCTACGTGCAGGTCACCGGGGAGCCCGAGGCCGACCTGGCGGTGCCGGGACGGGAGTTCACCCTGCACGAGTTCCTCACCGCCCAGGCCGTCGGCGACGGCTCGGTGCTGGCGGCCAAGGGGCGACCGGTCCTGCGCCTGCACCTCTCGTCACCCGCCGACCTCGACGTGGTGCGCCAGGTCCTGGGCTGATGGGCCCCGACCTGTCGACCCGGCCCGAGCCGCTGGTCGAGGTGCAGCCCGACGCGGGCGCCCTGGCCACGGCGGTGGCCGGGGAGCTCCTGACCCGGCTGGCCGACGCCCAGAGCGACGGCCGGGAGCCGCAGGTCGTGCTCACCGGCGGCTCCATCGCCGTCCGGGTGCACCGTGAGCTGACCCGGCTCAGCGTGAGTTCCGGTGTCGACTGGACCCGGGTCGTCGTCTGGTGGGGCGACGAGCGGTTCGTCGGACCGGCGTCGCCGGACCGCAACGCCGTTCCGGCGCTCGCCGACCTGCTGGGCCCGGTGGGTGCGACCCAGGTGCACCAGGTGCCCTCGACCGACGACGTCGCCGACGTCCACGCGGCGGCCGCTTCCTACGAGGCCAGTCTGGCCGCGTACGGCGCCGAACGCTTCGACGTGGTGATGCTGGGCGTCGGCCCCGACGGGCACGTGGCCTCGCTCTTCCCGGGCCACGCCGCGCTCTCGACCGGCGACAGGGTCGCCGTGGGGGTCACCGACTCCCCCAAGCCGCCGCCCGAGAGGGTCAGCCTGACCTTCGAGGCGCTGAACCGGACACGGTCGGTGTGGGTGGTGGCCAGCGGGGAGGACAAGGCCGGCGCGGTCGCCGCCGCGCTGGCGCCGGAGGGCACGGTCGCCGCCACTCCGGCCCGGGGCGTACGCGGTGAGCAGGAGACCGTGTTCTTCGTCGACACCGCGGCGGCGTCGCAGACCTGAGGGCTGCGGCTGGGCGGAGGGGGCCCGTCGTTGTCGAAGTCCGACAATTGCGCCGCCCTGACCAATGGATCGGCCCCCACCCGGTCGGAAGCCGACAATTGCGCCGGATCCGCAACCCGCCGACGGCCCGGGGCGTCAGGCGTGGGGAACGGCCCCGGCAGCGGCTGTGAGACCAGGTCGACGGTCTGCCCGCCCGAGTTGAGCGTGACGATCGACACGCTGGACGCCGCCGGGGGGCGACCGACGGGTCGGCCGGGGTCAGAAGATGATGTCGCCGGACTTGCGCCGCGACCGCAGCAGCGACAGGGCCTCGTCGAGGATGTCGGCGGCCTCCGCGTCGGAGCGGCGCTCCTTCACGTAGGCCAGGTGGGTCTTGTAGGGCTCGTTGCGCGGCGCGGGGGGCGGGTTGTCGGAGTCCATGGACGCCGGCAGGCCGCACTTGGGGCAGTCCCACCGCTCCGGGGCCGTCGCCTCGATCGCGAAAGTGACCACCGACCGGTGCCCGTGGGAGCAGAAGTAGGTCACGGCCTGCCTCGCCGCCGCCTCGCCGCGCTCGGCCTCGCCCATCGGCCCGGCGCCGACCCGGCTCCCGCGGATCGCGTTCCCTCCACCTGCCATGTCCTGGTCCCCTCGTGTCGGTGCTGCCTGGTGCTGCCTGGTGCGTGCGGGTGTGTGGGTCGAGCGCTGGTGGTGCCAGTGGTGCGGACGGCCTCAGTAGGCCAGGAGGAGCCCGAGGGCGATCACGCACGCGAACCAGATCACGCCGATCCCCACGGTGAAGCGGTCGAGGTTGCGCTCCGCGACGGAGGATCCCCCGCCCAGCGAGCTCGACACACCGCCACCGAACATGTCCGACATGCCGCCGCCCCGCCCCTTGTGGAGCAGGACCAGCAGGATGAGGATGGCGCTGGTGGCCACGAGCAGGATGGTGAAGAGCGTCGTCACGGTCGCCGATCCTACGTCAGGTCGGGATGGTCAGAGGACCGGCATGTCGTAGAAGCGACAGATTCCGCTGAACTCGTCGACCTGGAGGCTCGCGCCACCCACCAGACAGCCGTCGACGTCCTCCTGGGCCATGGTCGCGCCCACGTTGGCGGCCTTGACCGAGCCGCCGTAGAGCACGCGCACGCCGTCGGCAGCAGCGTCGCCGAGGGTCTCGCGCAGGCGGGCGCGGATGGCGCCGCACACCTCCTGGGCGTCCTCGGGCGTGGCGACCTCGCCGGTGCCGATCGCCCAGACCGGCTCGTAGGCCACGACCAGGCCGGCGACCTGCTCGGCGTCCAGGCCGGCCAGCGAGCCGTCGACCTGGGCCAGGGTGAACGGCACCTGCTCCCCCGCCTGGCGGACCTCGAGCCCCTCCCCCACGCACACGATCGGGGTGATGCCGTGGGCGAGGGCGCGGACGGCCTTGGCGTTCACGACCGCGTCGGACTCCTCGTGGCGCTGGCGGCGCTCGGAGTGGCCGACCACGACGTAGGAGCAGCCGAGCTTGGCCAGCATCGCCGCCGACACCTCCCCGGTGTAGGCGCCCGACTCCTCCGCCGACACGTCCTGCGTGCCGTAGCGCAGCGAGAGCCGGTCACCGTCGACCAGGGTCTGCACCGAGCGGAGGTCGGTGAACGGGGGCACCACCACGACCTCGGCCCGGGCGGGGTCGTGCCGCTTGTCGGACAGGGTCCACGCCAGCTTCTGGACCAGGACCACCGCCTCCTGGTGGTGGAGGTTCATCTTCCAGTTCCCCGCCATCAGCGGGGTGCGGTTCGCCATGATGCCTTCTTCGCAGTCGGGGTCTGGGGCGGAGCCCGAGCGGGGGTACCCGGGGCGGAGCCCCCGGGCGTCAGTCCTCCAGGACGGTGATGCCGGGGAGGGTCCTGCCCTCCAGGTACTCGAGGCTGGCGCCGCCCCCGGTCGAGATGTGGCCGAAGGCGGACTCGTCGAAGCCGAGGGTCCGCACGGCCGCGGCGGAGTCGCCCCCGCCGACCACGGAGAGCCCGTCGACCTCGGTCAGGGCCCGCGCGACCGCGCGGGTGCCGTCGGCGAAGGCGCCCACCTCGAAGACGCCCATCGGGCCGTTCCAGAAGACCGTCCGGGCGTCGGAGAGGGCCAGGGCGAAGGCGCGGGAGGCCTCCGGCCCGATGTCGAGACCCAGGGCGTCGGCCGGGATCTCGCTGGCCGGCACCACGGCGGGCTCCGGGCGCCGGTCGCCGGAGGGGAACTCGGTGTCGACGACGACGTCGCTCGGCAGCAGGATCTGCACCCCGGCCTCCTCGGCGCGCCGCAGGTAGGCGCGGCAGGTGTCGATCTGGTCCTTCTCCAGCAGGCTCCTGCCCACCTCGTGACCCTGCGCGGCCAGGAACGTGAAGACCATGCCCCCGCCGATCAGCAGCTTGTCAGCCTTCTCGAGCAGGTTGTCGATGACACCCAGCTTGTCGGAGACCTTGGAGCCGCCGAGGACCACGACGTACGGGCGCTGCGGGGACTCGGTGAGGCGTCGGAGCACCTCGATCTCGGTCGCGACCAGCTGGCCCATCGCGTGCGGCAGCCGTTGCGCGACGTCGTAGACGCTGGCCTGCTTGCGGTGCACCACGCCGAAGCCGTCGGAGACGAAGGCGTCCGCCAGCGCCGCGAGCTCGTCGGCGAACGCCCCGCGCTCGGCGTCGTCCTTGCTGGTCTCCCCAGCGTTGAACCGGACGTTCTCGAGCACGGCCACGTCGCCGTCTGCCAGACCCTCCACCGTGCGGCGCGCGCTGTCGCCGACGGTGTCGGTGGCGAAGGCGACCGGGCTGCCGAGCAGGTCGCCGAGGCGCTCGGCGACCGGGCCCAGCGAGTACGCCGGGTCCGGCGCGCCCTTCGGACGGCCGAGGTGGGCGACGACCACCACGCGTGCCCCGGCCTCGGCCAGGGCACGGATGGTGGGGACGCTCGCGCGCACCCGTCCGTCGTCGGTGATCCGGCTGCCGTCGAGCGGGACGTTCAGGTCCGAGCGGACCAGGACCCGCCTGCCGGCGACGTCTCCGAGGGAGGCGTAGTCCGCCACGTCAGAGTGACGTGCCGATGTAGTCGATCAGGTCCGCGAGGCGGTTGGAGTAGCCCCACTC
>JBKJPE010000186.1:0-35548 GCA_046595185.1 Nocardioides sp.
CCCTCGGGGTCACGGCCGACGCGAGCCGGCTACTCGTGACAGGTGCCGGTTCGGCGTACGCCTACGACACGGGCAGCGGCCGCGCCGTCAGCCCCCGTGGCCTGGTGCCGCTCTCGGCCCAGCAGCGACTCGACGGGCCGAGTCGCGCCGGGGTCACCACCCCGGCGGGCTTCGAGGTCGCGGGATGGGCCGGCGAGACGACGTTCTACGGGCCTGTCATCGAGGGCGGCCGACCCACCGCGGTGGTCAGCTGCAACCTCGAGAGCCGGACCTGCGCCCGCCTGGGTGCGACCGACCGGACCGACCCGGTCGTCTTCGGCACCGGGAAGTAGGCCACCGCGCCCGCCGGGTGCTACGCGTGATCGCCGCTCAGCCCGGTTAGGGTGAAAGGCACGAGGCCCAGGAACAGGCACCCGAACCGGCCCCCGGGCCGGACCTGTGACTGGCCGGGCCGAAACCTTCGACGCAGGAGCGACTCTCTTGGCTTCCATCGACACCGTCATCGCCCGGGAGATCCTCGATTCCCGTGGAAACCCCACGGTCGAGGTCGAGGTACTCCTCGCGGACGACTCGCTCGGCCGCGCGGCCGTCCCCTCCGGGGCCTCCACCGGCGCCTTCGAGGCCGTCGAGCTCCGCGACGGGGGCAAGCGCTACGGCGGCAAGGGCACCGAGAAGGCAGTCAGTGCCGTGCAGGACCAGATCGAGCCCGAGATCATCGGTCTCGACGCCAGCGACCAACGACTGGTCGACCAGGCGATGCTCGACCTTGACGGCACCCCGAACAAGGCCAACCTGGGCGCCAACGCCATCCTCGGGGTCTCGCTGGCCGTGGCTCGCGCCGCCTCGGTCAGCTCCGGTCTGCCGCTGTTCCGCTACGTCGGCGGCCCCAACGCCCACCTGCTGCCCGTGCCGATGATGAACATCCTCAACGGTGGTGCGCACGCCGACACCAACGTCGACGTCCAGGAGTTCATGATCGCTCCGATCGGCGCCTCGTCCTTCCGCGAGGCACTCCAGCAGGGGGCCGAGGTCTACCACGCCCTCAAGGCCGTGCTGAAGAAGAAGGGCCTAGCGACCGGCGTCGGTGACGAGGGTGGCTTCGCCCCGGAGCTGCCGAGCAACCGCGCCGCGCTCGACCTGATCGCCGAGGCCGTGAAATCGGCCGGCTTCACGCTCGGCACCGACTTCGGTCTGGCGCTCGACGTGGCGGCCAGCGAGTTCTACGACAAGTTGAAGTACGCCTTCGAGGGCGAGAAGAAGACGTCGGAGGAGATGGTCGCCTACTACGCCGACCTGGTCGACTCCTACCCCATCGTCTCCATCGAGGACCCGCTCGACGAGGACGACTGGGACGGTTGGAAGGCCATGACCGACATGCTCGGCGACAAGACCCAGATCGTCGGTGACGACCTCTTCGTCACCAACGTGGAGCGCCTGGCCCGTGGCATCGCCGGTGGCCAGGCCAACTCGCTGCTGGTGAAGGTCAACCAGATCGGCACCCTGACCGAGACCCTCGACTCTGTCGACATGGCCCACCGCGCGGGCTTCCGCTGCATGATGAGCCACCGTTCGGGCGAGACCGAGGACACCACCATCGCCGACCTCGCCGTGGCCACCAACTGCGGCCAGATCAAGACCGGCGCCCCGGCCCGCTCGGAGCGCGTGGCGAAGTACAACCAGCTGCTCCGCATCGAGGAGGAGCTCGGCGACGCCGCCCGCTATGCCGGCGCCGCCGCCTTCCCGCGCCTGGCGCGCTGAGGCCGAGGGACACCCGTGGCCGACCGCCCCGACAAGCGCCGCCCGCCCACGCGGGGCCGCGCCCGACCCCGTACGGGCGGGGTCGACCGGGGCGTGCCTGCCGGCACCGACGTGGCGGCGCCGCGACGGCGGCCGCGGCTGACCGGCCGCTCGGCGGTCCTGGTCCTCGTGCTCGCGGTGCTCGCGGTCAGCTACGCCTCCTCGATGCGCGCCTACCTGGAGCAGCGGGCTCACATCGGCGACCTCAAGACCGAGATCGCCCAGCGCGAGTCGGCCATCGACGACCTCAGCCGTGAGCGCCAGCGCTGGGAGGACCCGGCCTACGCCGAGCAGCAGGCCCGGGAGCGCTTCGGCTACGTGAGGCCGGGCGAGACCTCCTACGTCGTCCTCGACGAGGACGGGGAGCCGCTCGAGCCCGAGGCGACCCTCTCCGGCGACACCCCCGTCGACCCCGCCGACGAGCAGGCGTGGTGGGACCGCGCCTGGTCCTCCGTCGAGACGGCCGGCGACCCGCCGCGCACCGAGGACGCGCCAGCCGTGCGCGTCGACGGCACGCAGCGGTGAGCGGCGCCCGGTGAGCATCGACCCCCACGACGAACGGATGGTCCGCGAGCAGCTCGGCCGGCCCGCGCGCGGCATCCACGCGGTCGGTCACCGCTGCGGGTGCGGGTCGCCCGACGTGGTCACCACGGAGCCGCGCCTGCCCAACGGCACCCCGTTCCCGACCACGTACTACCTGACCTGCCCACGCGCCGCGTCGCGGATCGGGACCCTCGAGGGCTCCGGGCTGATGCGGCAGATGCAGGACCGGCTCACCGAGGACCCCGCGCTGGCCGAGGCGTACGCCTCCGCGCACCGCGCCTACCTCGCCGACCGTGCCGTCCTGGGTGACGTGCCCGAGATCGACGGCATCTCCGCCGGGGGGATGCCTGATCGCGTGAAGTGCCTGCACGTGCTGGCCGGGCACGCGCTCGCCGCCGGCCCGGGGGTCAACCCGCTCGGGGACGAGGTGCTGGAGCGGCTGGGGGACTGGGGCGCCGAGGGCCCGTGCGTCGTCGTGCCCGTGGACGACCGCGACGCTGCGGGGCGCGACGATGGCTGAGGCCCCGACCGTCGCCGCGATCGACTGTGGCACCAACACCGTCAAGCTGCTCGTCGGTGCCCTGCCCGACGTCGCGGTGCGCGAGGCACGGATGGTGCGCCTCGGCGAGGGCGTCGACCGGACCGGCGAGCTGTCCCCGGCGGCACTCGAGCGCACCTTCGCGGCCCTCGACGAGTACGCCGACCTCCTCGCCGCCCACGACGTGTCCCGGCTCCGGTTCTGCGCCACGTCGGCCACCCGCGACGCCGCCAACGCCGAGGTCTTCGCCGACGGGGTCGAGCAGCGGCTCGGTGTGCGGCCCGAGGTGCTGAGCGGGGCGGAGGAGGCCGCGCTGTCCTACGCCGGCGCCGTGCGCGGGCTGGCCGGGCTGGCCGAGCTGGTCACCCCGGTGCTGGTCGTCGACGTCGGCGGCGGCTCCACCGAGCTGGTCCTGGGCGGTGGCGACCTCGCCGACGGGGTGGAGGAGGCCGAGTCGCTGCAGGTCGGGTCGGTGCGCCTGCACGAGCGGCACCTGCACGACGACCCGCCGACGCAGGCCCAGGTCGAGGCCTGCACGGCCGACCTCGACGCCGCGCTGGACGGCTGCCCGGTCGACGTCGCCCGCGCCCGGACGGTCGTCGGCGTGGCCGGCACCGTCACCACGGTCGCCGCCGGCGTGCTCGGTCTGGCCGGCTACGACCGCGACGCCATCGACCGGGCCGTGCTCGACGTGGCCGCGGTGCAGGACCAGGCCGCGCGGCTGCTGGCGATGAGCACCGCGCAGCGGCGGCAGCTGCCGTGGCTCCACCCCGGTCGCGTCGACGTGATCGGCGCCGGCGCGCTGGTGCTGTCCCGGGTGCTGGCCCACGCCCGCCCGCAGCGCCTGGTCGTCTCGGAGTCCGACATCCTCGACGGCATCGCCTGGTCCCTGACGACATGACGCGCGCCACCGGCCGACATGACGCCCGCGGACACCCGAGATGACGGTCGCGACGCCGAGGACCACCCGGTGACCGCGCTGCCGCACCCGCTCACCGGCCGGCCGTACCCCTCGCCCGTGCCGCCGGCCTCCGGCTGGCCGGGTGACCCGACCGACCCCGTCACCGCCGACGCACCGGCCGGTCCGTGGCGCGCGCTGGACGCCGCGGTCAGCACCTGCCGCCGCTGCCCGCGCCTGGTGACCTGGCGCGAGGAGGTCGCTCACGCCAAGCGCGCGTCGTACGCCGACCAGCCCTACTGGGGCCGGCCGGTGCCCGGCTTCGGCGCCACCGACGCCCCGGTGCTGGTGGTGGGGCTGGCCCCGGCCGCCCACGGGGCCAACCGGACGGGTCGGGTCTTCACCGGCGACCGGTCGGGGGACTGGCTCTACGCCGGGCTGCACCGCGCCGGCCTGGCCACGCAGCCCACCAGCACCCACGCCGGCGACGGCCTGACGCTCGTCGGCACCCGCGTGGCCGCGGCCGTACGCTGCGCGCCCCCGGCCAACAAGCCGACCCCGGCCGAGCGCGACGCGTGCGCGCCCTTCCTCGACAGCGAGCTGGCCCTGCTCGCCCCGCACCTGCGGGTCGTCGTCGCGCTGGGGGGCTTCGGGTGGGCCGCCGCGCTCACCGCGCTGGGGCGGGCCGGCAGCGCCGTACCCCGGCCGCGGCCGCGCTTCGGGCACGGCGCGGAGGCGTCCCTGCCGGCCCTGCCGGGTGGCACCGGCCCGCTCGTCCTGCTCGGCTGCTACCACCCCAGCCAGCAGAACACGTTCACCGGCCGGCTGACCGAGCCGATGCTCGACGCCGTGCTCGGTCGGGCGGCGACCCTCGGGAGCGGGCTGGGATGATGCGGGCGCGCCCCCGTGCCCCAACCGGTGAGAGGGAACCGCCTTAAAAGCGGTCAGTTCTGGGTTCGAGTCCCAGCGGGGGCACCCCGGCCCACCGGCGTCGCGCCGCGACCGTCATCTCGAGGCGCCGCGAGCGTCATCTCGGCCGGCCGGGAGGGTCATCTCGGCGAGGGGAACACTGCGGTCGACCCGCACGTTGGACCAGGTGAGACCCGCTAACCTGGACCTCGCGCTGGGCCGTCGCAGACGGCCCGACACCCCCGGCCTCCAAGGAGAGACCACATGCAGAGCAACAACCCGGTGTTCCGCCGCTCGGAGGAGTTCAACCGAGGCGGCCAGAACGCCCCGACCTACGGCAACCAGACCTACGCCGGCAACGGCTCGGCCTACCCGGGCTACGGCACCGACCCGTCCCAGTGGGGCACCGGCGCGCCCGGTGACCAGGGCCGGGGGCCCGCCACCGACGGTGGACGGATGACGATCGACTCCGTCGTCCAGAAGACGGCCATGACGCTCGGCGTCGTGGTCCTCACC
Source organism: Nocardioides sp. (assembly GCA_046595185.1). Taxonomy (GTDB): domain Bacteria; phylum Actinomycetota; class Actinomycetes; order Propionibacteriales; family Nocardioidaceae; genus Nocardioides. The sequence continues at coordinate 5,202 of JBKJPE010000186.1, forward strand.
GCGCTCGCCACCTGGATCCTCACGCCCGACATGAGCGCCACCGGCGACGCCGCCGCGCTCTACTCCGCCGCGATGATCGGCTCGCTCGGCGCCTTCGCGCTGGCGATGGTCAACTCGTTCAAGCGGGTGATCAGCCCGGCCCTGGTCCTGGCGTTCGCCGTGCTCGAGGGCGTGGCTCTGGGTGCGTTCAGCAAGGTGCTCGACAGCTACGTCGCCGCCAGCGCGGGCGAGTCCAACATCGTCAGCAGCGCCGTCCTCGGCACGATGGCGGCCTTCGCCGGCACGCTCGCGGCGTACAAGTTCTTCGACATCAAGGTCGGCGACAAGTTCCGCAAGGGCGTCACGGCCGCGATGTTCGGCATGGTCGGACTGGCCGGCATGAGCCTGGTGCTCAGTCTCTTCGGCGTCAACACCGGCCTGTTCGGCTTCGGCTTCCTCGGCATGATCACCGCGGTCGTCGGCCTCGTGCTCGGCGTCTTCATGCTGATCATGGACTTCGACTTCGTGGAGAAGGGCATCGCCGGCGGCCTGCCCGAGCGCGAGTCCTGGCGTGCGGCGTTCGCGATGACCGTCAGCCTGGTCTGGATCTACACCAACCTGCTGCGCCTGCTCGCGATCTTCCAGTCTGACTGATCGCGGCTGACTGGCCGCCGAGCAGCACCACAGACCCCGACCCCCGCTAGGTCGGCGCGTGACCCGAGGGCCCCGGATCTGATCCGGGGCCCTCGGCCGTCTCCTCGGCCTCGGGAGCCTGGCCCTCACCGGGCAGCCGGCCCCGGCGGTGGCGCAGCTCCACCCACAGCCCGCGCACCCCGCGGCGCTCACCGCCGACGGCGGTGCCGTCCACCTCGGTGCCGGGCGTCTGGACGGCGGCGACGGCGGCCGCGGTGATCGGCAGCCGGCCCTCACCCCGGTACGCCTCCGGCAGCGCCTCGTCGGGACGGGCGAAGCCGAGTGCGGCGAGCACCGAGGGCAGCAGCACGGTGGCCAGCGAGGAGTAGCCGGCCGCCGACGGGTGGAACCGGTCGGGACCGAAGAGCAGCGCCGGGGCGGCGTCGAACTCGGGGCCGAGCACCGAGCCGAGCGAGACGGTCCGCCCGCCCTCCTCGACCACCGCGATGGTCTGCGCGGCCGCGAGGCGGCGCGACCACGCCCGGGCCACCTGCTTCAGCGGCGGGGCGATCGGCTGGATGGTGCCCAGGTCCGGACAGGTCCCGACGACCACCGAGCAGCCGGCCGCGATCAGCCGCCGCACGCCCTCGGAGAGGTGGCGCACCGACTGCGAGGGCAGGGTCACGTGCGTGACGTCGTTGGCCCCGATCAGGACGACCACCACGTCGGCCTCGATGGCCAGGGCCCGCTCGACCTGGCCGGCCAGCGCGGAGGACTCGGCGCCGACCTTGCAGAACTCACGCAGGTAGACGCGCCGGTCAGCGTGCTCGGCGACACCGCTGGCCAGCAGGGCGCCGGGGGTCTCCTCGACGCGGTCCACGCCGTAGCCCGCAGCGCTGGAGTCGCCGAGCAGGGCGGCCTTGGTCGCGGGGCCGGGCCGGCCGCGGCCGTACCAGCCGGTGGCGTCGGGCGGCGGCTCGTCGCGGATCGCCCCGATCGTGCGACGCGCCAGCTTCGCCTCGGCGGTCAGGACGCCGTAGAGACCGGCGCCGACGACGGACAGACCGCCGCCGCCGTACGCCGCAGCGGCGGCGAGCTTGCGTGCTGCTCCGGCTCTCCCCATGCGGGGAGTCTAGGGATCCGCCGTCGCAGCGCGCAGCGCCGCGGGCCCCCGCCCCCGCGCCACGCCCTACGCTGGCCCGATGCAGTACGTGGACTCCCTGGTCGACCTCATCGGCGACACGCCCCTGGTGCGGCTCGGCCGCACCCTCGACCTCCCCGTGACACCGGCGGGGGAGGGACCGATGGTGCTGGCCAAGATCGAGTACCTCAACCCCGGCGGCTCGGTGAAGGACCGCATCGCGACCCGGATGATCGAGGCGGCCGAGGCCTCGGGCGAGCTGGTGCCCGGCGGCACCATCGTGGAGCCCACCTCGGGCAACACCGGCGTCGGGCTGGCCATGGTGGCCCAGGCCAAGGGCTACCACTGCGTCTTCGTCTGCCCCGACAAGGTCAGCGAGGACAAGCGCAACGTGCTGCGCGCGTACGGCGCCGAGGTCGTCGTGTGCCCCACCGCCGTGGCTCCCGAGGACCCCGACAGCTACTACAACGTCTCCGACCGGCTGGCCTCCGAGCCGGGCGCCTGGAAGCCCAACCAGTACGCCAACCCGCACAACCCCCGCTCGCACTACGAGACCACCGGCCCGGAGGTGTGGGCCCAGACCGAGGGCCGGGTGACCCACTTCGTGGCCGGCGTGGGCACCGGCGGCACCATCTCCGGCGTCGGGCGCTACCTGAAGGAGCAGAGCGCCGCCCGGGGCGGCCGGCCGGTGCAGGTGGTCGGCGCCGACCCCAGCGGGTCGGTCTACTCCGGCGGCACCGGCCGGCCGTACCTCGTGGAGGGCGTCGGCGAGGACTTCTGGCCCGACACCTACGACCGCGACGTCGCGGACCGGATCATCGAGGTCTCCGACGCCGACTCCTTCGCCTTCACCCGGCGCCTGGCCCGCGAGGAGGCGATGCTGGTCGGCGGCTCCTGCGGGATGGCCGCCTACGCCGCCCGCCAGCTCGCCCACGAGCTCGCCGGCACCCCCGAGGGCCGCGACGCGGTGATCGTGGTGCTGCTGCCGGACTCCGGCCGCGGCTACCTGTCCAAGATCTTCAACGACGACTGGCTGGCGACCTACGGCTTCCCGACGACCGGGGCCGACGCCCGCGAGGGCCGCACCGTCGGGGAGGTGCTGCGCGGCAAGGACGGGCGGCTGCCCGACCTGGTCCACACCCACCCCGGAGAGACCATCGCCGAGGCCGTGGCCATCCTGCGCGAGTACGGCGTGTCCCAGATGCCCGTGGTCCGCGCCGAGCCCCCCGTGGTCGCCCAGGAGGTCGCCGGGTCGGTCTCCGACCGCGCCCTGCTCGAGGCGCTGTACGCCGGCAACGCCCGGCTGACCGACCTGGTGGAGCAGCACATGTCGCCCGCACTGCCCACGATCGGGGCCACCGAGGGCGCCCAGGCCGCGGTGCACCTGCTCGGGGAGGCGGACGCGGTCCTCGTCCAGGAGGACGGGGCCCCGGTCGGGGTGTTGACCCGCCAGGACCTGCTGGGCTACCTCAGCTCGACCTGACCGGCAGGGCCCGGGGGCCCGGGCGCCGCCCCCCGCGAGGAATGACCGGCTCTCCGCGGTGGGCATAGCCTCGGACGATGGCCACCGACGAGCAGACCCCCACCCCCGGCGCCGCGCCCGACCCCGGGCCCCGCACGAGCGCGGCCGACCGGCCGCTCTCACCTCGCTGGCGTGACAACGTCGACCTGGTCGTCTTCGCCGTCACGGGCGCGATCGCGATCGGGTTCGTGACCTGGGGCATCGTCAGCACCAAGAACCTCGCGTCGGCCTCCACCACGGCCCAGGACGCCGTGATCCTGAACGGCGGCTGGTTCTTCGTGCTCGTCTCGTCGTTCTTCGTCGTCTACGTGCTCTGGCTGGCCGCCAGCCGCTACGGCAGGATCCCGCTCGGCCAGGACGGGGAGGAGCCCGAGTTCAGGACGGTGTCCTGGATCGCGATGATGTTCAGCGCCGGGATGGGCATCGGGCTGATGTTCTACGGCGTCGCCGAGCCGTTGTCGCACTACACCTCCCCGCCGCCCGGGACCGTGGAGGCCGGGTCGGACGAGGCCGTCGAGGTGGCGATGGCCACCACGATGTTCCACTGGGGCCTGCACCCCTGGGCGATCTACGCCGTGGTGGGTATCGCGATCGCCTACGGCAGCTACCGCGCCGGGCGCTCGCAGACGATCTCGGCCGCGTTCTGGCCGCTGCTCGGCCGCCGTTCGGAGGGCGCCTTCGGCCGCGTGGTCGACATCCTGGCCATCTTCGCCACGCTCTTCGGCTCCGCGGCCTCGCTCGGCCTCGGTGCGCTGCAGATCGCCGGCGGCCTGCAGTTCAACGGCTGGGTCGGGGAGGTCGGTACGCCGGTCCTGGTCAGCATCATCGCCGTCCTCACGGTCGCCTTCATCGCCTCCGCGGTGTCCGGCGTCGAGAAGGGGATCCAATACCTCTCCAACGGCAACATGGTGCTGGCTCTGGCCCTGGCCGCCTTCGTCTTCGTGGTCGGTCCGACCCTGCTGATCCTCAACCTGCTGCCCACCACGCTGGGCGACTACCTCGGCCAGATGGGCGAGATGGCCTCGCGCACCGCGGCCACCGGCGACGCCGACATGAACGCCTGGCTCGGCGACTGGACCGTCTTCTACTGGGCCTGGTGGGTCTCCTGGACCCCGTTCGTGGGCATGTTCATCGCCCGGATCAGCCGGGGCCGCACCATCCGGCAGTTCGTGACCGGGGTGCTTCTCGTGCCCACCCTGGTCAGCATGGTCTGGTTCGCGGTCTTCGGCGGCGCCGCCATCGACCAGCAGCAGGACGGCGGCGACCTGGCCCCCGACGGCGTGGTCAACTTCGACACCGCGCTCTTCGCCCTCCTCGGCGACTACCCCTTCGCCGCGGTCTCGACCGTGGTGGTGATGGTCCTGGTGGCGGTCTTCTTCGTCTCCGGGGCCGACGCAGCATCGCTGGTGATGGGCACCCTCTCGGAGCGGGGCCGGACCCAGCCCAGCAAGCGGACCGTGGTCTTCTGGGGCACCCTGACCGGGGCCGTGGCCGCGATCATGCTGGCCGTCGGCGGCGCCAACGCCCTGAGCGGGCTGCAGCGGGTCACGGTGGTCGCCTCGGTGCCGTTCGTGCTGGTGATCCTGGCGCTGTGCCTCTCGTTGTACCGTGACCTGCGCCACGACCCGATCATCCTGCGCGAGCGCGCGGGGGTGGCGCTGGTCGAGGTCGCCGTGGAGGCGGGCTCGGACCGTCACGACGGCGGGTTCGAGCTGGTCACCGCGCCGACCGAGGAGCGCACCGACCCCGGGACCTAGGTCACGTGGTGCGGCGACGTCTGGCACTGGACGGCGCGCGCGTCGGTCGTTGAAACTGGTTGGATGTCAGCCATGACCGACGTGACCGCCGCCCGGCACCCGGGTGCCGCACCGCGAGCCGTTCGCGTGCTGGTGGTCGACGACCACGAGCTGGTGCGCCGCGGACTGCGCTCGCTGCTCGAGCCCGAGCCCGACCTCGAGGTGGCCGGCGAGGCTGCGGACGTGGCAGGCGCGATGCGCGAGCTGCGCCGGCTGCAGCCGGACGTGGCCGTGGTCGACGTCAGGCTGCCCGACGGTGACGGGGCCGAGGTGTGCCGCGCGGCGCTGGAACTCGGTGTCGCGGTCGTGGTGCTGACCGCCTTCGACGACGAGGTCGCGGTCGCGGGCGTGCTCGCCGCGGGCGCCTCCGGGGTGCTGCTCAAGGGCGTCGACAGCGCGGGCCTGCTGGCCGGGGTGCGGGAGGTCGCGGCCGGGGGCACGCTCGCGGTCCCCGCCGTACGCCCCCGCGGGGCCGGTCGCGAGGGGCGTCCGCCTCTCGGGGTCGAGGCGTTCGCCGACACGGTCGCCGCCCCCGCCGGCACCCGTCCCGCCCTGTGGCGGCTCACGCCGCGCGAGCGCGCGGTGCTCGACCTGATGGCCGAGGGCCTGAGCAACCGGCGCATCGCCGGCGAGCTCCTGATCAGCGAGAAGACGGTGAAGAACCACGTGACGGGGATGCTGTCGAAGCTCGGGGTCTCCCGCCGCACCCAGGCCGTCGCGCTGCTGCTGCGCCAGCGCGACTAGGACGTGACCGGGGGCCCCTGGGGGTCGGTGCTGGACCGGTCGACGGCTCCCGGCGCCGGTCGCGCCGACACCCGGGAGACCTCGTGGGTGCCCGGCAGGCCCCGCAGCTCGGCCTCCCCCGCGGGCTCCAGGACCACCGCGGCGTCGTCGCCGAGCGCGGTGGCCACCGCGCGGGAGGCCAGCACCTGACCCCCGTCGGCGAGGTCGCCGAGCCGTGCGGCCATGGCGACGTCGTGCCCGAAGTAGTCGCCGTCACGGCTGACGGCGTTGCCGGTGTGGGTCCTGATCCGCACGGCGACGCCGGCCCTGCGCAAGCGGTGGTCACGACCGGACGCCAGCCGGCGCTGGATGCTCAGCGCGGCGCGGCAAGCCGCCTCGGCGTCGCGGAAGGCCACCATGAACCCGAACCCGTCACCGGCGTCTTGACGACCTGGCCGCGGTGCTTCTCCACCCGCGGCCGGACCAGGGCGTCGTGCGCGGAGAGGACCTTGACGAAGGCGTCGTCGCCCAACCGGGCGTTCAGCCGGGTGGAGCCCTCGACGTCGGAGAAGAACAACGTCACCGTCCCGTCCGGGGTGGCGAGGTTGGCGACCTGGCGGCGGCCCTCGCCGGCCCAGGTCTGCAGGTCCTCCAGCGACGACTGCAGCAGGCTGCCGACACCCTGGCGGCGCAGCTGCCCGGCGGTGCGCACGACCCGGCGCACCACCCGCTCGACCCCGGTGGCGGGGGAGGGCGGGCGCAGCGCCGCGTCGAGGTCGGCCCACCACAGGGTGGCGCGGGCGCGGGTCGCGTCGTGGGCACGCCGCTCGTGGCGCAGCAGCAGGGTGGTGACCAGCAGCGCGAGGGAGAGCAGCAGCGTGACGACCGTCAGCGACCAGGCTGCGGAGGTCGGCGTCACAGCCCGAGCGCCTGCTCGAGGCGCTCCAGCTCCTCACCGGCGTACACCGCGATGCGCTGCAGGCTGGGCACGGAGTCGCGGCAGCCGGTGAAGCCGATGTTGAAGGAGCCGTCGTAGCTGACGCCGGTGATGTTGAGGGCCTGGCCGTTGAAGAGCAGGCTCACCGGGTAGATCTCCTCCATCGGGGACCCGTCGAGGTAGCGGGTCTCGGCGGGCCCGGGGACGTTGGAGACCACGACGTTGGCGGCCGGCCGGCCGTGGCCCCCGATCCCGAGCAGCGCCACGGACAGGAAGGGCGCCATCAGCGCCGTGGTGTAGGCGTCCATCGCGACACCGTCCGCGTCGGGCAGCCGGGTCTTGCCCAGCTGGGTGGAGGCCTTGATCGCCGCCACCCGCTGCAGCGGGTCCTCCAGGCTGGTGCCGAGCCGGGCGTAGAGGAAGGTCAGGGCGTTGCCGACCCGGGCGCCGCCCTCCGGGCGCACCGACACCGGCACGTTGGCGGTCAGGTCCTCGGTGGGCAGCGCGTCGCGCTCGACCAGGTAGCGGCGCAGGGCGCCGCCGCACAGGGCGAGGTAGACGTCGTTGAGGCTGGCGTCGGCGGCCGACGCCACGGCCTTGAGCCGGTCCACGGAGTAGTGCTGGGTGGCGAAGCGGCGGGGAGAGTGGACGCGGCCGTTGAGGATCGAGCGCGGGGCGCGAAAGGGGACGGCGCGGTCGGGGTCGCCGCGCAGGCCGGTCAGGGTCTCGGCGTAGGTGCGTGCGAGCGAGCCGCCCACCGAGGCGCCGGTGCGCACCCGGTCGGCCACGCCGGCCGCGAGGTCGCCGAGCAGCGACTCGTGCTCCGCGACGTCGGAGGTGCGCTCCACCCCGGGGGGACCCTCGCGAGGCGGCAGGCCGGACTGGTCCGGCCCGTGGGTGCCCACGGCCCAGGGCGGGAGCATCCCGCGGTGCTCCGGGTCGACCGAGAGCATCCGGCGCAGGAGGCGTACCCCGCCGACGCCGTCGACCTGGGAGTGGTGCGCCTTGAGGTACAACGACCAACGGTCGCCCTCCAGGTCCTCGATGACGTGGCACTCCCACAGCGGGTAGCGCCGGTCCATCGGGGCGGAGTGGAGCCGCGAGACCAGGACGCCGAGCTCGCGCTGCGAGCCGGTCGAGGGCAGCGCGGAGTGGCGCAGGTGGTAGTCGAGGTCGATCCGGTCGTCCTCCAGCTCGGTCCAGCTGGGGACCGGCAGCCTGCGGAAGCAGTAGTTGTAGGGCGCCTGGAACTGCCGGACCTCCCGCCAGCGTGCGACGAGGTCGGCCACGAAGGTGGGCTCTCCCTGGGGGACCCGGAAGGTCGCGAGCATCCCGACCTGCATCGGGGTGCGGCGGGTCTCGGCGAACAGCCAGGCCGAGTCGTTCACGGACAGCAGCGTGCGTCCCACGACCGCACTCCTTCCGGTGCTCGCCTCGAGCGCCTCCGGTCCGGACCCTACTGGCCGTCGGGGGGCTGGGCGCGCGGGCGTACCGTGGAATTCGTGACTGCCACCCCGACCGCCGGTCCCCTCCCGTCACCGGCCCCCGAGGCCCGCACCGCCGGGCAGTTGCGCGCCTCCGGGCACCAGCTGCGCTCGTTGCGCACCGAGATCCGCGACAACCTCCTGGCCGCCCTGCGCGAGGGCCGCGACCCCTGGCCGGGTCTGCACGGCTTCGAGCACACCGTCGTCCCGCAGCTGGAGCGCGCGTTGATCGCGGGCCACGACGTCGTCCTGCTCGGCGAGCGCGGCCAGGGCAAGACCCGCCTGCTGCGCACCCTGGTGGGCCTGCTCGACGAGTGGACGCCGGTCATCGAGGGCTCCGAGCTCGGCGAGCACCCGTTCGACCCGATCACGCACGCCTCGCGCCGCCGCGCCGCCGAGCTCGGCGACGAGCTGCCGGTCGTGTGGCGCCACCGCGACGAGCGCTATGCCGAGAAGCTGGCCACGCCCGACACCTCCGTGGCCGACCTGATCGGCGATGTCGACCCGATGAAGGTCGCCGAGGGCCGCTCGCTCGGCGACCCCGAGACCATCCACTTCGGCCTCGTGCCGCGCAGCCACCGCGGCATCGTGGCGCTCAACGAGCTGCCCGACCTCGCCGAGCGGATCCAGGTCGCGATGCTCAACGTGATGGAGGAGCGCGACGTGCAGATCCGCGGCTACGTGCTGCGCCTGCCCCTCGACGTGCTGGTCGTGGCCAGCGCCAACCCGGAGGACTACACCAACCGCGGGCGGATCATCACCCCGCTCAAGGACCGCTTCGGCGCCGAGATCCGCACCCACTACCCGGCCGAGCTGGACGCGGAGATCCGCGTCATCCGCCAGGAGGCCGACCTCGTCGCCGACGTGCCGGACCACCTGGTGGAGGTGCTGGCCCGCTTCACCCGCAACCTGCGGGAGTCCTCCGCGGTCGACCAGCGCTCCGGCGTCTCGGCCCGGTTCGCCATCGCCGGCGCCGAGACCATCGCCGCCGCCGCGCTGCATCGCGCCACCCGTCACGGTGAGGACGAGGCCGTGGCCCGGGTGGTCGACCTCGAGACGGCCGTCGAGGTGCTCGGCGGGAAGATCGAGTTCGAGACCGGCGAGGAGGGCCGTGAGCAGGAGGTGCTGACGCACCTGCTGCGCACCGCCGTCGCCGAGGTGGTCCGTGCCCATCTGCGCGGCATCGACCTGGGACTGCTGGCCGACGCGATCGAGAACGGCGCGATGGTGACCACCGGTGAGCAGGTCACCGCCCGCGAGTTCCTCACCGGCCTGCCGGTGCTGGGGGAGTCCGACCTCTACGACCGGGTCTGCGACGCGCTGGGCGCGACGAACGACGGCCAGCGCGCCGGCGCGATCGAGCTGGCGCTGGAGGGGCTCTACCTCGCCCGCAAGGTCGGCAAGGACTCCGACGGTCGCGAGACGGTCTACGGCTGAGCCGCCCCCGCCCGTACCCCCGCCGCAGCTCGCACCGACAGGAGCGCCCGTGAAGGACCGCACCCGCTTCAAGCGCTACGACGGCGGCGACCCGTTGGCGCCTCCGGTCGACCTGTCCGAGGCCCTCGACGCCATCGGCGAGGACGTGATGGCCGGGTACAGCCCGGAGCGCGCGATGCGCGAGTTCCTGCGTCGCGGCGGCCAGGACCAGGCGGGCCTCGACGACCTGGCCCGTCGCGTCGCGGAGCGGCGCCGCGAGCTGATGGACCGCCACAACCTCGACGGCACCCTGGCCGAGGTCAAGGAGCTGCTGGACAGGGCGGTGCTCGAGGAGCGCAAGCAGCTGGCCCGCGACGCCATGATGGACGACGGCGACCGGACCTTCCGCGAGTTGCAGCTCGACAACCTGCCGGCCAGCCCGGCCGCCGCGGTCAGCGAGCTGTCGTCCTACGACTGGCAGAGCAGCGAGGCGCGCGCGGACTTCGAGAGGATCAAGGACCTGCTCGGTCGCGAGATGCTCGACCAGCGCTTCGCCGGCATGAAGCAGGCGCTGGAGAACGCGACCGACGAGGACCGCGCGGCGATCAACGCGATGCTCGGTGACCTCAACGAGCTGCTGGCCAAGCACGCCCGGGGCGAGGACACCCCCGAGGACTTCGAGGACTTCATGGCCGCGCACGGGGAGCACTTCCCCGAGCGCCCGGAGAGCATCGACGAGCTGCTCGACGCCCTGGCCCAGCGAGCAGCGGCGGCGCAGCGGATGCGCAACTCGATGACGCCCGAGCAGCGCGCCGAGCTCGACGCGCTGGCGCAGCAGGCCTTCGGCTCGCCCGAGCTGATGGACTCCCTGGCGCAGCTCGACGCGAACCTGCGCGGGCTGCGGCCCGGGGAGGACTGGGGCGGGTCGGGGCGGATGGACGGTGAGGAGGGTCTCGGGCTGGGGGACGGCACCGGCGTCTTCCAGGACCTCGCGGACCTCGACGACCTCGCGGACCAGCTCGCCCAGTCCTACTCCGGCTCGCGGATGGATGACGTCGACCTCGACAAGCTCGCCCGCCAGCTCGGTGACCAGGCCTCCGTCGACGCCCGCACGCTGCAGGAGCTGGAGCGGGCGCTGCGCGACAGCGGCACGATGCAACGCGGGTCGGACGGCCAGCTGCGCCTGACGCCCAAGGCCATGCGCCAGCTCGGCAAGGCGCTGCTGCGCGACGTGGCGACGCGGATGAGCGGGCGCCAGGGTCAGCGCGACACCCGACGCGCCGGTGGGGCCGGGGAGATGACCGGGTCGTCGCGGGCGTGGGAGTTCGGCGACACCGAGCCGTGGGACATCCCGCGGACCGTGCTCAACTCCGTACGCCGCCGCGCCGGCGGGGCCCTCGGCGGGCTCACGGGCCCGGGCGGTCGGATGCTCGAGCTCGAGGACATCGAGGTGTCGGAGACCGAGGACCGCACCCAGGCCTGCGTGGCGCTGCTGGTCGACACCTCGTTCTCGATGGCCATGGACGGCCGGTGGGTGCCGATGAAGCGCACCGCCCTGGCGCTGCACACGCTGATCCGCTCCCGCTTCCGCGGCGACGCGCTCCAGCTGATCGGCTTCGGCCGGCACGCCGAGGTGATGGAGATCGAGCAGCTGACCGCGCTCGATGCCATGTGGGACAAGGGCACGAACCTGCACCACGCGCTGCTGCTGGCCAACCGGCACTTCCGCAAGCACCCGACCGCGCAGCCCGTGCTGCTGATCGTCACCGACGGCGAGCCGACCTCCCACCTCGAGCCCGACGGGGAGGTGTGGTTCTCCTACCCGCCGCACCCGTTGACCGTGGCCTATGCGGTCAAGGAGCTGGACAACGCCCGGCGGCTCGGGGCGCAGACCACGTTCTTCCGCCTGGGGGAGGACCCCGGTCTCGCACGCTTCATCGAGCAGATGGCGCAGCGGGTCGAGGGCCGGGTCGTGGCGCCGGAGCTCGACGACCTCGGCGCCGCGGTGGTCGGGTCCTACCTCGGCTCGCGCGGCCGTGGTGGCGGCGGCAGCGGTGGCGGCGGCGGCGGCGGCGGGCTCGGCGGCTTCTCCGGTCGCGACTGGTTCGGCGGCGGACGGGGCTCCTGGGCCGGCTGACCCGGGTGGGTCCGGTGGTCGAGGATCGGCGGTGGTCGACGAGCGGCGGTGGTCGAGGAGCGAGCGCAAGCGAGCATCTCGAGACCCAGGCGGGGGTTACCTGCGGGCGCGCCGGTACCGCCGGTGGGCGTGCCCGTCCGGCGGTAGGGGTGCAGCTGCGACTCGGTGGTGGGTCAGAAGGGTGGTGGTGTGGGGTCGGCTGGTGGCGGGTCGGGGTCCTGGGGTTCGACTAACGGGGCGGGGCGGTAGGTCGTGGTGGCCGGCGCCTGGGGCAGGGGGTCGGGTGGTGGCCCGGGTGGGAGCAGGTCGAGTGGGTGGGTGCCGGCGTGGGATCGGAGGTACCGCTCACCGGTGGGGCTGGTCCAGAGGTAGAGCCCGGGTCCGAGGGCGTCGTAGTCCCAGCCCAGGTGGGTCTTGGCGCGGTGGTGGCGTCGGCAGCCGGGGGCGATGTTGCCGGTCTCGGTGGGCCCCTCGGGGTACGGAACCACGTGTTCCATGTCGGTGCTGACTGCGGGGAGGGTGCAGTGGGGGAACACGCAGGTGTGGTCGCGGACCTCGGTCTGCTCCCGGAGCCGGTCGGAGACCTCGTAGGAGTCGCAGTGGATGGCCTCGGCGAGGTTCAGGACGGGGCGGATGGTGATGGTGGCCGCGGTCTGGGCCCACTCGCGGACCTGGGAGGTCAGGATCGGACCCTGGGCGGGGTGTCGCCCATCGAGGCGGGAGACCAGGGTCGTGTCCCTGCCTCTGTGGAAGAGGGGGTTGAGGACACCGGCCGAGACGTGGGCCCACAGGTGCAGATGCCTCCCCGGTGTGCCGCCGGGTGTGGCCGGGTGGTCGGATCCTGTGGGCAGCATCTGCTCGCCTGCGGCCAGGGAGCCGAGGGCTTGGGAGCGGCGCACGTCGAGGGATTCGGTCGACCCGTCGGCGGCGAGGGCTGTGGCGCGGTCACGGATGACGGACTCCAACGCGATCGCGTCGGCGAGGTCTACCCCGGCCTCGAGGTGGACCACGCCGCTGTCGTGGTCGCCCAGGCGGATGTGACATCGCCGCCCGTCCGCGGCGGCTTTGCGTTTCTGTGCGGCGGCCTCGGGGTCCCACCGCATCAGCGCCTCCTCGATGAGCCGGTCGAGCTGGGCGTAGTAGATGGAGTGCGCGAACGCCGCGACGTGGGTGTCGACCTCGGCCGCGCCGTCCTCGCACAGCCCCATGGTCGCCTCGGCGACCCGCCGTGCCCGCCACACGGGGCAGGCCCCGGAGGCGACGCGTTCCCAGAGTCGGGGTAGGCGGTAGCGCAGCTCGAGGGCGACCGAGACCTGGTGGGCCCCCGAGGTCGTGGAGACCCCGAGGGCGGCGGCGAGCTCGATCACCGCGGACTCGCGGACCAACGGGCAGCCGGGTCCGCCGAGGGTCAGGCCGTGGTCGCCGTACCCGGCCAACCACAGGGCCTCGTCGTCGCGGGTGACCTCGTGAGCGGCGCACCACCCCAGGATCGACACCACGACGGCGACCTCGGCGGCTGCGCGGACCGCGCGGGCGTCCTTGACCTCGCCCAGCAGCGCGACCCGGGTCTGCTCGCGGGCCCGCTCGGGTGCGTGGACCCAGGCCGTGAACCCGGCATCGGGGTGGGGTGCGGTGGTGGTCATGCCTCCAGTGTACTCGAACATGTGTTCGACCTCTAGGTGTGTGGCGGGGGTTGTGGAGGGGTCTCGAGACGCTCGCTGCGCTCGCTCCTCGACCACCGCGGCACGCTCGTTGGTCGGGGTGGGAGGGCCGCCAGGCCCGACCCTCGAGACCCGGTGACCTTGTCCCGGCCCGGGGTCTCGAGACGCTCGCTGCGCTCGCTCCTCGACCACCGGCTGTGGTCTCGAGACGCTCGCTGCGCTCGCTCCTCGACCACCGACGCTCGCTCCTCGACCACCGACGCTCGCGCCTCGACCACCGGGTCGGGCTGGCGCTCGCTCGTCAGCCGGTCACGGCGACCCCGTGCAGCACCTCGGCCAGCTCCTCGACACCGTCGACCAGGCGTGGACCGGGACGGGCCCAGGAGGCGTCGGCGTCGACGGCGTGGACGCGTACCCCTGCCGGGAGGACGCCGGCGGCGACGAGGGCGTCGGCCTGGGCCTGGGAGGCCGCCCGGTCGAAGCCGCACGGCGCCACCACCACGAGGTCGGGACGTGCGGCGCCGACGTCCTCCCAGGTGGTGCGCACCGACTTCTGTCCGGCGGCACCGAGCACGCACTCACCGCCGGCGGCCTCCACCATCTCCGGGATCCAGTGGCCGGGGGCGTACGGCGGGTCGCTCCACTCCAGCACCACGACCCGGGCGCGCGGCCGGTCCGCCACCCGGCGGCGTACGGCCTCGAGCCGCTGCTCCAGCGACGTGACCAGCGCAGCCGCCGCGTCCTCGCGCCCGGTCCGGCGCCCGAGGTCGCCCATCGTGCCCAGGACCTCGGTGAGGGTGTGCGGGTCGGTGGTCACCACCTCGGCGGTGCAGCCGAGGTGGGTGAGGGCGTCCTCGACGGTCGTGACGTCGACCGCGCAGACCGCGCACAGGTCCTGGGTGACGACGAGGTCGGCGTCGAGGCCGGCCAGGGCGTCGGCGTCGAGCCGGTAGAGGTCCTCGCCGCGGGCGACCGCCGCCGAGACCGCCGCGTCGATGCCGGCGGGGTCCAGGCCCTCGGGCAGCGTCGAGGTCGACACGATCCGTCGGGTCCGCGCCTCCGGGGGGTGGTCGCACTCGAAGGTGACGCCGACGACCTCGTCACCGGCGCCGATCGCGAAGAGGATCTCGGTGGTCGCGGGCAGGAGCGAGACGATGCGCACGCCCGCCAGCCTAGGGTGACGGCCGTGGACGACCCCGGCCTGACCGTGCTGGCGCTGCTGGCCCTGGCCGGTCTCGCGGCCGGCTTCGTCGACGCCGTGGTCGGGGGTGGTGGCCTGGTGCAGCTGCCGGCGCTGCTGCTCGGCCTGCCCGGGGCGAGCCCGGTGCAGGTGCTGGCCACCAACAAGCTGGCCTCCTGGCTGGGGGTGACGGTCAGCTCGGCGACCTACCTGCGCCGGGTGCGGCCGCGGGCCTCGACCTTCGTGCCACTGATGCTGGCCGCCTTCGTGGGGTCTGCGGCCGGCGCCGTCGTGGCCTCCTTCATCCCGCGGTCGGCGTTCGACCCGGTCGTCCTGGTCGCGCTGCTCGTGGTCGGGGCGTGGGTGCTGCTCCGTCCGGCGCTGGGCGAGGTGACCGAGCTGCGGTACGGCCGGGGCCACCACGTCGCGCTGGCCGTCGCCGCCGGCCTCGTCGTGGGCTTCTACGACGGCGCGCTCGGTCCCGGCACCGGCAGCTTCTTCGTGGTGGCGATGGTCGGGCTGCTCGGCTACTCCTTCCTCGAGGGCTCGGCCAACGCCCGCCTGGCCAACTGGGCGACCAACCTGGCTGCGCTGGTGGTGTTCGTGCCCCAGGGCGCGGTGCTGTGGGAGGTCGGGCTGGTCGTCGGGGCCGCCAACGTCGTGGGCTCCTACCTGGGTGCCCGCACGGCCGTGGCCCGCGGCGCGGGCTTCGTACGCGTGTTCTTCGTGCTGGTCGTCGGGGGTTTCGTGGTCCGCATCGGCGGCGACCTGCTGGGCGCCTGGTGAGCACGTCCTACCGGACGGTCGCCCGGACGGCCGAGACCGAGACCGAGGTCGGCCGGTCCCGGTTCCGCTGCCGCCTCGAGCGCGTCACGACCGAGGCCGGGGCCCGCGCGGTGGTCGACGCAGCACGACGCGAGCACCGCGACGCCGGCCACCACTGCTCGGCCTTCCTGCTCGGGCCGCCGCCACAGGTCCTCGAGCGCTCCGGTGACGACGGGGAGCCCGCCGGCACGGCGGGCGCCCCGATGCTCGAGGTGCTCCGCGGGGCGGGCACCGACGACGAGCCCCTCGCCGACGTGGCAGCCGTGGTCACCCGCTGGTTCGGAGGGACGCTGCTCGGCGCCGGTGGCCTGGTGCGCGCCTACGGCGACGCCGTGCGTACCGCCCTCGCCGTCGCGGGCACCCGCCGGCGAGAGCTGCTCCGCGAGCTCGAGGTCGAGATCGGGCACGCCGACGCCGGGCGGCTCCAGAGCGGGCTGCGCGCGCACGACGTCGCCGTCCTCGACCAGGTGTACGCCGCCCGTGTCACCCTCCGCCTCGGCGTCCCCACCGACGGCGTCACCGCCCTCCACGCCCTCGTCGCCGCGCTGACCGGCGGCACCGCAGAGGCGGTGGACGCCGGGCAGCGGTGGGTCGACCGCGGGTAGGTTCGCGTCATGAGCATCCCGGTCGACCTCGCCGACCTCGCGCGCACCCTCCAGGACTACGGCCCGGGTTACCTGCTGAGCACCGCCGGCGAGCGCGTCAAGGCGGTCTCGGCCGAGCCCGTGCTGAGCGGGGGCGTCGTCGTGGTCGCCGGGCCCGGCGGCGGGAGCCTGCGCAACGTCGCCGCCAACCCGGCGGTGACCCTGCTCTTCCCGCCCCGCGAGGAGCGCGGCCACACCCTGCTCGTCGACGGCACCGCCTCAGTCGACGGCGCGGACGTGCGCGTGACCCCCGGGCACGCCGTGCTGCACCGCCCCGCGGACCACGCCGGTCCCGGCCACGAGCCGGGCAGCACCAGCTCGTGCGGGCACGACTGCCACCCGGTGACGTGAGCGGCGACCCCACCACGGTCCGGCCGGCCACCGAGGCCGACTGGCCCGCGATCTGGCCGATCTTCCGCGAGGTCGTCGAGGCGCAGGAGACCTACGCCTACCCGCTCGGGCTGAGCGCCGAGCAGGGCCGGGCGCTGTGGTTCGCCGAGCCGCCGGGGACCACCGTGGTGCTGGTCGACGACACCGTCGGCGGCGAGGTCGTGCTCGGCACCGCGCGGATGGGACCGAACCGTCCGGGGCCGGGCAGCCACGTCGGCACCGCGTCGTTCATGGTCGCTGCGACGGCCCGCGGGCGTGGCGTCGGCCGGTCGCTCGCCGAGCAGGTCGTGGCCTGGCACCGCGAGCAGGGGTACGCCGCGATCCAGTTCAACGCCGTGGTCGAGACCAACACCGCGGCCCTACGCCTGTGGCGCTCGCTCGACTTCGAGGTCGTCGGCACCGTCCCCGAGGCGTTCGCGTCCCCGACCCACGGCAGGGTCGGCCTGCACGTGATGCACCTGCGGCTCTGAGTCCGGCCTGCCGGGCACCGTGCCCGGGTAGGGGCTCGCTCCTCGACCAGCGGCGCCCGTGCTCAGGCGGCGGGGGCGGCGAAGCCGGGCAGCAGCTCCTCGAGGATGTCGCGGAACCGCGCCCTCGTCCCGAGCTGGGACAGGATCGCGATGCCGCCGACCCACGAGCGGTGGATGAGCAGGTACTCCGGCGGCAGGTTCAGCTTGATCGCCACGGTGTAGGCCGGCTCGCGCGGGTCGTTGAGGCGGGCGAACTGCTCTCGCATCCACTCCCGGCTGAACTGGAACTCCTCGGCCCGGGTCGGCTCGACCAGGGGGGAGAGGTAGTCGGCCACCTGGCGCGCCTCCAGCTTGGTGCGCTCCTTGACGAACCCCTCGGCCCGCAGGCCGTCCATCAGCTGGGTGGCGTCGTCGAGCGCGGCCAGGCGGATCAGCCGCCCCATCACCTCGGGCAGCCCGGCGTCGGGCAGCCGGGCGACGGCGCCGAAGTCCAGCACGCCGAGGCGGCCCGGACGGCCGTCCGCGGTGGGCATCACGCGGTAGTTGCCCGGGTGGGGGTCGGCGTGGAGCATCGCCACGCGCGCGGGTGAGGAGAAGATGAACCGGGTGAACAGGTGGCCGTAGTGGTCGCGCTCCTCCTGCGTGCCCGAGGCGATGACCGAGGCCAGCGAGGCCGGGCTCTCGAGCCACTCGGTGACCAGGACCCGTCGTCCGACGGCCACGACGTCGGGCACCACGATCGCGGGGTCGCCGCGGTAGCCCTCGGCGAAGCCTCGCTGGGCCTGCGCCTCGAGCTCGTAGTCGAGCTCCTCCTCGGCGCGCAGCTGCAGCTCCTCGATCAACGGCTTCAGGTCGATGCCGGGGAACACCGGCGCGATGGAGCGGCCCAGGCGGGACAGCTGGCGCAGGTCGGAGCGCAGGGCCTCGTCGGCGCCGGGGTACTGCACCTTGACCGCGACCTCGCGGCCGTCGTGCCAGCGCCCCTTGTGCACCTGCCCGATCGAGGCCGACGCGGTCGGACCGCCGTCGAGCCAGACCAGTCGCTCCCGCCAGTCCGCGCCGAGGTCGGAGGTCAACACCTCGCGGACCGTGGAGGTCGGCATCGGGGGCGCGGAGTCCTGCAGCCGGGTCAGCTGCTCGCGGTAGGGGCCCGCGATCTCCTCCGGTAGCGCCGACTCGAAGACCGACATGGCCTGGCCGAACTTCATCGCCCCGCCCTTGAGCTCGCCCAGGGTGCGGAACACCTGCTCGGCGGTCTTGGCCTGGATGTCGCTCATCACGGCCTCGGCGGGTGCGCCGCCCAGGCGCCGGCCGAGTCCGACGGCACTGCGCCCGGCGTACCCCAGGGGCAGCCGTGCGAGGCGGGCGGTGCGGGCGGCGGCCTTGCGAGGAAGGTCGCTCATGACCCCATCCTGGCGGACGGCACCTGAGGACGGGTCACCCAGCAGGCTCCACGGTGTCAGGTCTGCGGACCCATGACCGACGTGCCGGTGCGACCGTGGACCGGTCCCGGTTCCCCGAGCTCGACGAGGAGCACCCGGTGGGGGAGTCGCTGGTGTTCACGCCTCGATGCTCCTGGGCGGACAGCCAGGTGGGTGGTGCCCTCCTGGAGCCCCAACCTCCCGCCTCACCCCGCCCAAGACCAGGAGCCGCCGTCACGAGGACAAGGGTGTGCACCACGCTGTCGGGGTGGCGGTGCACGGTGGTCGCCTCACCCGGTTCGTCGGTGTGGGTGAGCACTCGGACCCGGTCGCTCTCGAACGCGACGGTGTCGTGGTCGGCGTTGGCCACCGCCGGGTCCAGCTCGGGCTCTGTGCCGACCACCGTCGCCCCGGCGGCGACCGGGGGCCAGGGCCTTTGGTCTCGGCCTCCGGGCGCGCAGACGGTCTGGCACCGCGCGACGGTCTGGCACCGCGCGACGGTCGACAAGGTCGTTGAGGCCCACGAGCGCGGCGTGTACGACGGTGCGGGGTCTTGACTGGCGGAAGTAGACCCTAGACAGCGCCGGGTTGAATGGGACGGAGGTGCTGCGGGTGGTCCACGACGGTGCCTGGACCGGGCGAGGCTGTGTGCCTACCCCGTGCTCGCTCGACCGCGTCCATCAGCCCCGGTCGGTCGAGCGTCTTGGCGCTGCGGCCCTCGCCGACGATCACCTTCACCAGGTTGCCATCCTCCCGGGCGGGGGTAGTCCGGACGGTGCTGACCCGGATGTAGCCGAAGACCTTCATGGTGTTCGATCACCGCAGCCGAACGGTTACGAAAACTACTGTGGAGAAGGCCTCGCCCGGGATGGAACCAGTCGGGCCGAACCAGGCGCCGCAGACCGCGTCGGCCTTGGCCGAGAGCGGTGTGTGATGGAGGCGGGCAGCTCGCGGAGCACACCAGGTTGCCATGGCCGACGGCTCCCCGAGCTGCCGGGCAGGGTCAGTACCCGAGTTGACGGTCATCGTGGTGTCGTTCGTCGAGGCGGCTCTGCAGATCACTCGTAGGGTTGCGCGGCGGCCGTCCCCACTCCGACGACACCGACACCGACACCGGGAGCCGTTCGCCGCACTGCTGGACGTCACTCGGTGGTAGCCCTACCTTGAACGGACTGCCCCAGAAGGAGTCGGCCATGGCCCGAGATCGAGCGCACGAGGCGGCGATGGCGGGTGTGGACCTGTTCCGTGACCTGTCCAAGGCCCAGCTGAAGCGGTTGGCGCTCGCCTCGAAGGAGGTCTCGCACCCGCCAGGGAAGGTGGTGGCGGCCGAGGGCCTCGGTGCGTTGGCCATGCACTTCATCCTCGAGGGCACCGCGACCGTCAGCAAGGACGGGCGGGAGTTGCGCACCTTAGGTCCGGGGGACTACTTCGGCGAGATCAGCATGATTGACGGCCGACCTCGGTCTGCGACCGTCACGGCGGTTGAGCCCATGACGGCACTGGCGGTGCCCCACCAGAACTTCGAGGCGCTGGTCGACGACGATCCCGGCTTCGCGCGCCACTTGCTCAAGACCCTGTGCGCCCGTCTACGCGAGGCCGAGGCGAGGTCCGCCGGCTGATCTTGGAGGCAAGACCCGTGGTTGAGCACCCCGTCGTCGGGCAGGATCCGGCTCGCGCCCTCCGTGATGCGCACGCGCACCTGTCGGCGACCCGCGAGGTGCTCGAGGCACTGGGTCGCAGCAGCGACGACCCTTCGGCGGTCCTTGACGTGGTCGTCGAGCGCGCCGCCGGGCTCTGCGAGGCACAGGCGGCCCAGTTGTACCTGGTCGCCGGCGGCGACCTCCGGCTCTCCCGCGTGTCGGGCCCGCACGCCCCGCGGATGCGCGAGTACCTCGAGCAGCACCCCCTGTCCCTCGATCGCACGTCTCTCAGTGGACGCGTGGCCCTCGACCGACGTACCCAGCAGATCGCCGACGTGCTCGCCGACGCGGAATTCGACCGCCGCGACCTGCAACAGCTGTTCGGGTTCCGGACCACCCTGGCGGCGCCGTTGCTGTTCGACGGCCATGTGGTCGGCGTGCTGACCCTGTGGCGAGCCGAGGTGCACCCCTTTGACGAGCGGGCGATCGCGCTGCTCGAGTCGTTCGCCACCCAAGCCACGATCGTCCTGCGGCAGGTCGAGCTGGTGGCTGCGCTCGCCAGCCGGGGGCGCGAGCTGGCCGCCAACATTGACCAGCTGGAGACGCTGTCGACCGTGGGCGACGCGGTCAGCTCGAGCCTCGACCTCGATGAGGTCCTTCGGCGAATCGTCGCCAGCGCCGTGCGCCTCACCGGGACCGACGGCGGCTCGATCATGGAGTTCGACGCGGTGACGGACACCTTCCACGTCCGGGCGACGCACGGCAGCAGCGAGTTGCTGATCGAACGGCTGCGGGGCGTCACCATCCGGCGCGACTCCTCGTTGGTCGGTCGAGCGGCCTCCAAGCACCGTTCGCTGTCCGTGGACGACCTCGCCACCGTCCCCCGCGACCCCCACCTCGAGGAGCTCTACCGCGACGGGTGGCGCTCGGTACTCGCCGTGCCCATGGTGCGGCAGGGCCAGCTCGTCGGTGCCCTGGTCGTAGGCCGACGCGCGCCTGGCGAGTTCCCCGACGACGTCGGCTCCCTCCTGCACTCGCTCGCCAGCCAGTCCGCACTGACCATCGTCAACGCGCGCATATTCCGCGAGCTGAGCATCAGCCGGCGCGACCTCGAGGTGGCCAGCAGGCACAAGTCAGAGTTCCTCGCCAGCATGTCCCACGAGCTGCGGACCCCACTCAACGCCGTCATCGGCTTCTCCGACGTGCTCCTCGGCGGCATGTTCGGGGAGCTCAACGAGCGGCAGGAGGAGTACCTCGGCGACATCCTCAGCTCGGGCCGCCACCTCCTCGAGCTGCTCAACGAGATATTGGACCTCTCGAAGATCGAGGCCGGGCAGATGCGACTCGAGCCGGCCGTGTTCTCGGTGCCCACCGCGCTGGAGTACGCCCTGTCGGTGGTGCGCGAGCGAGCCGCCCGCACGGGCATCGACCTCACCCTGGACGTGGCCGACGACGTGGGCCTGGTCGAGTCCGACGAGCTCCGCTTCAAGCAGGTGGTGGTCAACCTCGTCGGTAACGCCGTGAAGTTCACCCCCCAGGGCGGCGCGGTCGGCGTCCAGGCGCGGCGGGAGGCTGGGGAGCTCGTCGTGACCGTGTCCGACACCGGGATCGGAATCGCAGCCGAGGACCGGGAGAAGATCTTCGAGTCCTTTCAGCAGGGCGGTCGGGGGCCGGTCAAGGAGGAGGGCACCGGGCTCGGTCTCACGCTCTGCCGCCGCATCGTTGAACTCTTCGGCGGCCGGATCACGCTGGAGTCGCGGCTCGGTGGCGGCAGCCGCTTCCACGTACGCCTTCCCGTGCAGCCGTACCGACCGACCGTGGACCTCCCGGCCGGGGACGGCCGGGGCGGGGCGATCCTGCTCGTGGACGACGACCGTGCCTCGTTGGCGCTGATGGCGGCGCACCTGGAGGGCGCGGCCGCGCAGCTGCTTCGCGCCTACGACGGCCCGATGGCGCTGCAGCTGGCGCGCACCGCCGCACCCGCCGCCGTGGTCCTCGACATCCTGCTGCCCGGACTCGACGGTTGGCAGGTGCTCGCGCGGTTGCGCGAGGACCCGGCCACCGCAGACATTCCCGTGGTCGTGGTCTCGGTGGTCGATGACCGGGCACGGGGCAGGGAGCTCGGTGCCGCGGCGTACCTCGTCAAGCCCCTCGCTCGCGACGAGCTCGTGACCACCCTGCGTCGCGTCGGCGCCCTGCCGAGAGCCACCGCGGACGGAGGTGGCTGATGGGGGGCGGGACGATCCTCGTGGTCGAGGACAACCGGCTGAACATGAAGCTCGTGCGCGACGTGCTGGAGCATGCCGGGTACGACGTGGTGGCGGCCCTCACCGGCGAGGAAGGGGTTGAGCTGGCCGTGGGTGTACGCCCAGACCTGGTCCTGATGGACCTGCAGCTCCCAGGGATCGACGGCACCGAGGCGCTGCGCCGGATCCAGCAGCTGGCGCCGGACGCCGTGATGCCCGTCGTGGCCGTCACCGCCTCGGCCATGCCATCGGACCGGGAGGCCGCCCGGGAGGCCGGCTTCGACGGCTTCCTGGAGAAACCGATCAACGTCCGCGCCCTGCCCGACCAGGTCGCCTCCTTCCTCCGGGGGACGCCATGAGCGAGCCGCTGACGATCCTCGCCGTCGACGACGAGCCGCTGAACCTCCGGCTCCTGGACGCCGTCCTCGCGCCGGTGGGACACACGGTCGTGCACGCCGCCTCGGGGACCGAGTGCCTCGAGGTGCTCGCGGCCCGGCCGGTCGACCTGGTGCTGCTCGACGTGGTGATGCCAGGGCTCGACGGCTACGAGGTGTGCCGGCGGATCCGCGACGACGAGCGCACGGCATTCCTGCCGGTCGTGATGGTCACCGCGAGCGACGCCCAGCAACGGGTGGTGGCCCTCGAGACCGGGGCGGACGACTTCGTCCGCAAACCGTTCGACCGCAGCGAGCTGCTCGCACGGGTCGCGTCGCTCGGTCGCATCAAGCGCTACCAGGACACCATCGCCGAGCAGCAGGTCGAGCTGGCGTCGTGGAACCGCGAGCTCAAGCACCGGGTGGAGGAGCAGGTGCGCGAGCTCGAGCGGATGAGCCGGTTGCGTCGCTTCCTCTCCCCGCAGCTCGCCAGGGTGGTGATGGGGGACGAGGCCCTGCTCGCCAGTCATCGGCGCGAGGTGGTCGTGGTGTTCTTCGACCTACGCAACTTCACGACGTTCGCCGAGACCAGCGAGCCGGAGGAGGTGATGGGCCTGCTTGGCGAGTTCCACCGCCTGCTGGGCGGCATCATCGACGTCCACGACGGCACCCTGGAGCGCTTCACTGGCGACGGCGCGATGATCTTCTTCAACGATCCGTTCCCCTGCCGGGACCCGGCCGACCGTGCCGTGCGGATGGCGCTCGAAGTCAACGCCGAGGTGCATGAGCGCGCCGCGCGGTGGCACCGGCTCGGCTTCGACCTCGCCCTCGGGGCCGGGATCGCGCAGGGGTACGCCACGCTCGGCAGGATCGGCTACGAGGGCCGCTACGACTACGCGGCCATCGGGACTGTCACGAATCAGGCCGCCCGCCTGTGCGCAGAGGCCGGGCCGTGGCAGGTGCTGGTGCCCGAACGGCTGCTCGCCAGCTGCGAGGGTCGGCTCTTGACAAAGCCGGTCGGCACCCGGCGGTACAAGGGGTTCAGCCGCCCGGTGGAGGTCCACGACGTGCAGGGTTTCGTCGAGCCGTCGGAGCGCGGTTAGGAGGGTCGACGCTCGTTCGCGGCTGACGCCTGCGCGGGCTCTTGCGACACACGCCGCCGGCGCCCCTGGGTCACGCCCTAGAGGAGCACGACCTGCGCCAAGCCCCCGGCGCTGCTCAGGCGGTCTGCGGGAACCGCACACCGGTGTTGGCGTGGCAGCGGTAGCCGAAGGGGTTCTTGGCGAGGTACTGCTGGTGCGGGTCCTCGGCGTAGTAGTACGCGGGTGCCGGCTTGATCTCGGTGGTGACCGAGCCGAGACGGCGGCGCTCCAGCTCGGCGCCGTAGACCCCCGTCAGCTCGCGCGCGGTCTGCTCCTGCTCCGGCGTCGTGACGTAGATCGCCGAGCGGTACTGCGTGCCGACGTCGTTGCCCTGGCGCATGCCCTGGGTCGGGTCGTGGATCTCGAAGAACCGCTTCACGAGGTCGGCGAAGGCGACGCGGGAGGGGTCGAAGACGATCCGCACGGCCTCGGTGTGCCCGGTGCGCCCTGAGCAGACCTCCTCGTACGACGGGTGCGGGGTCTCCCCGCCCGCGTAGCCGACCGAGGTCGAGAACACGCCGTCCAGGCCCCAGTACGCCTCCTCGGCGCCCCAGAAGCAGCCCAGGCCGAAGATCGCGACCTCGTGGCCGTCGGGGACCTCGTCGGTCACCAGCGGCGCCTCGAGCACCGCGTGCTGGGCGGCCAGGTGCCAGGGCCGCTCGGCGCGGCCGGCCAGGGCCTTGCCGGGCTCGGGGAGGGAGGACTTGTCGCGTCCGAACATGGGAGCTCCTTCGGTCGGGGTCGATCATCGATCGTCACCGAGCCCAACACCGGGAGGCGCCCGGACGTTCCCGGCGCACTACCCTCGACGGGTGAGCGAGCAGCAGCACGGCCAGCAGCCCGGGTCCGAGAGGGCCGAGAAGGCCGGGTTCGAGACCCGCGCCATCCACGCCGGCTACGAGCCCGACCCGACGACCGGGGCGGTGATCCCCCCGATCTTCGCCACCTCCACCTACAAGCAGGACGGGGTCGGCGGCCTGCGCGGCGGCTACGAGTACTCCCGCTCGGCCAACCCGACGCGGACCGCCCTCGAGGGCAACCTGGCTGCGCTCGAGGAGGGGGAGCGGGCCTTCGCGTTCGCCTCCGGGCTGGCCGCCGAGGACACCCTGGTCCGCGCCACCTGCCGTCCCGGCGACCACGTGGTCATCCCCGACGACGCCTACGGTGGCACCTTCCGGCTCTTCGACACCGTCGAGCAGGCCTGGGGCGTGACCTACACCCCTGCCCCCGTCTCCGACGTCGACGCCGTCCGCGCCGCGATCCGGCCCGGGGTCACGACGCTGGTCTGGTGCGAGACCCCCACCAACCCGCTGCTGAACGTGGGCGACATCGAGGCCCTGGCCGCGGTGGCCCACGACGCCGGTGCGCTGCTCGTCGTCGACAACACCTTCGCCTCGCCCTACCTGCAGCAGCCGTTGACGCTGGGCGCCGACGTCGTGGTGCACTCCACGACGAAGTACGCCGGGGGCCACTCCGACGTCGTCGGGGGCGCGCTGGTCGTGCGCGACCTCGACCTGGCCGAGAAGGTCGCCTTCCACCAGAACGCGATCGGCGCGGTGGCCGGCCCCTTCGACGCCTGGCTGGTGCTGCGCGGCCTGAAGACCCTCGGGGTGCGCATGGACCGCCACTGCGACAACGCCGAGCAGGTCGTGGCCATGCTGGCCGCCCACCCGGGCGTCGCCGAGGTGATCTACCCCGGGCTGCCCGAGCACCCCGGGCACGCGGTGGCCGCGCGACAGATGAAGCGGTTCGGTGGGATGGTCTCCTTCCGCGTGGTCGGCGGTGTCGACGCCGCCCTCGCGGTGTGCGAGGGCACCGAGGTCTTCACCCTCGGCGAGAGCCTGGGCGGCGTCGAGTCGCTGATCGAGCACCCCGGCCGGATGACCCACGCCAGCGTCAGCGGCACCGCGCTCGAGGTGCCCGAGGACCTGGTCCGGCTCAGCGTGGGCATCGAGACCGCGGCCGACCTCATGGCCGACCTGGGGCAGGCCCTCGACCGCTCGCAGCAGGCCCGATGAGCAGCCGGTGAGCGAGCCCGACTACCGCTTCACGCTGGCGAACGAGCGGACGTTCCTGGCCTGGGTCCGCACCAGCCTCGGGCTGGTGGCGGCGGCGCTGTTCGTGCTGCACCTGATCGACCGTGACCTCGTCTCGCTGTTGCTGGCTTTCCTCCTGCTGCTGAGCGCCGCCGGCTCGATGGTCGGCGGGTACCTGCGCTACCGCGCCGTCGACACGGCGATGCGGGCCGGCCGCCCGCTCCCGGCCGCCCGGGTCACCACCATGATGGCGGTCGCCGGCGTCCTGGTGGTCGTCGCGGTCGGCGCGTCGGCCTTCGTGTGACCCCCGTCCCCGGCAGGCCGGCGCTGGCGCTCTGCGTCGACCTCGGCTCCACCTTCACCAAGGCGCTGCTGGTCGACCTCGCCGACGGCACAGTGGTCGGCCGCGCCGAGCACGCCACGACTGCCGCCGGCGGCGACGTCCTGGCCGGGTACGACGCCTGCCGCGCCGCCCTCGTCGCGACCGACCCGCGCGCCGGCGACGCCGAGGTGCTCGCCTGCTCCAGCGCCGGTGGCGGCCTGCGGATCGCGGTGCTCGGCAACGAGCCCCTGGTGACCGCGGAGGCCGGGCGCCGGGTGGCGCTCTCCAGCGGCGGCCACGTCGTCGCGGTGGCCTCGGTCGCCGGCGACGCCGACCCCGCCGCGGTCGTGCTGGCAGCAGCCCCCGACGTGGTGCTCCTCACCGGGGGCACCGACCGCGGCAACAGCCGGGCCCTGCTCGACGGTGCCGCGGCGGTCGCCGCGTCCGGCTGGACCGGTCCCGTCGTCGTCGCCGGCAACGTCGCCGCCCGGGAGGAGGTGGCCGCGCTGCTGGCGCACGTGCCCCACGTGCTGGCGCCCAACGTGGTCCCGCGGATCGGCGTGCTCGCCCCCGACGGCGCCCGTGCGGCGGTGCGGGAGGTGTTCGTCAGCCACGTCATCGGAGGCAAGCGCCTGACCTCGCCGGCCCGCCGTCGTGAGCTCGAGGACCTCGTCCGCGGTGCGACGCCCGACGTCGTCCTGCGCGGGGTCGAGGTGCTCGCCGAGGAGGTCGGCGACGTGGTCGTGGTCGACGTCGGTGGCGCCACCACGGACGTGCACGCGGTGGTGGAGGTCGACCCGGTCCTGCGAGACGCCTCGTCCCCCGGCTCCTCAGGAACCGCGTCGGGCCTGGCGCGCGAGGTCGTCGCACCGACCCGCGCCGGTCGCACCGTCGAGGGCGACCTCGGCATGCGGTGGTCGGCGGTCACCACCGTCGAGCGGCTCGCCGCCGACGAGGTCGACGAGGTCGGGGCCGGGTCCCTGGACCGCCTCGCGGCCGCGGCCCGGCGCCGCGCGGACGACCCGGCGTACCTCCCGGTCGACGACGCCGACCTCGACGACGACGAGGCCCTGGCCCGGGCCGCGCTCGCCCAGGCCCTGCGTCGGCACGCCGGCCGCGCCCGGGTCGTGCTCGGCGCCGACGGCCGGGTCGTCGAGCGCAGCGGGCGCGACCTGCGCACCGTGGACCTCGTGGTCGGCTCCGGCGGCGTGCTGCGCCACGGCCGGCCCGGCGTGGCCGACCGGGTGCTCGCCCCGGCCCTCGGCCCCGACGCGGCGGCCCGCGCCGGCGGAGGGTGGCAGCTGCCCGAGCACCCGCGCGTGGTCGTCGACCACGACTACGTCCTGGCCGCCGTGGGGCTGCTCGCCGACGCGCACCCGCAGGCGGCCCGGTCGCTCGCCCGTGGGCTCGTGACGGGCGCCACGGGCATACGCTGAGACGGTACCGAGCCCCGCCCCGCCCGACCCAGCGCACCCCGCAGGAGAGCTGATGACCGAGCCCGAGAACAGTCCGCCCCTCGCGCTCGGCCTGGCCGAGATCCAGGCCGCCCGGGAGGTGCTGCGCGGGGTGTCGGTGGAGACCCCGATGGAGCGGTCGCGGTGGCTCTCCGCGCTCTGCGGCGGACCCGTGCAGCTGAAGTGCGAGAACCTCCAGCGCACCGGGTCCTTCAAGGCCCGCGGCGCCTACTACCGGATGGCGCGGCTCACCGACGCCCAGCGTGCGAACGGCGTCGTGGCCGCCTCCGCCGGCAACCACGCCCAGGGGGTGGCGCTGGCCGGGCAGCTGCTCGGCATCCACGCCACCGTCTTCATGCCCGAGGGCGCGCCGATCCCCAAGGAGCGGGCGACCCGGGGGTACGGCGCCGACGTGGTCTTCGAGGGCCGTTACCTGGAGGACGCCCTGGTCGGGGCCCGGCGCTTCGCCGAGAAGACCGGGGCGGTGCTCATCCACCCCTTCGACCACGCCGACATCATGGCCGGACAGGGCACCTGCGGTCTCGAGGTCGCCGAGCAGGCCCCGGAGGCGCGCACCGTGCTGGTGCCGACCGGCGGCGGCGGGCTGATCGGGGGGGTCGCGATCGCGCTCAAGGCGCTGCGCCCCGACGTCCACCTCGTGGGCGTCCAGGCCGAGGGTGCGGCGGCGTACCCGACCTCGCTCGAGCAGGGCGCCCCCGTGGCCCTGACCTCGATGCGCACCATGGCCGACGGGATCGCGGTGGGCATGCCCGGCGAGCTGACCTTCGCCGCGGTGCGTGACCTCGTCGACGAGGTGGTCACCGTGTCCGAGGACTCGATGTCGCGCGCGCTGGTGGCGCTGGTCGAACGGACCAAGACCATCGTCGAGCCGGCCGGCGCCGCCGCGGTGGCCGCGCTGCTGGACCACCCCGACCGGTGGCGCACCCCGCTGGTCGCGGTGCTCTCCGGCGGCAACATCGACCCGCTGCTGCTCGGCAAGGTGATCCGGCACGGCATGGCCGCTGCCGGGCGCTACCACGCGATGCGGGTCAACATCCCCGACGTGCCCGGCGGCCTCGCCGGCCTGCTGGTGGAGGTCTCCGACGCCGGGGCCAACGTGCTGGAGGTCATCCACGAGCGCACCTCGCCCACGCTGCACGTGGGCGAGGTGGAGGTGCTGCTGCAGCTCGAGACGCGCGGTCAGGACCACTCCGAGCGGCTGCTGGCCCGGCTGCGCGAGCGCGGCTACCGGGTCACCGGCTGAGTCGGGGGGTCAGCCGGGGAACGGGACCGCGTCGACGATCTCGATCTTCAGGGTGCGCCCGTTGGGGGCCTCGAAGTCGACCGTCTCGCCCTTGGCCGCGCCGTGGAGGGCGGCGCCGAGCGGGGACTGCGGGCTGAAGACCTCGACGTCGGCCTCGTCGTCGTCGATGTCGCGGGAGCCCAGCAGGAACTGCTCGGTCTCGTCGTCACCCTGGTAGCGGTAGGTGACGACCTTGCCCGCGGACACGCGACCGTCGTCGACAGCGGGCTCGGTCGTGGCCTGGCGGAGCATGTCCTCGAGCTGGCGGATGCGGCCCTCCATCTTGCCCTGCTCGTCCTTGGCCGAGTGGTAGCCGCCGTTCTCCTTCAGGTCGCCCTCGTCGCGGGCGGCACTGATCCGGGCGATGATCTCCGAGCGCAGCGGACCCTTGAGGTCGTCGAGCTCGGCGTGCAGGCGGTCGTGGGTCTTCGGGGTCAGCCACACGGTGCTGGGGGGCTGGCTCTGGTCGGTCATGCGGACTCCTGGTGGTACGGGCGCCCCGCGCCAGGCGGTGGGCCTGGGTGCGAGGGACGGCCGGGCGACGCTCGCGGGCGGCTTCCCCGGTGTTCCGGGGTGGCCCGGCGGGCGGTGAGACCGACCACCCTAACAACACCGGCGCCCGCCGGGAGGCTTCAGCGGGGACGCGGCTGGGTCGTCGAGGTGCAGCCCAGGGACTCCACCGACGTGGCGAGCCGGTCGGTGCGCAGCTGCTGGTCGTAGCGCTGGCCCTCGGCCGGGACCACCTCGAAGGCGATCTCGCCGACCACGGAGTGGTCCTCGGCGAAGGCCCTCAGCCGGCAGAGGCCGGTCACGCCGTCCTCGACCTCGACGTCGACGGTGGCAGTGACCGTGCGGGCGTCGACGACGTCGAACGAGACCAGCTGCGACTGCACCTCGGGCTCGGAGTGGTAGACCGTCGCCCATCCCAGCCACGCCAGGAAGGCGGCCGCGACGACGCCCACGCCGGCCAGCGTCGCCCGGCGCCGCCAGGGCGCGGGGGTGCCGTACCGGGTGCCGAGGTCGTCCTGAACGCTCACCACCCCAGGATGACACCTAGCATGAAGTCATGTCGCAGCACTCGGAGCACCACCCCGCTGACGCGCGCCGGGACGGGCCCGCCTCGGGCCTGCGCCTGATGCACGTGCACGCCCACCCCGACGACGAGTCGAGCAAGGGTGCCGCCACCACCGCCCGCTACGTCGCCGAGGGCGCCGAGGTCCACGTCGTGACCTGCACCGGCGGCGAGCGCGGCTCCATCCTGAACCCTCGGATGGACCGCCCCGACGTGCTGGCGAACATCAGCGAGGTGCGCCGCCAGGAGATGGAGCGGGCTCGCGACATCCTCGGCATCCACCAGGAGTGGCTGGGCTTCGTCGACTCCGGCTGGCCGGACGGCGACCCCAAGCCGCCGCTGCCCGAGGGGTGCTTCGGCCTCGTCGACGTCGAGGTCGGCGCGGAGCCGCTGGTGAAG
>JBKJPE010000201.1:0-25634 GCA_046595185.1 Nocardioides sp.
CCCAGAGGTCGCAGGTTCAAATCCTGCCCCCGCTACAGAATTCAGGCTCGGATCCCCTGGGGGATCCGAGCCTGAAAGCATCTGAGCTTGACTGGGTCATCTTGTAGCCAGAAAGACCTCAGTCCGCGACCTGCACCGCGCTGAGGCATCGGCCAGACGGGCCGCTGCACCACCGTCGCGACGAATCCATCATCCGGCCGATGCCCACGACCGGCATCTGCTCGGGGGAGTTTTCCGCGCTCGGCACAGGTGACGTCGATCTCGTCTCGAGGCTGGCCACCGTCCGACGCGGCAGGGGCGGACGAGGCCGAGTCATCCCGATCGGACCCGCCGTCACCCGCGCGACGGCAGTTACCTCGCTCTGCGACAAGAACACGGCCTTGCCGATCCCGCCGACCTCGGGTGGGGAGCGCGGCATCAGCTTCGGGTACGCCGGCCTCGGTCGCGCCCACCGACGCCGCGCCGAGCGCGCCGGCATCAGAGCTCCTACCCCCACAGGCTCCGCCACACCGCCGCCCGCCGTTGGCTCGCCCCCGGAGGCTCCGAATCAGGACTCGTGGCCATCGCGGGATGGACCCGCACCGACATGCTCATCCAGTACACCCGCCCTCACACCACCGAACATGCTGCCGTGGAACCCGCCTGCTCGACGTCAGAGCCCCTTGATCTCCGCCGCCGCGGGGCCCGCCGTCAGAAGACGGTCAAGGAGGCGCCGGTCGGTAGGTCGAGGGCGACCTGCGGGCCAGTGATGGTGGCGGTGCCGCCGTGGGCCTCGGCGACGGCCTGGACGAGAGCGAGCCCGAGGCCTGTGCCGCGGGTGGTGCGGCTGATGTCGGCGCGGGTGAATCGGTTGAACGCCTGGCCGACGAACTCGGCGGGGAATCCAGGCCCGTCGTCGCTGACAGCGAGCCGGATCCGTTCGTGAGTTCCGGTGGCGGTGACGCGGATCGTGCCTTCGCCGTAACGCAGTGCGTTGAGGACGAGGTTCGCCAGGGCGAGCTCGAGCCAGCGTTGGTTCCCCACGACCGTCAGGCCGGTAGGGGTGGACGTTTCGAGACGTCGTCTCTCCGCATCTGCGTGCGTAGCGAGGCGGCTGGTGACGTCGATGAGGAGCTGGTCGACGTCGACAGGGTCGCGCGGAGGTTCGCGCGAGGCGCGGAGCTCTTCGAGATCGAGGAGGGCGTCGGAAAGGGTGATGAGTCGCTCGACCTGGTTGCGCAGTGACTGGAATGCGGTCGTGGTCTCGGCGTCGCCGCAGGGCCGCAGCAGGGCCATCTCGACCTCGGTGCGCATCAGCGCGAGCGGTGAGCGGAGTTCGTGAGAGGCGTCGGCGAGGAACTGTCGTTCACGGTCGTTCGCCTGCCGGATGCGTTCGAGTAGCGCGTTGAACGTGTTCCCCAGGCGGGTGACCTCGTCGTCCTTACCTGTGGCCACGGGGAGCAGCTGGACTCCGTCGGCTTTCTCGGCGGCGAGGCGGTATCTCTCGACTGGGTTGAGGGCTGCCCGGGCGGTTCCGTAGCCGACGAGCGAGGCGGCGATCAGGGTGGCGACGTCGGCGACGGCGAGCTGGAGGAGGAGCTCGCGGAGTGCCTCGTCGTGCTTGTTCTTGCTGATGGCTGAGGCGACCACGACTGTGCCGTCCGGGGTGTCGACTGGTGCTACGACGACCTTGTAGGGGTGGTCGGTGGGGGGCAGGAGGTTGCCGACGTCTCCGCGTACCTCCGTGCCGGTCATCGCCCGCTCGACGGTGTCCGGGTCGGCGAGCAGAGTCGTGGCGTTGCCGGCGACGACGCGTCCTGGTGGGTCGTAAACCTGGTAGCTCTGGCCGGGAGTGTCGGTCGGTGGCCCGGAACCGGTGGCGATGGCGCGCTGGATGACCTGTTGGTAGGCGTCGAGGTCTTGGTCGAGCTGTCGGTCCAGGGCGTATCCGACGCGCCAGAACACGAACGCTCCGGCGATCAGGAGCACGGCGGTCATGGTCACGGCGACGGCGAGCACCAGGCGGGTGACAATGGGTCGGTCACCGACCAGGCGGCGCCACAGGGTCATCCTCGGGTCATTTCTTCACCGTCTCCAGTCGGTATCCGACGCCTCTCAGGGTGCGGATCGTCACGAGGTCGGAGGCTCGCAGCTGGTGGCGGAGTCGGGACATGTGGACGTCGAGGGCGTTGCTGTTGATCTCGACCTCGCTCTCCCAGACGTCGTCGTAGAGCCGGGCGCGACTCACGACGTGGCCGCGGCTCTCCATCAGCGAGGTGAGCATCGCGAACTCGCGGCGAGACAGCACGACTTCGGCTCCAGCGACAAAGGCACGTTGCTCGAGCGGGTCCAGGGTGATGTCGCCGACCAGGAGTCGATGGTCCACGTCGGGATCGAGACGGCGACGAATGGCCCGCAGGCGCGCGAGAAGTTCCTCGAGGGCAAAGGGTTTGACGAGGTAGTCATCGGCGCCGGCCTCGAGACCGGCGACCCGTTCGAGGACGGCGCCGCGGGCGGTCAGCATGAGGATGGGGATGTCGTTGCCTTCGCGGCGCAGCTGCCTGCACACCTCGATGCCGCTAAGTCCCGGCAACATCAGGTCGAGCACCACCGCGTCAACGTCGAGTGCGCGGGCAGCGGCGAGACCACTGGGCCCGTCGGATGCTCCGACGGTGGTCACGCGCTTGTCGGCGAGGTAGCTGGCGATGAGCTCGACCATCCGATCTTCGTCGTCGACCACCACCACGTGCATGCGGGCAGCGTAGGTGCGTGGCATCGCGTCTGCTGCGGGCAAGCCAGGTCTAGGGGCGCGGCACGGGCAAGGAGACGGGTGAGGTCGGTCCGACACCTGTTGCGGAACGAAGCCGGAACGTCACTCCCTCAGCACCGGCGGGCAACGAGATGGGCAAGGCGAGCGTGCCAGTGGACTGCTCCTGCAGGCTGTATGGCAATGAGCCAAGGTCTCGGCCCCCGGCTTTCGCGCTCAGCGTGCCCGAGCACCCGTCGCTGCCGGCCCCGCAGCTGACCTGCAACCCGGCCCGGCCTCGGTCGTCGGGGGTTACCGAGGTGCTCGTGACGGTGAGAAGTGAGGGGAAGGCCACGCCGGTGGCGGTGTTGTCGCCGTTCGGGTCGAAGCACCCATCGAACTCGAAGACCGGGTTGGGGACCTCGCGCCCGCGGGGGTCGGTCATGGTGAGGAAGCCGATGATCTTGCTGGGTCCGGTGGCGGTGTAGCAGTCGTTGCTGTGAACGTTGAGCTCGAACTTGCCGTAACCCTCGGGCGGTAGCGGCATCGTCGGGTCGGTCCATCCAATGAGACAGACCCAGTCGCCGCCGGGTCCGACGTCGGCCACGTCCGGCCCGTGCTTGTCGCACATGGTTTCGGCGTGCAGCGACTCAGGAGTGAGGGGGTCGCGGCCCAGAATCCGGGCCTTCTCGGCGTAGAGGTTGGCGAAGGTGGCCGGGAGGGAGCGCTCGAGGCGGGCGCGCGTGACGGTGCTGCCATGGCCGCCGGCGGCGACGGCTGAGCCGAGGGCGACTGCGGCGATCAGGGCGATGAGGGCTACGAGGACGATGCGGCGCATGGTGGTCAGCCTCCGGTGATGTCGCGACGGCGGAGCAGGACGAAGGCGGTAGCGAGCGAGGCGACGCACCAGCCTCCACTGACGAGCAGGCCCTCGACGAGGGGCCCGGAGAAGCGGGGTTCGGTGAGGAGGCCGTGCCAGGCCTCGAACGACGTGGTCACCAGCAACGGGCGGATCGCCTCCACGCCTCCGAGCGCACCGACCAGCTGCATGACCATTCCAAGGACGACGGGGGCTGCGATGCCGACGGCGGGGTTGCGCGACCAGACGGAGAGCAGGATCGCCAGGCAGGTGAACGCGAGCATCGGGGGGAGCATCGTCACCCAGCTAACGGCCACCAGCTGCAGGGCAGTGTGGGCAGGGATGGTCTGGCCTGAGAGCCCGATCAGCGGTTGGTGCCCGACGATCACCCAGCTCGACGCGATCGTAGAGGCCGCGAGCAGGGCGAGCACGAGGGTGGCGAAGGCGCCGGCAGTGATGGTCTTGGCCCAGAAGAGACGGCTGCGGCTCGTCGAGCGGGTCAGCACGGTCTTCCAGGTGCCGTGCTGGTCCTCGCTGGCGAAGACGTCGCCGGCGACGATGGCTGTCAGCAGGGGCAGGACCCACTGCGAGGCGAAGCCGAGAACGAGTAGCGAGAGTGCGAACCCGTTGTCGATGGCGAAGCGGCCGAACAGGGTGTCTTTCGGGGGGCGGGACTGCCCGTGGATGACCACCACGATCGCGACGGGGGCCAGAGCGGCGACAAGGAGGACGGCGAGGGTGCGGTACTGGGCCCGCAGCTTGCGGACCTCCCATCGCAGCGCTACAAGAAGCCCGGGGCGGCGGCGGGCGACGTGGTCGGGCGCGGCCCTGCGGGCGGGGGTCGTCTGCACGGCGGTCATCGGGTAGGTCCTAGGAGTGCGTCCTGCAGCTGTGCGGGGCGGTCCAGGGACTGGTGGGTGGGGTCGTCGGTGAGCATGAAGAACAGGGCCTCCAGCGGGGTCCGGGTGGGGGTGAAGGCGAGGAGGCCGATGTCGGCAGCCACGAGAGAGCCGACGTAGGACGACACAGCGGGTGGCGCGCCGGTCACGATGAGTGCAGCGTCCGGGTCGCGCGTCACCGTGATCGCGAACCGGCCTTCGGCGAGCTCGAGCGCGCGCAGGTCGTCGGTAGTGGCCAGTACGTGGCCGGGATCGGGGGCCATCGTCCGCAGCTGGGCGATGGTGCCGTGGAAGGCGACCGTGCCGCGTGTCATGATCGTGACGTTGTCGCAGATCTCCTCGACCTCCTCCATGTCGTGGGAGCTGAGGAGCACCGTCAAACCGCGGGCGGCGAGCCGCTTCACGAGGGCGCGCATGTCGCGGATGCCCGCGGGGTCGAGTCCGTTGGCAGGCTCGTCGAGGACGAGCAGGCGCGGCTCGCGCAACAGGCTGGCGGCCACGCCGAGGCGTTGGCGCATGCCGTAGGAGTAGCCGCCCACTTTCTGATCGGCGCGGTCCGACATCTCCACGACGTCAAGCACCTCGTCGAGCAGGCCGGCCGGGGTTCCGCCGTCGAGCAGCGCGAGGCCCTCCAGGTTCTGTCGGCCGGTGAGGTAGGGGTAAAATCGAGGGCTCTCGATGAAGCCCGCTACTCCGTCCAGCACTCCGACACCGGAGCCCTCCCACGTCCTGCCGAAGACCCGGATGGTGCCGGCGTCGGGACGGATCAGCCCGAAGAGCATCCGCAGGAACGTCGTCTTGCCAGCACCGTTGGGGCCGAGGACGCCGTAGACCTCGCCCGCCGCCACGCGGACCGAGATGTCGTCGACCGCACGTAGGGACCCGTAGGTCTTGGTCACGCCTTGAGCGTCAACGGCCAGTCTGTCGTCCATGTCATCGACGCTAGGAGCCGAACATGAAGGAAACATGACCGCGGCTTCCAGCAGTGCCTGCGGGCCCCCGTTCCAGACCTGAGACGCCGGACGCCGGACGCCGGACGCCGGACGCCGGACGCCGGACGCCGGACGCCAGTGAGGGCAGCGCGGCCGGCCGGCCGGTTTCGCCTTACCTGGGGAGGAGCTGTGAACTGCGAGCTGCGAGCTGTGCGCTCGTGGTCAGCCCGGCGTGTGAGCAGTGCGACGTCGCAGTGCAACCATCAGGAGGAATGCGGAGAGGATCTGCGCCAGTGCCACACAGGCGATGAGCAGGGTGCGATGGTCGGCGTACAGGCCGCCGGCCAGTGTCCCGCCGGCCAGTGCTGCCACGCCCTGGAAAGCCGCGAAGACGCCGTAGGCGGTAGCGAGTCGGCGTTGGGGGACCAGGTCCGCGACCAGGGCTTTGACGGTCGAGTCCTGGACGCCGGTCACGGCACCCCAGATGAGGACACCGGTCAGGACGAGGGACCAGGCGTTGGAGAGGGCGAGCGCGGGGACGGCGACGATCAGGGCCGGGAGTGAGTACAGGATCGGGGCGCCCCAGCGGTCGTAGGCGAACCCGGTGGCCACGGCTGCCACCGCCTCGGTCGCCATCGCTGCGGCGTACAGGAGAGGCACCACGGCCGTCGTAACCAGTCCGGCGTCGACGAGGTGGTACGAGATGACTCCGAACGTCATCAACCCCAGCGTGCCGAGCGCACACGAGGCGGCGAATGCATAGAAGTGGGTTGGCAGGGCACGTGGCTCGACGATGGTGCTCACCTGGGCCGACGCGGCGTCGGCGTTGTCGTCGTCATCAGGGGCGTCGCCCGCGTGGCGTTTGAGGGTGAACAGGAGCAGCATGCACGCCGCGCCCGGGATGGCCAGCACCGCGAAGGCTGGCCACTGGGCTCCGGCGAGGGCGAGGACCCCGGCGACCACGAGCGGACCCGCGAACGCACCGACCTGGTCCAGTGCCTTGTGTACGGCGAACCCGCGGCCGCGGCCCACCGAGACTGCGACGCGTGCGAGCAAGGCCGACTTCGACGGGCTCCGGATGGCCTTCCCGGCGCGCTCGAGCAGGATGAGAATGGCAGCCAGGGCGAGACCAACGCTGCCCACGAACGGTGCTACCGCCAACAGGGGGACGCAGACGGCCGTCATCGCATATCCGAGAATCGTGAGCGACCAGTAGCGGCCGCTGCGATCCGCGAGTGGGCCGGAGAACAACCGCAGGAGGAGCGCCATGGCCTCGCCGGCTCCGGTGATGAGCCCGACCAGCAGTGCCGAGGCTCCCAGACTCCCGAGGAACGGCCCAGCGATCGAGCGCATGCCTTCGTAGACCATGTCGCCCGCGAGGCTGACAGCTCCGAACGCGACTACCGTCCGCCAGGGCGACCAACCGTGCGGCCTGGATGATGCCGGGTCCGGCGCGGAGACGCACATCGACTGAGCGAGCCCTGGCGCCGGTCGACGAATAGCCACGCCCCAAGCCTAGGCAGCATCGCGGGGCGACGAGCTCTGGGCCCGAAGCTGTTCGACTGGCCCATGACCGCCAGGGCGAGGACCCCTCGCTCAGGAGGTGGCTGAGATCACGCTCAAGACGGAGAACCGGCGGTTGCGCGAGGACGTCGAGAAGCTGCGCGGGCGACGGTTTTCTTCGTGGGAGAACTCGACCCCCGCAACCGTTGATGAGGGGTGTCACCGACACCATGGGGAGCCAGGACAACGCGGTCGAGCCGATCTGTCGGGTCCTGCGTGAGCAGGGCTGCCAGATCGCCGCGCGAACCCACCGGGTGCACGCCGGTCGTACGGTGGCACCCAGGACCGTGTCCGATGCCCACGTCGTCCACGCGGTGCGGGAGATCGCCTGGACCACGAAGCGAGTGTGGGTCAGCGAAGAACACCCGTGTCCCGGGCTCCACGACCAGAGCAGCTCCCTCACGGAACTCCCGGTCATGCTTCTTCCGCTCCTCTGGCACCTCGATCCTCGTTGTCGATGCCTCTCCGGTCCGGGGGGACCTCGAACCCCGTCGTGGTCTGGTCGCGATGGTGGAACGCCGAGCGATCCGGCGCAGAATCCTCCGGTTCGTCGAGGCCCCGTCTCGAAGTCCGCGCCACTAGTTTGACCCGGCCCCTGGCACGGGGAGGGTCCGGTCACCAAGATGGGGGCGTGGGCTATCGCGAGGAACACGACCGCAGCATCAACGACCCCGACGGCTACTGGGCTGAGCAGGCGGGGCTGATCGACTGGATCCGCCCACCGCAGACGATCCTGGACCGGTCGAACCCCCCGTTCTACCGCTGGTTCCCGGACGGGACCCTCAACACCTGCTACAACGCCCTGGACCGGCACGTGGCGGCTGGCCACGGCGATCGCACGGCGCTGCTCTACGACAGCCCCGTGACCGACTCGAAGCGCTCCCTGAGCTACGGCGAGCTGCTGGAGCAGGTCGCGGGCTTCGCAGGAGCCCTACGGGGCTTCGGTGTGGAGAAGGGTGACCGGGTCATCATCTACATGCCGATGGTGCCCGAGGCGGTGGTCGCGATGCTCGCGTGTGCCCGGCTCGGCGCGATCCACTCGGTCGTGTTCGGCGGGTTCGCCCCGCACGAGCTCGCCGTACGCATCGACGACGCACAGCCGAAGGTGCTCGTCACCGCCTCCTGCGGCATCGAGCCGAGTCGGGTGGTCGAGTACAAGCCGATGATCGACCGGGCGATGGCGCTCGCCACGCACGAGCCCGGCACCTGCGTCGTCCTGCAGCGGCCACAGGTGCGCGCCGACCTCTCGGAGCCGCGGGACGTCGACTGGGACACGGCGATGGAGGTCGGCGCGCAGGATCCGGCGCCGTGCGTGGAGGTCGCCGCGACCGACCCGCTGTACATCCTCTACACCTCAGGCACCACCGGTAAGCCCAAGGGGATCGTCCGCGACAACGGCGGGCACGCGGTCGCCCTCGCCTGGTCGATGCCCAACATCTTCGACATCGGCGCCGGCGACGTCTGGTGGACCGCGTCCGACGTCGGATGGGTGGTCGGGCACAGCTACATCGTCTACGCACCGTTGCTCTCAGGGGCGACCTCGCTCATGTACGAGGGGAAGCCGGTCGGGACCCCCGACGCCGGTGCCTTCTGGCGTGTGATCGCCGAGCACGGCGTGACGGCGCTCTTCACCGCACCGACCGCGGTCCGGGCGATCAAGAAGGAGGACCCGGAGGGCAAGCTCCTCCCCGGCCACGACATCTCCTCGCTGCGGACGTTGTTCCTCGCCGGCGAACGTCTCGACCCGGACACCTACGCCTGGGCGACCGAGAGGCTGGGGGTGCCGGTCGTCGACAACTGGTGGCAGACCGAGACCGGCTGGCCCATCGCGTCCAACCTGCGCGGCCTCGACCCGATGGAGCTCAAGGCGGGCTCCCCGAGCGTCCCCGTCCCCGGGTACGACGTCCGGGTGCTCGACGAGAAGGGCGAGGAGGTGCCGGCGGGCGCCGAAGGGGCTATCTGCATCGGGCTCCCGATGCCGCCGGGCACCCTGCCGACCCTGTGGCGCGACGATGACCGGTACGTGTCGTCCTACCTGGCTGCGTTCGAGGGCTACTACCTCTCGGGTGACGGCGGGTACGTCGACGAGGACGGCTACCTGTATGTGATGGGCCGCACCGACGACGTCATCAACGTCGCCGGCCACCGCCTCTCCACCGGGTCCATGGAGGCGGTGATCTCCCGCCACCCTGCCATCGCGGAGTGCGCCGTCATCGGTGCCGCGGATCCGATGAAGGGGCAGCTGCCGAGAGGATTCGTGGTGCTGAAGTCCGGGGTCGAGGCCGACCCGGACACGATCGCCGGTGAGCTCGTGGCGATGGTGCGCGACGAGATCGGCGCGGTGGCGGCGTTCAAGGACGTGACCGTCGTCGGCGGGCTGCCGAAGACACGGTCGGGCAAGATCCTGCGCAAGACCATGCGCGAGATCGCCGACGGCCAGGAGGCACGCGTCCCTTCGACGATCGAGGACGAGGCGGTGCTCGACAGCCTCCGGCCTGCGCTGCGCCGGGAGTAGGACCGGCCTTCTCCCTGGCCCGTCCGGTCCCGGCCGAGTGCTCGTCGGGACGGCACACGACGCATCCGCACCGGCCGGACTGCTCGCGATCGCGTTCCCGGGATCGCCGCCGGCGTGATCTCGGCCAGTCGCAGTAGCCGGACGAAGGTTGTCCCGGGCCGAGTGCTGACCCCATGGCCGCGCGCACCGATCGGATGGGGTCGGCACGCATCGGTGAGAACCGGCCGCCCGGTGCCACTAAACCCTTGAGGACCCGCACCGACGGGCCACGCGAGCCGAGGAGACGAGATGGACGTGCAGATGAGCATGGAGATGGTGCTGGTCACGACAGCGGTGTTCGCGCTGGTGGCGGTGATAGTCGGTCTGATGCTGGGTCTGGCGCGGTGGCGGGCCGGTCGCAGCGCGACCGGTCCCGCGGTCCTCGGAACCGGTGGCGTGGACCCCGGGCAGGCTACGGTGGCGGGGTGGGGGCCGCCGGAGAAGACGCCTCAGGTGCCGTCACCCTCGACGACGACTCGCGACGATGGCTCGCAGGGCTGAGCGCCGTCGGAGCTGCGCACGACGACACCGTGCTTCGCCTGCACGGCCTGCTGCTGCGCGTCGCGCGCTCGGAGGTTGCCCGCCGCGCCGGCATCCACGGCCTGCATGGCGTCGAGCTCGACGACCTCGCCCAGCAGGCAGCCGACGACGCGGTGGTCTCGGTGCTGCGTCGGCGCTGCGACTACGCCGGCCGTAGCCGGTTCACCACCTGGGCCTGCAAGTTCGCGATCCTGGAGGTGTCGAGCAAGATCGGTCGGCACCACTGGCGCCGTGAGGGGGTCGTGCTCGACGAGGAGCAGTGGGAGCGTCTGCCGGGCCGGTGGGCCGACGGCCCCTCCGACGTCCACGCGGCCAGCGAGCTGCTCGCCGCGATCCACGAGACTGTGCGCACCGAGCTCACCGCCCACCAGCGCTACGTCTTCGAGGCCATCGTCGTGGCGGGGGTCCCGCTGGACGCCCTGACCTACGATCTCGGCCTCTCGCGCAACGCCGTGTACAAGTGCATGTACGACGTACGCCGCAAGCTGCGCCACCACCTGGTGGCTCAGGGCTTGGTCACCGAGGAGGAGGTCGGGTCGTGAACGGGAGGGACAAGGTGCTGATGCTGCTGCGCATCGACCCGGCGGACGTCGGCTGCGACCACGTCATCGAGGTGCTGGACCTGTTCGTCGAGCTGGTCCTCGAGGGCAAGGACCCCGAGGAACAGCTGCCCGGTGTCTCGGCGCACCTCGCGGGGTGCCCACCGTGCGGCCAGGACGTCGACGGACTGCTGGCAGCTGTGGGCGCCTGAGCTTCAGCAGGACGATGACGCGAGCTGGGCCATGATGGTGTCCACCTCCGAGTTCCCCCTCCCAGCCGTAGGATCCTCCCGTCGCTGAAAGGAAGATCAGGGCATGCGCAGTGAGAAGGTCACCTTCCCGGGCTCGGCCGGCAGCCCGCTGGCGGGCCGGCTCGACATGCCGGACGCCCAGCCGCTGGCGTTCGCGCTCTTCGCGCACTGCTTCACGTGCAGCAAGGACGTGCTGGCCGCGTCGAGGATCGCGCAGGCGCTGACGGGGCACGGCATCGCTGTGCTGCGCTTCGACTTCACCGGTCTCGGCGGCTCCGGCGGCGACTTCGCCAACACCAACTTCACCTCGAACGTGGCCGACCTGGTCAGCGCGGCGGACTACCTGCGCGACCACCACACGGCTCCCAGGATCCTCGTCGGGCACTCCCTCGGCGGTGCCGCCGCCCTCGCGGTCGCAGCACACCTTCCTGAGACGCGCGCCGTCGTCACCATCGGGGCGCCCGCCGGCACCGAGCACCTGCTGCAGCTGATCGGGGAGAGCCGCCGGGAGATCGAGGAAGCTGGTGAGGCAGAGATCTGGCTGGCGGAGCGGCCGTTCCGCATCCGGAGACAGTTCCTGGACGACATCTCCGATCAACCCCAGTCGGACAGGATCCGCGGTCTGAGTGCGGCGCTCCTGGTGATGCACTCCCCGTCCGACGAGACGGTGGGCATCGACAACGCCCGCAGCATCTTCGACGCCGCCCGGCACCCCAAGTCGTTCGTGTCGCTCGACGGCGCCGACCACCTGCTCACCCGAGCCGCCGACGCCCGCTTCGCTGCCTCGATGCTGGCGGCCTGGGCAAGCAGGTACGTCGGCGAGGGCGCCCCCCCGCCCTCCGAGGCCGCGGCCCCCTCGGCCGAAGGGGCCGGGCAGGGGGTGGTGGTCGTGTCCGAGAACGGTCGAGGCCCGTACGGCCAACGCATCACCTCCGGCCGCCACCACCTCAATGCCGACGAACCGGCGCCCGTCGGGCACGACACCGGCCCGACGCCGTACGACCTGCTGCTTGCCGGCCTCGGGGCCTGCACCTCGATGACCCTGCGCATGTACGCGTCACGCAAGAAGTGGCCACTGGACAGCGTCACCGTCACCTTGCGCCACTCCCGGATCCACGCCAAGGACTGCGAGGACTGCGAGACCGCGTCCGGCCAGCTCGACCGCATCGATCGGGTGGTCCGGCTGACTGGCGCCCTGGACGCCGAACAGCGCCGGCGACTTCTCGACATCGCGGACCGGTGCCCCGTGCACCGGACCCTGCACTCCGAGGTCGACGTGCGCACCACCCTGGCCACCGACGACACCCGCCCGATGACGGCCGAGGTCGCGACGCCCGCGGCGTCGCCATGACCTCGCTCCCGATCGGCGAGCACGCGCTGCTCTCGGACCGGCACTCCGCCGCCCTGGTCACCTCCGCCGGCTCGGTCGACTGGCTGTGCATGCCTCGATTCGACAGTCCCGCGATCTTTGCGCGCATCCTCGACGACCAGGCCGGGCACTGGTCGGTCC
Source organism: Nocardioides sp. (assembly GCA_046595185.1). Classification (GTDB taxonomy): domain Bacteria; phylum Actinomycetota; class Actinomycetes; order Propionibacteriales; family Nocardioidaceae; genus Nocardioides. The sequence continues at coordinate 12,373 of JBKJPE010000201.1, forward strand.
GTCCCGACGGCGACTCGCAGACCGAGCGCAGGTACGTCGCCGCCAGCATGGCGCTGCTCACCACCTTCCACACCTCCACCGGGACCCTGGAGCTGCTGGACGCGCTGGTCCTCGGGGACACCGAGGACCCTCATGCGCTCGGTGAGCACGCGCCCCATCTGCTGGCCCGGACCGTGACCTGCACCAGCGGCCACGTGGTCGCCACCATGTCGTTCCGACCCCGCCCCGAGTACGGCCTGATCTCGCCGACCACGACCGCGGTCGACGGCGGGGTCGTGAGCACCGGTGGCTCGGCGCGACTGACGCTGTCGAGCACTGTCGACCTCCAGGTGGAGCGGGACGAGTGCCACGCCCGCTTCGAGCTCAGGTCCGGCGAGCGCGCCTGCTTCGCACTGCAGTACTCAGCACTCGGCGCGGCCAAGCCGGCGACACGCACCGGCTCGGAGATCTCCGCCGCCATCGGCCAGACCGTGTCCGGCTGGCAGGAGTGGTCGGAGCTCCACCAGGGCTACCAGGGCCGGTGGTGCGACCTCGTGCACCAGTCAGGTCGCGTGCTGCAGGCGCTCAGCTACCAGCCCACCGGGGCGATCGTGGCCGCGGCCACCACCTCCCTCCCCGAGCAGGTCGGCGGTGAGCGGAACTGGGACTACCGCTACTCCTGGGTCCGTGACGCGAGCATGACGATGCAGGCACTGTGGGTCGCTGCCTGCCCCGACGAGGCGTACGAGTTCTTCGACTTCATGGCCAGCGCGGCCGCAGGCTCGGTCATCGACCGCCCACTGCAGATCATGTTCGGGATCGGTGGCGAGCACGACCTCTCCGAACGCACCCTGCCTCACCTCGCGGGCTGGCGGGGCAGCACCCCGGTCCGCGTGGGCAATGGCGCCTGGGACCAACCACAGCTCGACGTGTACGGCGAGCTACTGGATGCAGCCGCCCAGCTCCGCGACCAGATGGGCGCCTTGAGCGTGCCGACCCGTGACTTCCTGGTCGGCCTCGCCGACTCGGCCGCAGCGCGATGGCACCAACCCGACAACGGCATCTGGGAGGTCCGCGGAGAGCCGCGCCACTTCGTCCACTCGAAGGTCATGTGCTGGGTCGCCCTGGACCGTGCGATCGGGTTGGCCGACCTGCTCGACGCCGAGAGCCGTCTCCCCGCCTGGAGAGCAGCCGCCGAGGAGGTCCGAACCGCCGTCGAGACCCGTGGCTGGAACACAGACCTCGGTGCGTTCACCCAGTCCTTCGACAGCACCGACCTCGACGCCACGGCCCTGCTCCTGCCCATCGTCGGCTTCCTGCCCGCCGACGACCCGAGGGTGATCTCGTCGATCGACGCCGTGCGGGACCAGCTCACCGACCACCGCGGCCTGGTCCACCGCTATCACACGGGATCCGGGGTGGACGGGCTCGAGGGTCAGGAGGGCACCTTCCTGCTGTGCACCTTCTGGCTCGCGCACGCCCTCGCCCTGGCCGGACGGACCGCGGAGGGCGCCGAGGTGTTCGAGCGTGCGGCGAGCTACGTCAACGACGTCGGTCTGCTGGCCGAGGAGGTCGATTCGACCACCGGCGAGCTGCTCGGCAACTTCCCGCAGGCCTTCAGCCACATCGGCCTGGTCAACGCGGCCTGGGCACTCGACCAGGCCGTCCACCCCGATGCCGTCTGAGGGTGTGAGCCGTAGCCCGGACCCTCTCGTGGGACACGCTCTCGGTCCGCGTCTTCATCGCGGACGTCGCCCTGGCCGGCGCGATCGCGATCGCCCTGCCCGCCTGCCCGCCCATGGACCGGGGCAGAGCCCGACCGGTCGGCGCCCGAGGAACGACACGGCCGACGGATCCGATCTCGGCGTCCATCGATCAGCCACGGCCGTCTCGGGCCACGACCGCGCCGCCGTGGAGCTCCCGGACCCAGTCACCAGCGCGACGCTCGGTGACGCGGTCGTGCTGGGCCGCGGCCGTGCCATGTGGGGGGGCGTGCCGCGAGGGCTCGTTCGTGCGAGACTGCCGACGTGGACGTGGACGGGCAACGAGCCGCGGAACTGGGTTCTGGTCCGGGTCCTCAGGTCGTCGACGGTGGTGATCGAGCCTGCGGGGAGCTGCTGCTCGTCCTCGCGGCTCGGGCCCGGCAGCTCCCGCCGGGGAGTCGGATCCGGCTCCTGGCGAGCGACCCCGCCGCGCCGCTCGACCTCCCGGCCTGGTGTCACCTGACGGGGCACCGCTACCGAGGTCGGGGAACCGACGCCGCGCAACGCTCCTACTACGACATCGAGACGGTCACCCACGCCGCCCAGACCGACCAGATCCACCCGTGGCGCCTCGACCCCGAGGCAGCACGTTCACACCAAGGAGAGGAACCCGTATGAACGGCCTCGTGATCAACCTGACGCATTCGCTGGACGACGTCGACCGCACCAGTGTCGCCATGGTCGTGGCTGGGGCCTCGGTCGCCTCGAGTCAGGTGACCACGGTCTTCCTGTCCTCGGAGGGGACCAGACTGGCCGCTCGCGGTGTCGCCGACGACCTTCACGAGGAGGGATTCGCCCCCCTCTCGCAGCTGGTCGCTGACTATGTCGAGGCAGGAGGAACCTTCCTGGTCTGCAGCCCGTGCGCCAAGAAGCGCGGTATCGGCGAGGGAGACCTCATCGAGGGGGCGAAGATCGTCGGCGGCGCATCACTGGTGAAGCTGCTCGCCGACGGCGCCACATCGCTGTCGTTCTGACGGGGCACAGCTCCCGCCGAGGCGCCTGCGTGGGCGATCGCCTGGGGCCGCTCCGGGCCGGACGACGCGACCGGCCCACTCAGTTCACCTGGCGCTCGCGGGAGCTGCCCACGTGCGGCCTGCCCGACCGGGCGAGCGGGCGAGTGAGAGCACTCGCTCTACCCGCAGTACGCCGTCACGGCGGCCGATCTGGACGAGCAGGCCCTCCCTGGTACGCCAGCTACCCGCCCGCGGTCGACCGGGTCGCTGTGCCCCTCCAGGGCTAGACCACGGGATACTGGAGGGTCGATCGCGTGGGCGACGTCGCCTGGACCCCCATGGGGCCCCGCGCCGCGGCCTGGAGTCGCCGGCCGGCCTCGTGGCCACCCTCGCCGCCGAGCCTGACTTCGACGACGCCGTGGTCGGCGTGGTGGTCGAGCCCCCTACGTGATCGGCCGGGTCGACTGCCGATCAGGTCCGCGTGATCAGGCCGCTGACTGCCGTCCCGCGAGGACCCCGACCGTCGGTGTGAGCGATCGAGTCGATCACCCGCTGGGGCACACGGACGCCGCACGCAGGGCCTCCTCGACGGCCACGACGATGACGTCGTCGGGTTGGCGCCCGGCGCGCGTGCCAGGCTGCGCCCTGTGACCTGGAGCCCGGACCGACGGATCGCGCTACTGCTGCTCGCGGTGGCCATCGGGACCAACGTCCCCACACCCCTGCTCCTGGTCTACCGTGATCGCCTCGCGATGACAGATGCGTCCCTGACCGCGATCTTCGGCATCTACGCCCTGGGCCTGATGCTCGCGCTGGCGGTCGCGGGTCGCGCAGCCCACCAGCTCGGACGCCGCCGGGTCGTCCTGCCGGGAGCGATCTGCGCAGCCGCCGCTTCGGCACTCTTCATCCTCGCGACCGACAGCGAGCCTCTCCTCTACGTGGTCCGGTTCCTGCAGGGGGCCGCCGCGGGAACGGTGTTCAGCGTCGGCAGCGCCTGGCTGGTGGAGACGGCCTCGCGACGCGGGAACCCCGCTGGCCCTCGCACGGCCGCGGTCGCCATGACGGGAGGCTTCGCGATCGGACCGGTCTACGCAGGCCTGATCGGCCAGTGGGGACCGTGGCCCCTGGTCCTGCCCTACCTGCTGCACGTGCTCGTCCTGCTGGTGGCACTCCTGGCCTCCTGGTCGGTGGCCGAGTCGCTGATCCGGCAGCCAACAACCGACGGTGCCTCTTCCGGTGGAGCGTTCCGGCCCGGCGCGCGGCGCACCGGCCTGCTCGTCGTCGCCCCGCTCGCGGTCTGTGTCTACGCCTTCCCGGCGAGCACGATCGCTGCTGTACCGGTCCTCGTCGGATTCCCAGTCGCGCCGGTGGCGCTGACCGGGCTGATGGCCGGCCTCGCCCTCGGCGCCGGAGCGCTGGCCGCACCGCTCCAGGGTCGCCTCGGGCCGGACACCGCGCCGATCGCGGCCGCCTGCGGAGTGGTCGGCTTCGGCGGCACGGCGCTCGCGGCCGCCGTGCCCGCGCTCCTGCTGGTGGTCGTCCCGGCGTCGGTCGTGCTCGGGGCCGGCGGAGGTCTCGCGCTCGCCAGCGGGGTCTCGCGGCTACCCGCGCTGGCAAGCGAAGGGCGGTTGGGCACCGTGTCGGCCGCCTTCTACGCCACCGCCTACATCGGCTTCGGATTCCCGCTGATGATCACCACGCTCGCCGAGCGGGTCTCGGCAGCTCCTGTGCTGGCGGTCCTGGCCGCGCTGTGCGCGGTGCTCGCCGTCCAGCAGCAGCGGGCCCGGTTGTGACACCGCCCCGACGTGCCGTTGGTCCGAACCGTCGACGACCCTGCGGCGCCGCACAGGACGAACCGCTCCGGCTGTCGGTCCCGGACACGTCACTGGGTGTCGTGGCGGGTGCTTTCCGAGTTGGGGCCTGGAGGACGAGCCTGTGGCACGTCGAGGGCGAGCGCGACCACGGTCAGGCAGGCGCCCGATGAGGACGGGGAGCCGGTCGGGTCACCGCTGGTGACGGACGCCGCCCTTGAGCGGGCGACGAGTCCGACGGTGCTGGTAGGCGCACCACCTGACTGATCGGGTGGTGCGGCGTCGGGATCCGCCGACGAAACTGGGGAGGGACACTTCCTTCGACCGTAAGGCTCGCCATGCCTGGTTTCCCGTCGATCTCGCACGTCGCAGTGACTGTCAGTGACCTTGCTCGCAGCACGCAGTGGTACACCGCTCTGATCGGTTCCGATCCGGTCCTCGACGAGGACGAGGAGAAAGGCTCCTACCACCACTCCGTCTGGGCGCTGCCCGGAGGCCAGCTCTTCGGCATCCACACCCATCGCGCCGCCGGCGGAGCGTCCTTCGACGAGGCCAGCGTCGGGCTCGACCACCTCGCCTTCAGCTGCGCGACACGAGCCGAGCTCGAGCAGTGGGCCTCCCGGCTCGACGAGCTGGGCATCGCGCACAGCGGTGTCGACGACCAGCACTACGGCTCCGGCGTCTCGTTCCGCGACCCCGACGGGATCGCGCTCGAGTTCTTCGCCCCGCCTGGCACCTGAGCGGTGGGCCGTCGGCCCGGGACTCGCTCGTCCCGAGCCGACGGCTACGAGCGAGTGGCCCCGCGGGAGCGACCCCGCGACGTCCCACCCGCCCTGGGCCGGGTCAGCCGGAGAAAGCCCGGGCCCCTGCCGCAGCGACCTGGTGGTCCTGGTCGACCGTGCCCGCACTGACGCCCACACCACCGGCGACGCCGCCGTCGGAGGTGTGCAGGAGGACGCCGCCGCCGAAGACGACGAGGCGGCCCTGGGAGGTCGACTCGATGCCGAACAACGGCTCGCCCGGCTGGACGAGCGGAGCCAGGTCCTTGGTGTCCATCTGGAAGTACACGGCCGTGAGCGCCTTCTTCTGCGAGATGTCGGCGCCGATCAGCTTCGTGTCGTCCATCGCGGCGAAGGCGACGAGGTTGCCGCCGTCGTCGACCACGGCGATGTTCATCGGCTGCCCTACGGTGTCGGCCTCGGCCTTGCAGGCCTCGATGATGGCGCTGGCCTGGTCGAGGGTGATGTTCCTACTCATGGGGTCCTCCGTCTGAGAATGGGTTGCTGGGACAACGGGTCGGTTCGGGGTGCCTCGGCACCATCAGAAGACCCGGATCGGCACCTCGGCCGGAGCGCCGAGGAGGGCGTCGATCTCGTCGTCGAGCTTGACCAGGGTGAGGGAGGCGCCGGCCATGTCGAGCGACGTGCAGTACTCGTTGACGTAGCTCCTGGTCACGGTGATGCCGCGCTCGGCGAGCTGCTGGTGGGCCCGGCGGAAGAGGATGTAGAGCTCACTGATCGGGGTGCCCCCGAGGCCGTTGATCATGAGGGCGACGTTGTCGCCGCTCTCGTACGGCAGGTCGGTGACGACGGCGTCGAGCAGGGTGTCGGCGATGGCGTCGGCGTTGGTCATCGTGCCGCGCTCGCGGCCGGGCTCGCCGTGGATGCCCACGCCGATCTCGATCTCGTCGTCACCGAGGTCGAACAACGGGGAACCCTTCGCCGGCGGGGTGCAGGCGGTCAGCGCGACACCCATGGTGCGGGTGACGTCGTTGACCTTGCGCCCGATCCGGACGATCTCGTCGAGCTCCGTGCCCTGGGCGGCTGCCGCACCGACGGCCTTGATGACGAAGAAGTTGCCGGCGACCCCACGTCGCCCGACGGTGAAGGTGGAGTCCTTGACGGCGACGTCGTCGTTGATCGTCAGGATCTCCACCCTGATGCCGTCGGCCTCGGCCATCTCCCTGCCCATGTCGAAGGCCATCCGGTCGCCCGTGTAGTTGTTGACGAGCAGCAGGACGCCCTTGGCCGAGGCCAGCCTCTTGGTGGTCTCGTAGACGTAGTCCATGGGCGGCGCCGCGAAGACGTCGCCGGGGCACGCCGCGTCGAGCATCCCCTTGCCGACGATCATCACGTGCGCCGGCTCGTGACCGGAGCCGGATCCCTGCACGATCGACACGCGGTCGTCGCTCGGGGAGTCCGCGCGCATGAGCAGGTTGTACTCGGGGACGTAGGACAGCGTGTCCGGGTTGGCCAGGGCGATGCCCTCGAGCATCTCCGGGACGAACTGCTGGGGGTCGTTGATGAACTTCTTCATGACGCTCCTTCTGTCTTCGTTGCCTCGTTGATCCGTTCGACCATGACGGCGAGGCCCATGGCCCCGGCGTCGACTGATCCCCGGCTGCGATCGCCCGTGTAGGACGCGCGACCTCGTCTGGCGACCATGTCGCTCGTCGCCTCGGCTGCTTCCCGTGCGGCGCTCGCCGCCGCGGCGTACACCTCCTGCGTCGAGGCTCCGGACTCGAGCTCCTGCTCGATCCGGTCGGTCATCGGGACCAGCGCGTCGAGCAGCGTCTTGTCGCCGACGTCGGACTGGCCGCGGGCCTTGATGCCCTCGGCCGCAGCCCGCAGCATCGCCACGACCTGCTCGCCGCTGAGCTCGTCGGTCGCCCCGGCGGCGCCACCGGCCCGCATGAAGGCGGTGCCCCAGATCGGACCCGACGTGCCGCCGATGCGTGAGGTCACGATCATCCCGATCTTCTTCAGGAAGGTCGCGACGTCGGTCCGGTCCACGTCGTCCCACCCTTCGCGGACCTTCTCGAAGCCGCGCGCCATCGAGTACCCGAAGTCGCCGTCGCCGACCACGGCGTCCAGGTCGCCGAAGTACTTCTCGTTGTCGACGGCCGTCTGGGCCATCGTGCGGACGACCAGATCGAGCTGGGTCTGCGTACTGCTGCTCACACGGCACCTCCAGGGGTGGGATCGCTGACCTGATGTGTCTCTGACATCTGCGGCGGTGGGGGACCAGCTCCCAGGCAGGCCTCGAGGTCGTCCAGCGTGACGTGGTGACCCGGACGCGCCGGGCCACGGTTCGCGATCACCTCGATCGGCGGACGTTCCGGGTCGCCGAGCTCCGAGACCACCAGCACGGCTTCGTCGGACGGCTCGTCGCGGGTGTACCCGTTGACCGTCACCACGCAGGCCAGCCCGGCCGCGGTCGCCGCCAGCAGCCCGTTGCGGGAGTCCTCGACGACCAGCGTGTCAGCGGTGTCGAGGCCGAGGCGCTCGAGAGCGAGCTGGTAGATCGCCGGGCTCGGCTTCTTCGCCGACACCACGTCGCCGGCGAAGATCGGGACCTGCTCGGCGGTCTGCGCGCCGACGGCGTGCTGGAGGACGGCGCGGACCGACTCCTCGGCCGACGTGGAGGCGACCGCAACGGTCCAGCCGGCGTCGAGGGCGGCCCGGACGACCCTCGAGATGCCGGGCCTGGGTGGGATGCTGCCGTCGGCCACGAGCTGCTTGAACCACGCCGTCTTGCTCCGGTGCCACTGGGCGAGCAGCTCCTTGCGCTCGTCCTCGTCGACGGGCACCCCGGCCTTCCGCACGAACTCCGGGTCGGCGAACAGCGAGGCCATCCGCTCCTTGCCGCCACCGATCCTCAGCTTCTCCGCATAGACGTCCTCGTCCCACCGGACACCGAGCGCGTACTCCTCGAACGTCGCGTTGAACGCCGGCAGGTGTCCGTGCCGCTCGGTGTCGGCGAGCACACCGTCGCAGTCGAAGATCAGCGCCGTCACCAGGCACGCCCCGAGCTGCCGAAGAGCCGCATGTGGCGCTGGGCCATCTCCTTCACGGCGGCACGCTGGTGGTTGAACAAGGACGGCGGGTCCCACTTGTCGTCGCGTTCCGCGCCGTGCAGGAACTCCAGCGCCGACTTCATGTACGTCTCCTTGAGCGCTGTCGAGATGTTGACCTTGGCGCACCCTCGGGAGATCAGGTCCGTGAACTGGTCGTCGTCCAGCCCGGTGCCGCCGTGCAGGGCCATCGGCACGCCGGTGGCCTCGACCAGGTCGGTGACCCGCTGGTGGTCCAGCACCGGCGCCGCGGTGTACTGGCCGTGGGCGTTCCCGATGGCCGGCGCGAAGCAGTCCACACCGGTACGGGTGATGAAGTCGACCGCCACCTCGAGGCTCTGGCGGACCGAGGCCTCGTCCGACCCGAGGCCGTCCTCGATCCCCTGGATGCCCTCGATCTCCCCCTCGACGTGGGCGCCGCGAGCACGGGCCTGGGCGACGACCTCTGTCGTCTGCTCGAGGTTGTCGCTGACCTCGAGCTCGTGCGCGTCGAAGAGCACGGAGTTCCACCCCGCGTCGAGGCACTCGGTGATGACCGCACGATCAGGACAGTGGTCGAGGTGCAGCGTGACGGGCACCGGCACGTCCCGCGTCATGGCCTGGAAGACCTCGATCAGCGTCCGGCTGCCGTAGGAACGGACGGTCTTCACCGACGTCTGGAGGATGACGGGGGCGTTCTCCTCGATCGCCGCAGCGAGCACCGCCTCGATGCTGAGGTCGTCGATGACGTTGAACGCAGCGACCCCGTACCTGTCAGCCAGTGCCCGCTCCAGCATGTCCTTCATCGAGACGACAGGCACGATCTCTCCTCGGGTCCACCTCGCCCGGCGGTGAGGGTGGGGGGACTGTAACGCGCCTCACACCTCAGCACGAGGGTGAGAGGCGGGGTTGTCTCACCGTCGACGGGTGACCTGCCCCGACCTACCCGTGGGGCAGGGCTGGGACGTACGTCGGGCCGGCCTGCAAGGAGTTCCCAAGGCCGCCGTACGACCGTGGATCCCGACCGGTCCGACCCGGACCGCGAGACCTGGTGGAGCACCTGACATGACACGGACCATGGTGACGGCGGGCGGCGGCACCGCCGTCCTGATCGCGCTCGCACTCGCGGCCGGCGGAGCACCCTCCGCGGCCCACGACGACTCCCGGGACCGGCGCGACCGGCACATCGAGATGCAGGACGACTGCCACCCGGCCACCTTCAACGCAGCGCTGGGGGAGGGAGCGTGCGTCGGAGACGGCGACACCACCTTCGCCGAGCTCCTGGAGAGCCTGCTCGACCGGGACCCGGACGGGCACTGGCGCAACCACCCCGAGGAGACGCACGTCCGCAAGGGAGGCCAGCTGGTCATCTCCAACACCGGGGGTGAGTTCCACACCTTCACCGAGGTGGCGAGGTTCGGCGCGGGGTGCGTGCCCGAGATCAACGATCTGCTCGGCCTGGTCGGACCCCCGGCGGCTGACTGCGCGGCGGCCTTCGGCGATCGCGAGACCGCGCTCCTCCCGGGCGCCACCGGGAGGATCCCGACCCAGGACATGTCGGCGCGCACCCACCGGTTCATGTGCATGATCCACCCCTGGATGCACACGAAGGTCGAGGTACGCCGGCACTGACGGTCGTGCCGCCCGGCGGAGCTCGGTGTTCCGTCAGGCGTGGAGGAAGGCGAGCACGGCGAGGACGCGGTGGCGGTCCCCCCCGTCGCGGCGGTCCTGTCCGTCGAGGTGACGCACCACCCGGTCAGAGTGCCGGGACCACCGCCACGTCGCAGCGTGCGTGCTCGACGACGGTCGCGGCGACCGAGGCGTGCAGGAACTCCTCGAAGCGACCCTGGTGGCGGGTGCCGACCACGACCAGCCAGGCGGACTCGGCCGCCCGGACGAGCTGGCGGTCCCGGAGGCCTCGCTGCAGCACCAGCCGGTCCCGGACCTCCGGGTGCGCCTCACGCATCCCGGCCACCGACTCGGCGAGCAGGGCGCGCAGGTCGTCCAGCCCCTCCTCGTCCTCGGCCACGGTGTGCTCCGGGGGGTCGAGGTGCGCGGCGTCGAAGAAGACGTGCACGGCGGTCAGCGGCATCGTGTGGAGCGCGGCGGTGCGGTAGGCGAACTCGATGGCGGGCAGGGAGTCGGCCGACCCGTCGACCTCGACGACCACCCCGCCGTGGGCGGTGTCCGGCCCGGTCTCGCGGACGACGACCACGGGCCCGGAGGCCTGCTGGGAGACCGCGACGCTGACCGATCCCAGCAGGAGGCTGCGTACCGGGCCCAGGCCGCGCGAGCCGAGCACGGTCATCGCCGCGCCGGCGGCACCGGAGAGCAGCAGCTGTCGGGGGTCCTCGGTGCCGAGCACCTCCTGGACCTCGAGCCCGGGCTGGTCACGCCGGACGCGGTCGGCCGTGGTGGCCAGCAGCGCGCGGCCGGCCACGGACAGGTCCGCCACGACCTGGCCCAGCTCGCTCCCCGGGACGCTGGCCCACAGGGCGTCACCGGCGGCGCCCAGGTGGGCGGCGTGCACCAGGGCGAGACGGCGGTGCTCGAGGACGGCCTGGCGCACGGCCCAGTCGACCGCCCGCCGCGAGGAGGTGGACCCGTCGACGCCCACGACGACGCTGCCGGGGAGCGGAGTGGTCGCCAGGGCGACGTCGGTCCCGACCTCGCGGGGGCTGGTACGCATGTCCCCAACCTCGACGGCCGCAGGCTGACGCACCACGGCCGAGAGGACCTACCGACAGGGACCTCCGGCCCCTCACGGCGGCCCCGCACCCTCCTCCCGCGGCGGGTGGCCGTCGACCTGTCCGGGACGGTCCTGGGCCGGTTACAGCTGGATGCTGCGGGTGAGGGCGCCGTCCACGACGAGGTTGGTGCCGCTGATCCGGCCGGCCACAGGGCTGGCGAGGAACACCACCGGACCGGCGACCTCCTCCGGAGTGCCCATCTGACCGGTCGGGTTGAGGGCCATCGCCGTCTGGTAGAGCGTCGGGTCGCCGGTCTCGATGCTCGCCCAGACCCCGCCCTCGAAGTAGGTGTTGCCCGGCGAGACCGTGTTGGCGCGGATGCCCCGCTCGGCGAGCTGCATCGCGAGCCCGTGCACGTAGCCGATGATGGCGGTCTTGGCCGTGCCGTAGGGGCCGGCGGCGAAGTCCGACTCGCGGCCGGAGACGCTCGACACCGCGATGATCGACGCGGCCCGGCTGCGCTCCAGGTGGGGCAGGGCGGCCCGCACCAGGCGCACGGTGTGCATCAGGTCGACGTTGAGGCTGGCCTGCCAGCTCTCCTCGGTGTCGGGGATGGCCAGGGCGCTGACGTTCGCGACCACCACGTCCAGGCCACCCAGCGACTCGGCCGATCGCTCCACCCACGACGCCAGAGCCGGTGCGTCACCGACGTCGACGACCGCGCCGAGGACGGTGCCGTGCTCACCCAGCGCGTCCTGCGTCGCGGCGACCTCCTCAGGGTCACGCGCGCAGAAGGAGACGTGGGCACCCTCGGCGAGGAAGGCGCGCACGACCGCACGGCCGATGCCGCGGGTGCCGCCGGTGACCAGGACGCGGGTGCCGCTGAGCTGCAGATCCATCTCGGGCCTCTCTGAGCAGGTGGTGCTACGGGCAGGTGGGGTGGAAGGTCAGAGGGCGCCGAGAGAGCGGGCCCGAGCCCGCAGCTCGGCGTGCATGCCGCCGAACGCGGCGGCAGCCGGGAGCAGCGCCTTCGCGGCCTTGACCACGACGCTGTAGTTGGCGTCCACCACGTTGGCCACCGGGACCTGGGTGATCTGGGAGCACAGCTGATAGGCGTCCATGACGTGCAGCCCGCACAGCTGCGCCACCCAGTGCACGAGCTCGGCGTTCGCGATCCGCCAGGAGTCCTCCATCGGTCGGCTGGAGCCGATCGTCATCAGGTGGGTGTCGGACTCGACCCGGGGCCAGCCGGGAGCCCCGCCCTTGATCAGCTCGACGATCAGCGTGGTGGTCATCGCGCCCTCCACGGCTGTGCCGCAGGCCTCGCCCTCGCCCTGGCGGTAGTGCCCGTCGCCGACCGAGAACATCGCGCCCTCGGCGTTGACGCCGAGGAAGACGGTGGAGCCGGCGCGCATCTCCGGGGTGTCCATGTTGCCGCCGAAGCGGTCGGGCACCAGCGAGGAGCGGACCTCCCCACCGGCCGGTGCGACGCCCACGGTCCCGAGCATCGGCTCGACCGGGAGCTCGACGCGGTGGTCGCTGTGCCGCGCCGAGAACGCCACGGTGTTGCGGTCCCGGTCGAGCTCGTAGATCCAGGTGGTGTCGGGCAGCGGGTCCTGGAGGGTGACCACACGGTCGGTGCCGGTCATCCCGCCGAAGAACGGGATCGCGGCCGAGGCGGCCCAGTCCCGCGCCGGCTCCAGCGCCACCAGGTGCAGCGCCAGGGTGTCCCCGGGCTCGGCGCCCTCGACGTGGAACGGTCCGGTCTGCGGGTTGACGAAGCGCAGGTCGACCTTGGCGCTGGAGAGGTCGTCGACGCTGCGCAGCGCACCGCCGAAGGCGTCGTCGGACCAGAGTCGGAGGACGGCACCGGGCTCGACCCGCATCACGGGGGCAGCGCCACCGAAGGTGTAGGTGTACTGCGCACGGGTGGGGGCGTACTCGATGACGTCCATGGGCCGGAAGTTATCTCAGCCGGGTCGCATCCGTACATGGTCACGACGAAGGTCGGACGCCCGCGTGACGCCCATCAGCGCCAGCGTCCCGGTCAGCTCCGCGCGCAGGATGTCGACCGCCCGTTGCACGCCGCGCTCCCCGCCCGCCATCAGCCCGTAGAGGTAGGCGCGGCCCACCAGGGCCGCCCGGGCCCCGTAGGCCACCGCGGCGACGACGTCGCCGCCGGACAGGATGCCCCCGTCGACGTACACCTCGGCGCGGTCACCGACGGCGTCGAC
>JBKJPE010000037.1:0-3052 GCA_046595185.1 Nocardioides sp.
AGGCCGGCTACCTCGACCTCGCCCCGGTGGTTGAGCAGCGAGCGTCAGCGAGCGTCGTCGAAACCCCGGAAGGGAAGGCAGGGCTCCAGGGCGCGGGGGTTTCGACACGCTCTGCCCTGGGGGGCCTCACTGCTCAACCACCTGGAACGTCGTACCTCGTTGTTGCCAACGGCAGCGCCCGACGTAGCGAGAAGGCGCCCGGACACTTCGACGAGCGGTCGGCCGACTTTGACGCGGCTCTCGGGCAGGCCCTGAGGACTCCCGATCCGGCTGCCCTGACCGGGCTCGACGTCGCCCTCGGCGAGGAACTGCTCGCCGGCGGGCTCGACGCGTTGCGACAGCTGGGCGAGATCCTGACCGACCGGCACCGAGCCGTGGTGGACTTCGACGACGACCCGTTCGGCGTGCAGTACTGGGTGGTGCGCTGGGAGGCGCGGACCGGCCGGGCGGACCGGGTGAGGGAGTCCTCATCGGTGGCTCATGACCACCTCATCACCGGTTCCTAGCCTTCTCGACAACAGCCCGGCACGACCGGGAACCCCGATCGAGAAGGAGAAGGAACCATGGCTCGCTCTGGCATCTTCACCGCCCTGACCCCGGCCGTCGCGGCCCGGGGCGACGACACCGGCTCGCGGGACGGACGGCGCCGTCGTCGCCGTCGTCGTCGCAACCGCCGCAGCCGGTCCCGCACCGGCACCAACTGACGTGCGCGACACCCGCACCCCGCCGCCCCTCCTCGGGCGGCGGGGTGTGGTGCGTCCGGGGCCGCCCCTACGCACGGTCGTGGATCGCCACCGACCTTCGTGCGCTGGATACGGTGGTGGGGTGAGCACGTACCGAGCCCCGCAGCAGCACCGCACCCCCGACTGGGTGCAGGCCGCGGTCTGGGTCGCGGGGTTCGTCGCCGTGCTGTGGGTGCTCGAGGGTGTCGACCAGGTGGTGCTGGGCGAGTCCCTCGACGGTCAGGGAGTCAGGCCGCGGAGCGAGGACGGCCTGCTCGGCATCCTCCTGGCACCGTTCCTGCACGGTGGGTGGGGCCACCTCGTCGCCAACACGCTGCCGGTCCTCGTCCTCGGCTACCTCGTCCTGGCCTCCGGCATCGGCCGTGGTCTGCTCGCGACCGCGGTGATCTGGCTGGTCAGCGGTCTCGGCGTCTGGATGTTCTCGCCGACCACGTCGGTCACCGTCGGCGCCTCCGGCCTGATCTTCGGGTGGCTGGTCCTCCTGCTCGTCCGCGGGTTCTTCACCCGTTCGGCCTGGGACATCATCCTCGGCCTGACGCTCTTCCTTCTCTACGGCGGCGTGCTGCTGGGCGTGCTGCCCGGTCAGCCCGGCATCTCCTGGCAGGCGCATCTCTTCGGCGCCGTCGGCGGCGCCGTCGCCGCGGTCACGCTCGCGCAGCGCCGGCCGACGGCGCGGCAGGCGGAGTACTACGGGTGAGGCTGCTCCTCGGCCCCGGTGCGCCGCGACCGGTCTCGTCGGCCGACCTCGCGGGCCTCTACGCCCGGCCCGCCGACGTGCCGGCGGACGACCTCTGGGTCCGGGCCTCCATGATCACCTCGGTCGACGGGGCCGCCACCGGTCCCGACGGGCTGAGTGGCGGGCTGAACAACGAGCCGGACCATGCCGTCTTCGGCGCGTTGCGCGGACTGGCCGACGCGATCCTGGTCGGGGCCGGCACGGCCCGTGACGAGACGTACGGCCCGGCCGACGTCCCGATCGTGCTCGTCAGCCGGGGCGGCCGGCTCCCCGACGGGCTGGTCGGCGCGGAGCGGGGACGGGTGGTCATGGTCGTGCCGGCCGGCGCCGCGCACCGCCGCGAGGCCGAGGAGGTGCTCGGCGCGGAGCACGTGTGGGTGCTCGGCGAGGACGAGGTCGACCTCACCGCGCTGAGGGACCGGATGGCTGGGCAGGGCTGGCGCGAGGTGACCTGCGAGGGCGGGCCCGCCACGCTGGGCGCGCTGCTGGCCGCAGGCGTCGTCGACGAGGTCGCCGCGACCGTCGTGCCCCGCGTCCTGGCCGGTGGGCACCCCCGGATGACGGACGGGCCCGCCGTGGACCGGAGCCTCGAGCTGATGTCCCTCCTCGAGGACGGCGGGACCCTGATGGGGCGCTGGCGCCTCGTCGGTCGGTGACCGCGCCGGTCGCGTCCCGGGCCGGTCGGGTCCGGGCCGGGAGGGAACCGTCCCGGCCCGAGCGGGCACGTCCTCAGGTGGGCACCGACCGCGACCTCGTCGCCCGTTCGCGGGCCGACCCCCCGGTGTTCGGCCTCCTCCTCGACCGGCACGCCGCGAACCTCCACCGCTACGTCGCCCGTCGTCCGCCGGGGGCGGCGCCCTAGCCTGGCTCAGGTGACGGACCCCGAGGTGACCGCGCTCGAGACGCTGGCGGTGTTCCTGCGCGCGCGCCTCGACGAGGCGGGGCACCTCGCGCAGTCCGGGCTGCTCGCCGACCTGCCCCGTCACCCGGTGGCGCAGGTCCGCGGGAGCGGCTCCGGACTGCCGGTCCTCGCGCACCTGGCCGACGCCGTCGCCGTCGCCCGGCTCGCGCTGGCCCGCGACGTCGGCGACGCGCTCGCGGTGGCCGCCGCGGGCGCGGTCTGGACGCAGACCGCGGCCTACGTGGCGCAGCCGCCGGGCCCCGGCTTCCTGGACGGGTACGCCCACGCGACCCTGAGGGGGCCCGTCGACGGCGCGGCCGACCGGCGCGGCGGCGCCCCGCGCCCGCCGACCGCCGCGTGGGGGATGCTCCTGCTCGGTCCCGACGTGGACTACCCGCACCACCACCACCCGGCGGACGAGGTGTACCTGCCGCTGACGACGGCACGCTGGTCGCACGGCAGAGGGACCCCGCTCGTCGAGGAGCCCGCCAGGAGCCTGGTCCACCACCGGCCGTGGCAGGCGCACGCCATGACCACGGGCGCGGGCCCGCTGCTCGCGCTCTACCTCTGGACCGGCGACGTCACCACGCCGTCCGCCTGGTGCTGACCCCGCGCCACGCGTGGACGGTCTCCGAGGACACGCCGGCCTCCGCCACGACCTCCGCCTGCTCG
>JBKJPE010000070.1:0-12664 GCA_046595185.1 Nocardioides sp.
TCCCGGCCCTGATCCAGGACCGGGATCTGCGGGTTGAGCCGCTTGAGGTAGCCGTCCAGCGTCACCAGGCTCTCGCCCAGCTTGTCGCCGCGGCCCTCGAGTGCCGTGGCCAGCGCGTTCAGGGTGTAGTTGAGCTCGGCCGGCTGCACCGTGCGCAGCAGCGGGTAGAGGTCGTTGAGCACCCGCTCGACCTCGATGGGGAGCTTGGTCTGGGTGATCCTGTCCCCGGCCGCGAGCGGCTTGGAGGAGGCGTCGGAGGGGATCTTCAGGTCGACGAACTTCTCACCGAACAGGGTCTTGGGCACGAGGGCGGCCGTCACGTTGGCGGGGATCGACTTGATCTCGTCAGGCCGGATGCCGAGCGTGAGCGTGGCGCCCTTCCCCTCGGACTCGGCCTTGTTGACCTGGCCCACGATGACACCGCGCACCTTGACGTCGGCCTTGGCGGGCAGGTTGAGCCCGGCCGTGCTGGTGGTCAGCTTCACCGTGTCGAAGGAGACGAACTTCTGGGTGAAGACGCCGTTGACGAGGTAGACCATCAGGAGCAGGAAGGCCACGAAGACCACGCCGAGGGCGCGGTGGTGGTCCAGCAGTCGGTTCATCTCCTCAGCCCGCCAGTCTCACGGTGGTGGAGGAGCCCCAGATCGCCATCGACAGGAACAGGTCGATCACGTTGACGGCGACGATGGAGGTTCGGACGGCGCGCCCCACGGCCACACCCACGCCCGCAGGACCGCCACCGGCGGTGTACCCGTGGTAGCAGTGGATGAGGATGACGACGACGGCGAAGACCAGCACCTTGCCGAAGGACCAGAGCACGTCTCCTGGTGGCAGGAACTGGTTGAAGAAGTGGTCGTAGGTGCCGGGACTCTGCCCGTAGAACTGCGTCACCGTGAGCCGGGTGGCGAAGTAGGAGGAGAGCAGCCCGACGACGTACAGCGGCACGATCGCGACGAGTCCGGCGACGATGCGGGTGGTCACCAGGAAGGGCATGGAGGGGATCGCCATCACCTCGAGGGCGTCGACCTCCTCGGAGATCCGCATGGCACCCAGCTGGGCCGTGAAACCACAGCCGACGGTGGCCGCCAGGGCGATGCCGGCCACCAGGGGCGCGATCTCACGGGTGTTGAAGTAGGCCGAGACGAAGCCCGAGAACGCGGCGGTCCCGATCTGGTTCAGCGCGGCGTACCCGGAGAGGCCGACCTGGGCGCCGGTGAAGAAGGTCAGGGCTGTGATCACGCCGACGGTGCCGCCGATGACGGCCAGGGCACCCGAGCCCAGGGTGACCTCGGCCAGCAGCCGCAGGATCTCCTTCGGGTAGCGCGTGACCGAGCGCGGGGTGACCCGGATGGCGCGGATGTAGAAGGCCAGCTCCTCACCCATGACGTCCAGGGAGGAGAGGGGCCGCTGGTAGATCTGCCTGAGGTTCGCCATCCCGGTCAGCCCGTCTTCGGGGGGATCACTTGGAGGTAGATCGCGCTGATCACGAGGTTGACCACGAAGAGCAGCAGGAAGGTGATGACCACGGACTCGTTCACCGCGTCACCCACCCCCTTGGGCCCACCGCCCGCGTTCGAGCCCTTGTAGGCCGCGACCACCGCGGCGATCAGCCCGAACACCAGCGCCTTGACCAAGCCGACGTAGAGGTCCGGCAGCTGTGCCAGCGCCGTGAAGCTGGCCAGGTAGGCGCCCGGTGTGCCGTCCTGCAGGATCACGTTGAACACGTAGCCACCGGCCACCCCGACGACGGTCACCAGGCCGTTGAGGAAGACGGCGACCAGCATGCAGGCCAGCACGCGGGGTACGACGAGGCGCTGGATGGGGTCGATGCCGAGCACCATCATGGCGTCGAGCTCTTCACGGATCTTGCGCGCACCGAGGTCCGCGGCGATGGCCGAACCGCCGGCGCCCGCGATGAGCAGGGCGGTGGCGATCGGGGCCGCCTGCTGGACGACCGCGAGCACCGAGGCCGAACCCGTGAACGACTGCGCCCCGAACTGCTTGATCAGGCTGCCGACCTGCAGTGCGATGACCGCGCCGAAGGGGATCGCGACCAGGGCGGTCGGGATGATCGTCACCGAGGCGATGAACCACGCCTGCTGGATGAACTCGCGGGTCTGGAAGGGCCGCTTGAACAAGTTGCGGGCCACGTCCAACCCGAACGCGAAGAGCTTGCCAGCGGTCCCGATGGGGGTGAGGATCCGGCTGGCGACGGCGGAGGCCATCAGCGGGTCACCCTCCTGTCGTCATGGACATGTTCTCCTGGAACGAGCCCGGAGGCGGCTCGACCCCGTGCTCCTTGCACCAGGCACCGGGCTCGCGCTGGCTGCGCCGGGGCTGGCCGTTGGACGGCTCGAGCTGGAGCGGGATGGGGGGCAGTGGCGGCAGCTCCATGTCCTTCTCGGACTCGAGCTCGTCGGCGTCCTTCTCCTCCGACATGCCGATCGGTCCTACGACCTGGGCGTTGAGGAACTGGCGCACGACCGGCTCCTCGGAGGAGAGCAGCATCTCGCGGGGCCCGAACATGGCGAGGTGCTTGTGGTAGAGCAGCCCGATGTTGTCAGGCACCATCCGCGCGGTGTTGATGTCGTGGGTCACGATCAGGAACGTCGCGTCGATCTGGGAGTTGAGGTCGACGATCAGCTGGTTCAGGAACGAGGTCCGCACCGGGTCGAGGCCGGAGTCGGGCTCGTCGAAGAGGACGATCTCGGGGTCGAGCACCAGCGCGCGGGCCAGGCCGGCGCGCTTGCGCATCCCGCCGGAGATCTCGCCGGGCAGCTTGTCCTCGGTGCCGAGCAGGCCGACGAGGTCGAGCTTCTCCATGACCACCGCGCGGACCTCCGACTCGCTCTTCCTGGTGTGCTCGCGCAGGGGGAAGGCGATGTTGTCGTAGAGGTTCATCGAGCCGAACATCGCGCCGTCCTGGAACAGCACGCCGAAGAGCTTGCGGATCTCGTAGAGCTCACGCTCGGGGCAGCTGGCGATGTCGGTGCCCTCGATGACCACCGAGCCCCGGTCGGGCTTGAGCAGACCGATCAGGGTCTTCAGGAACACCGACTTCCCGGTTCCCGAGGGGCCCAGCATCACGCAGATCTCACCGGCCGGGATCGTCAGGGTGACGTCGCCCCAGATCAGCTGCTTGCCGAACGACTTGGTCAGGTGCTCGACCTTGATCTCCACGCCCACCGCGTGTGCCTCCCTCGATCTCGTAGCCCCATGGTCTGCGCCGGGTTGCCGGGCGCGAGCCCTGTCGCCGACCCGTTACAACGCCGGCGACGCGGCGAGGTTACGCGGATGGCTCGAGGCACGTGGCACTTTCTCCGGCTCCGGTGCACAGCCGTGACCCGGACCGCGGGCGGAGGCTCGTACGACCCCTCCGACCTGCCCGGACGCCTCTCACGTGAGTGGGCCACGTGACGCCGGTCACGCTTGTTACTCACCAGTCACCCCGTGGCGCAGCCCTCTGCCGACATCGGGTGCCCCCGGACGCACCACGGGGCGGGCACCGGTGAGGTGCCCGCCCCGTGGCGGTGTGCTGCCGAGCAGCAGGTCCGCCGCAGCGGACCGGGTGTCAGGCGTCGGTCACTTGACGGTGACGGACGCGCCAGCGCCCTCGAGCTGCTCCTTGGCCTTCTGGGCAGCCTCCTTGGTGGTCTTCTCGAGGATCGCCTTGGGGGCGGACTCGACGAGCTCCTTGGCCTCCTTCAGCCCGAGGGAGGTCAGGGCGCGCACCTCCTTGATCACGTTGATCTTCTTCTCGCCGGCGGCCTCGAGGACGACGTCGAAC
The DNA here is from genome assembly GCA_046595185.1 of Nocardioides sp. Classification (GTDB taxonomy): domain Bacteria; phylum Actinomycetota; class Actinomycetes; order Propionibacteriales; family Nocardioidaceae; genus Nocardioides. Next base: position 3,788 of record JBKJPE010000070.1, read on the forward strand.
TCGTCCTGCTCGACGGCCTCCTCCGCGGCACCACCGGCGGCGGGGGCGGCGGCGACGGCGACCGGAGCGGCCGCGGTGACGCCGAAGGTGTCCTCGAACTGCTTCACGAACTCAGAGAGCTCGATCAGCGTCATCTCCTTGAACGCGTCGAGCAGCTCGTCGGTGCTGAGCTTCGCCATGGTGGCGGTTCCTTCCAGTCGGTGGCCCGTGTCGGTCGACCCGGGCCGGGGGTTTCTTCGTCGGTGGTGTGCCGGGCCGTCTAGGCCTCGGCGGTCTCGCCCTCGTCGGCGGCAGGGGCGTCCTCGGCAGCCGCGGGGGCTGCGTCGGTCTCCTCCGTGATGTCGGCGGGGGCGTCCTCGGCGGCGACCGGGGTACCGGCACCACCTGCGAGGATCGAGGGGTCCTCCGCAGCCTTGGCCTGCAGCGCACCCGCGACGCGGGCGGCCTGGCTGAGGGGGGCCTGGAACAGCGCGGCGGCGTTGGTGAGCGACGCGAGCATCGCGCCGGCCATCTTGCCGAGGAGCACGTCGCGCGACTCGAGGTCGGCCAGCTTGGCCACCTCGGACGCGTCGAGCGCAGCGCCGTCGAGGTACCCGCCCTTGATGATCAGGGCGGGGTGGGCCTTGGCGAAGTCACGCAGGCCCTTGGCGGCCTCGACCACGTCACCGTTGATGAAGGCGATGGCGGTCGGACCGACGAGCAGCTCGTCGAATCCGGCCATGCCGGCCTCGGCGGCGGCGATCTTGGTCAGCGTGTTCTTGACCACGGCGTAGGAGGCGTCCTCACCCAAGGCACGCCGCAGGTCCTGCAGCTCCTTGACGGTGAGACCGCGGTAATCAGTCAGGACAGCGCCGGCGGACTCGTTGAGGGACTCGACGATCTCCGCCACGGCTGCCTGCTTGTCTGGCCGCGCCATGGGTCTCCTTCCGGTGGGCGACCACCGGTCGGGCCCGGAGAAGCAAGACGCCCCGAGCGCGGGCTCGAGGCGTGGACTGGCGCTGCGGGTGGTGCCGCTGCGGGTCGTACTTCGTGGCCTGCGCTGGACGTCCGCTGCTGCGGAACCTTCGGCCCTGCCACGGGGGCGGGACGACCGGCGGTCTCTGGTTGCGAGGTGAACAGTACGCGGGGGTGCGGGTGCCGCCAAATCGGGCCGGGCCCGGTGGGGTGCGCCCGGCGTACGACCGCGGCCCGGTCACCCGCGTGGGGTGACCGGGCCGCCCGGGCCGTACGGGGGTGCGGTGGCTCAGGCCTGCGGGGCGTCGTCGTCGCCCGCGACGTTGCGCACGCGGTTCGGGTCGACCTGCACGCCGGGGCCCATCGTGGTCGACAGCGTCACCTTGCGCACGTAGCGGCCCTTGGAGCTGGCCGGCTTGAGCCGCAGCACCTCCTCGAGCGCGGCGGCGTAGTTCTCCGCGAGCTGGGCCTCGTCGAAGGAGGCCTTGCCGATGATGAAGTGCAGGTTGGCGTGACGGTCCACGCGGAACTCGATCTTGCCGCCCTTGATGTCGGTCACGGCCTTGGCCGGGTCCGGGGTGACGGTGCCGGTCTTCGGGTTCGGCATCAGGCCACGGGGGCCCAGCACGCGGCCGAGCCGGCCGACCTTGCCCATCATGTCCGGGGTGGCCACCACGGCGTCGAAGTCGAGGTAGCCACCGGCCACCTTCTCGATCAGCTCGTCGGCACCGACCTCGTCCGCACCGGCGGCGCGGGCGGCCTCGGCCTTGTCGCCGGCCGCGAAGACCAGGACCTTGGCGGTCTTGCCGGTGCCGTGGGGCAGGTTGACGGTGCCGCGCACCATCTGGTCGGCCTTGCGGGGGTCGACCCCGAGGCGCATCACGACGTCGACGGTCTCGTCGAACTTCTTCTTGCTCGCGGTCTTGGCGATCCCGATGGCCTTCAGGGGGCTGAAGACCTCGTCCCGGTCGTAGGACTCGGCCGCCGCGCGGTAGGTCTTGCTGCGCTGCATGTCTGGCTCTTTTCTCGTTGTCGTCCAGGTGTGGTCGGCGGGCCAGCGCGGCCCTGCCACGGGGGTGGAACGGTCGGTCAGTCGGTCGTGACGCCCATCGAGCGGGCGGTGCCCTCGACGATCTTCATGGCGGCGTCGATGTCGTTGGCGTTGAGGTCGGGCAGCTTGGTCTGCGCGATCTCGCGCACCTGGTCCTTGGTCAGCTTGCCGACCTTCTCCTTGTGCGGGACGCCGGAACCGCGCTGCAGCCCGGCGGCCTTCTTGATCAGCTCGGCGGCCGGCGGGGTCTTCGTGATGAAGGTGAAGGACCGGTCCTCGAAGATGGTGATCTCGACCGGGATCACGTTGCCACGCATGGCCTCGGTCTGGGCGTTGTAGGCCTTGCAGAACTCCATGATGTTGACGCCGTGGGGACCGAGCGCCGTACCGACCGGGGGCGCGGGGGTCGCGGCGCCGGCCTGCAGCTGCACCTTGACCAGCGCAGCGATCTTCTTCTTGGGAGGCATGCTGTCTCTTTCTCTCTCGTGGTCATGACGAGGGCTCGCGCCCTCTGCCACCTCGGGTGGTGCGCCGCGTCCCGGGGGGTGCTCCGGGGCGCGGGGAGCCTCAGACCTTCTGGATCTGGCTGAAGCTCAGCTCGACCGGGGTCTCCCGGCCGAAGATCTCGACGAGCGCCTTGACGCGCTGGGACTCCGCGTTGATCTCGGTGATCGTCGCGTGCAGCGTGGCGAACGGGCCGTCGACGACCATGACGGAGTCGCTGACGTCGAAGTCGGCGACCTCGACGGGACGCGCGGCCTTGGCGCCGCCGCCCTTGGACTTGTCGGTGCCGCCGGCGGCGGCCGCCGCGGCCTCGGCCTGCGCCACGACGGCGGGGCCGAGCATGTTCTCGACCTCGCTCATGCTCAGCGGCACGGGTTGGTGGCTGTGGCCGACGAACCCGGTGACCGAGGGCGTGTGGCGCACGGCCGACCAGGACTCGTCGGTGAGGTCCATGCGGACCAGGACGTAACCGGGCAGCACGGTGCGCTTGACCATCTTGCGCTGGCCGTTCTTGATCTCCGCGACCTCCTCGGTGGGGACCACGATCTCGTGGATGTAGTCCTCCATGTTCAAGGAGATGATGCGGTTCTCGAGGTTCTGCCGGACCCGGTTCTCCATGCCCGAGTAGGTGTGGACCACGAACCAGTCACCCGGCTTGGCCCAGAGCTCGCGGCGGAACTCCTCGAGGGGGTCGACCTCCTCGGGCTCGGCGTCCGCGGGGACCTCGTCGCCCTCGGCGTGGTCCAGGGGCTCGACCACCTCGCTGGGCATCTCGACGGTCTCGACGAGTCCCTCGCTGCTGCTGTCCGTGAGGGCCTTGCCCTCGACGTCCTGGTACTCCGACACTCGTTGCTCCATCATCAGGGGGTTCGGGGGGCCGCGGCGGACGCGGCCCTGGTCTCACTGCTCGGCGTTGCCGGTGAAGACCGCGAAGGCCAGCCGGCCGAACCCGAGGTCGAGCAGGGAGATCAGCGCCATCATCACGATGACGAAGACCATCACCACGAAGAAGTACGTGACCAGCTGCTCCTGCGTCGGCCACACGACCTTGCGCAGCTCGGCGACGACCTGGCGGTAGAAGGTGACCAGACTGGTGCGCTTGGGCTTGTCCTCGTCGGGACCGCCGTCGCGGGACCCGCGCACGGTGTCGCTGTCCGCCACGTCGTCACACCTCTCGTCGTGCGGCACCGGCTCCCGTCAGGGGCCGGACCGGCTTGGTTGCTTCGCAGGGCACGAGGGACTTGAACCCCCAACCTTCGGTTTTGGAGACCGATGCTCTGCCAGTTGAGCTAGTGCCCTCCGGTGGCCCGTGCCCGGCCTCCGGCCCCCGCGAGGAGGGCGCGACGGAGCATGGCGACGAGTCCACCACCGGTGAGTCTACGGGCAAGGGGAACGGCGCGTCCAAACGCACCGGCCGGGCGGTAGCGCGGCTCAGCGCTTGCGCGAGGGACGCACCACCAGCACCGGGCGGGGCGCGAACTGCTGCGCCCGCTGGGCGGTGCTGCCCGGCAGCACGGTGTCGCTCAGGCCGCGCCCGCCGCCGGCGATGACCACCAGCGCGGCGTCGAGCTGCTTGGCGGCCTTGATGGTCTCCTGGGCCGGCGAGCCCGACCGGAGCCGGGTGTGGACCTGCGGCCCCCAGCCGTCGAACTCCGCGGCGCCGGTGTCCGGCGCCGCCTGGGCGGCCTCGTGGAGGCCCGGCTCCTGAGCCACGGCCGTGCGCTGCTCGGACTCGCTGACCTGGTCGGCGAAGGCGACCGCGGCGAGGGGCCGGATCACCGCGACCACCGACGGGTCGGAGATCTCGGCCGGGTCGGCGAACGACTTCAGCCTGCGGGCGGCGGCGAGCGACTGCTTGCTGCCGTCCGTCGTGACGATGACGTGCATGACTCAGGCTCCTCCGGTCGGGTCGGCCGTGCTCGGCGGGGCGCCGGGCGGCCGGGTACGGCTGCCGAAGGCCTTCTCGGCAGCGAAGAGCACGAGACCGACCCCGACCAGGCCGCCGCATTGGACGACCGCCAGCACCAGGATGAAGCCGATCGGGACCAGCAGGGCCGGGGGCAGCGACCACACCGAGTCGACGTAGGTCGCGAAGCCCATGGCCAGCGAGCCGGCGGCGGCGAAGACCGCACCGAGCGCGAAGATGGTCACCCCGAAGATCGGCGTGCGGTTGCGGGAGGCCTTGTCGACGTGAGCGCGGCGCCGGCGGCCTGGGGGTTACGTGGTGACCAGCTCGGCGTAGGCCAGCCCGGTGATGGTGGCCACGGTGACGCCGACGCCGAAGGCGATCCAGAACGCGCCACCCACCACCGCCGCGACCGCACCGATCAGGACGTAGATGCCCGAGCCGAGCACGTCGCCGAGCACGGTAGAAGAAGAGCAGGCGCCCGGTGATCGACCGCGTCAGCTCGCTGCCGCCGGCGGTGCCGGCGCTGGTGGTGGGTCCTGCCGTCATGGGCGCTCCCGGGGTGCATCGACTGGTCGACGGTCTCCGGTCCCAGGGCCGGTCCCATGCATCGATGTCAACGCCTCCCTCGTTCCGGGCGCGCCTACGATGGCGCCCATGAGCACCTCTGAAGCCACCAGCCCCCGGGAGCGCCGGGTCTCCGGCCGCGTCGGCGCGATCGCTGAGTCCGCGACGCTGAAGGTCGACGCCAAGGCCAAGGCGCTCAAGGCCGAAGGACGTCCGGTGGTCGGGTTCGGCGCCGGTGAGCCCGACTTCCCGACCCCGGCCTACGTCGTGGAGGCCGCCGTCGAGGCCTGCCGCGACCCGCGTAACCACCGCTACTCCCCTGCCGGCGGGCTGCCCGAGCTGAAGCAGGCCATCGTCGAGAAGACCCGGCGCGACAGCGGCCTGGTGGTCGAGCCCGCGCAGGTGCTGGTCACCAATGGCGGCAAGCAGGCCATCTACGGCGCCTTCGCGGCGATGCTCGACCCGGGCGACGAGGTGATCGTGCCCGCGCCCTACTGGACGACCTACCCCGAGGCGATCGCCCTGGCCGGGGGCCGCACGGTCGCGGTGCTGGCCGACGAGACCCAGGACTACAAGGTGACCGTCGCCCAGCTCGAGGCCGCGCGCACCGAGCGCACCAAGGTGCTGCTCTTCGTCTCCCCCTCCAACCCCACCGGCGCGGTCTACACCGCCGACGAGATCCGTGAGATCGGCGCCTGGGTCGCCGAGCACGAGCTGTGGGTGCTGACCGACGAGATCTACGAGCACCTGGTCTACGACGGCGTCGAGACCGGCTCGATGCCGGTGCTCTGCCCCGACCTGGCCGACCAGTGCGTGGTCGTCAACGGCGTGGCCAAGACCTACGCCATGACGGGCTGGCGGGTCGGGTGGATGATCGGCCCGAAGGACGTCGTGAAGGCGGCCACCAACCTGCAGTCGCACGCGACCTCCAACGTCGCCAACGTCTCCCAGCGCGCGGCGGTCGCCGCCCTCACCGGCGACCTGACGGCGGTGGAGGAGATGAAGACCGCCTTCGACCGGCGGCGGCGCCTGATCGTGTCGATGCTGAACGAGATCGACGGCGTCGTGTGCCCGACGCCGCTCGGGGCGTTCTACGTCTACCCGTCGGTCAAGGGCCTGCTGGGCCGCGAGCACGACGGCGTACGCCTCGACACCTCCGCCGCGCTGGCCGAGTGGATCCTGGAGCAGGCCGAGGTGGCGGTCGTGCCCGGCGAGGCGTTCGGCTCCCCGGGCTACCTGCGCCTGTCCTACGCCCTGGGCGACGACGACCTCGTCGAGGGCGTCAGCCGGCTGCAGAAGCTCCTCGGCTGATCGTGGCGGGCCAGCGCGACGTCCGTACGCTGCCCAAGGCCCACCTGCACCTGCACTTCACCGGGTCGATGAGGCACGCGACGCTGCTGGAGCTGGCCGCACGCGACGGCGTCGCGCTGCCCGACTCGCTGGTCTCCGGGTGGCCGCCGCGGCTCAGCGCGGCCGACGAGAAGGGCTGGTTCCGCTTCCAGCGCCTCTACGACGTCGCGCGCTCGGTCCTGCGCACGGAGGAGGACGTGCGTCGTCTGGTGCGCGAGGCGGCCGAGGACGACGCGGCCGACGGCGGGGGCTGGCTGGAGATCCAGGTCGACCCGAGCGGCTACGCCGCGCGCTTCGGTGGGATCACCGCCTTCCTCGAGCTGGTCCTCGACGCCGCCCGGGACGCTGCGGTCCGCACCGGGGTCGGGATCGCCGTGGTGGTCGCGGCCAACCGCACCCGCCACCCGCTCGACGCACGCACCCTGGCCCGCCTCGCGGCGCAGTTCGCCGGCCACGGCGTCGTCGGCTTCGGGCTCTCCAACGACGAGCGCCGTGGGGTCACCGCCGACTTCGGCCCGGCCTTCGCGATCGCCGAGCGGGCCGGGCTGCTGCTGCTCCCGCACGGCGGCGAGCTGCGGGGCCCGGAGCACGTCCGGACCTGCCTGGACACGTTGCGGCCGGCCCGCCTGGGCCATGGCGTACGCACCGCGGAGGACCCCGACCTGCTGGCCCGGGTGGTCGACGCGGGCGTCGCGCTCGAGGTCTGCCCGGTCTCGAACGTGTCGCTCGGCGTCTACTCCGACCTGTCCTCGGTGCCGCTGCCCACGCTGCTGCAGGCCGGCGCGACCGTGGCCCTGGGGTCCGACGACCCGCTCCTGTTCGGGTCGCGGCTGGCGGGGCAGTACGCCACGATGCGCGCCGCCCACGACCTCGACGACGCCGCCCTGGCCGGTCTGGCCCGGATGTCGGTGCGGGCCAGCGCCGCCCCCGAGGACGTCCGGGCCCGCCTGCTCCGCGGCGTCGACGCGTGGCTGGCCGCCCCGGGATGAGCGAGGACGAGGTGCGGCTGACCGGCGGCGAGGTGAACGAGGTCGTCCGGGTCGGCGACACCGTGCACCGCACCGCCGGCGGATGGACCCCGAGCGTCCAGCGGGTGCTGGCCCACCTGCGCGCGGAGGGCTTCGACCTCGCACCGGAGCCGCTGGGCACCGACCACCGGGGTCGCGAGGTCGTCTCCTGGCTGCCCGGGACCACCGCGGCCCGCCCGTGGCCCTCGGTGCTGCTGCGCGAGGAGGGCGTGCACGAGGTCGCAGCCGCGGTCGTGCGCCTCGACGCCGCGCTGGCGACCTACCGGGTCCGCCCCGACGACACCTGGCGCCACGGGGGCGTGCCGGGGGCGGCCAGCACCACGGTGCGCCACGGCGACCTGGGCCTGTGGAACACGGTGTGGACCGGCGACCGGGTCACCGGGATCATCGACTGGGACTACCTCGAGCCGGCCCCGCCACTGTGGGACCTCGCCCAGCTGTGCTGGTACGTCCTGCCGGTGCGGCCGGGCCGGTGGGCCGACTGCGGCTTCGACGGCGAGCCGGACCTCGACCGGCGCCTCGCGGTGGTCGCCGAGCACGCGCGCTGCCGACCGCGGGACCTGCTCGAGGTGCTCGACGCGGTGATGGGCCTGGACCGGGAGCGCACCCTGACCCGCGGCGCGGCGGGCGTGCACCCGTGGCGGCACTTCCTCGACACCGGCTTCGTGGCCGACATCGCCACCGACCGCGCCTTCCTGCGCGAGCGCTGGCTGCGGGCCTGACGCCGCGGCTCCTAGAGCTCGCAGCCCACCAGCACCGGCTCGTTGACCAGCCGGATGCCGTACGCCGCCTCGACGCCGTCGCGCACCTCACGGGCGAGCGTCAGCAGCTCCTCGGTCGTCGCGCCGCCGCGGTTGGTCAGCGCCAGCGTGTGCTTGGTGGACAGGCTGACCGACCCGCTGCCGCCGACCGGCAGGTGGCCCCGCTCGAAGCCGGCGTGCTGGATCAGCCACGCGGCGCTGGTCTTGACCCGGCCGCCGCCGGCCGGCCAGGCCGGCGCACCCTCGGGCACCCGGTCGGCGTCGACCACGGGGTTGGTGAAGAACGAGCCGGCGCTCCACGAGTCGTGGTCGTCGGGGTCCAGGACCATGCCCTTGCCGCGCCGCAGGCCCAGCACGGCCTCGCGGACCGAGGCCAGGGGCGCGCGGCCACCCGGCTCGACGCCGAGGGTGCGGGCCAGCTCGGCGTAGGTCACCGGCGCCCCGAGGGCGCCGAGGGGGAGCTGGAAGCCGACGGTGAGCACGACGTACCGGGCGGGCTCGGCCTTGAAGCGGGAGTGGCGGTAGGAGAACCCGCAGTCGTCGTTGGCGAAGGAGCGCACGCGCCCCTCGTGCCGGTCCCAGGCGCGGACCCGGCTGATCGTCTGGGCGACCTCCTGGCCGTAGGCCCCGACGTTCTGGACCGGGGACGCGCCGACCGACCCGGGGATGCCCGAGAGCGCCTCGAGGCCGACCCAGCCGCGATCGACGGCGGTGGCGACCAGGGGGTCCCACGGCTCGCCGGCCGCCACCTCGACC
>JBKJPE010000218.1:0-11863 GCA_046595185.1 Nocardioides sp.
AGACCGCTGCGGCTCACCGGGTCTCGAGGCTCGGGCCTGGCGGCCCTCGCACCTCGACCGCCGGGGGCCGGCGGGGCGCTCGCACCTCGACCGCCGGGGGCCGGCGGGGCCCTCGCACCTCGACCGCCGGGGGCCGGCGGGGCGCTCGCACCTCGATCGCCGAGGGCTGCGGGCTAGCCGGCCAGGCGGGCGGAGGCCTTGGCCAGCGACGACTGCACACCTGCGACGGGGTCGGTGAGGAGTGGTTCGAGGGCCATCTCGGCCGCGCCGAGGAGGATCGAGTCCGCGCCGAGGGCGGGCGGGGAGAGCACCAGGGACTCCAGGGGCGCCGGCAGCGTACGCGCCTGCACGCCGGCCGCGATGTCGGCCGGCACCAGCCGGTGCAGGGCGCGGAAGTACCCGCCGAGCACGACGACCTGGGGGTTGAAGGCGTTGACGATGCCCGAGAGCCCCTCGCCGAGCTGGTGGCCGATCCGGTGCAGTGCCGGCGTCGGGGTGTCGTAGCCGTCGAGGACGTCGCCCAGCGAGGCCACGGCGTCGGCGGGGCAGCCGATGGCCTCGGCGATCGCGTGCGCGCCGACCTCGGTCTCGAAGCAGCCGCGGTTGCCGCAGTGGCAGTCGCGGCCCCCGGGGTCGACGACCATGTGGCCGACCTCACCGGCGTACCCGCCCGCACCCCCGAGCCGCTGCCCGCCCGCGATCACGCCGGCGCCGACGCCCACGTTGCCGGAGACGAAGATCAGGTCGTCGATACCGACACCGACGCCGCGCCCGTGCTCGGCCAGCGCGCCGAGGTCGGCGTCGTTGGCCAGCGTGACCGGGACGTCGACGCCGAGCGCGGCGAGGATGATCGAGCCGGGGGAGACGTCGACCCAGCCCAGGTTGGGCGCCATCCGCACCAGTCCGTCGCTGCGGCGCACGAGGCCGGGCACGCTCATCCCGATCCCGGCCAGCGGTGCGCCGGCCGGCGCACCGCGGACGACCCGCCGCACCAGCGCGGCGATGCCGGCGCCGACCTGCCAGGCCTCGGAGGTCGGGTCCACCGGCCCGCGGACCCGCTCGTGGACCACGCCGCCGAGCCCGACCCGGGCCACGACGACCTGGTCGACGCCGAGGTCGACGGCCACGACGTACGGCCCGGCCTCGGCGAGGGTCACCCGGGGTGAGGGACGACCGGCGCCCCGGGCCCCGTGAGGACCGGTCGGTGCCGTGCCCACCGTGACCAGTCCGAGCGTGGTGAGCTCGGTGACCAGGCCGCCGATGGTGCTGCGGTTGAGTCCCATGGCCGCGGTCAGCTCCGCGCGCGAGGTCGGTCCCCCCAGGTGCACCTGGCGCAGCATGGTGGCCAGGTTGTGCCGGCGTACGCCCTCCTGGTTGGTCCCGGTGCCACCGCGACGTGGTGCGTCGACGGCCACGGGCTAGATGCCGGCGGCGGAGCGGCGGCGCCGCGAGATGGCGTCCACGCTCGCGGCCAGCAGCAGCACACCACCGGTGACCAGGTAGTTGATGAAGGAGGCCTGGTTGAGCAGGCCGAGGCCGTTGGCGATGGTGGCGATCACGACACCACCGAGTACGGCGTCGAGGGCCCGGCCCTTACCGCCGAAGAGGCTGGTGCCGCCGATGACCGCGGCGCCGACCGCGTAGAGGAGCACGTTGCCGCCACCGGAGGCCGTGGAGACCTTGCCGGTGTAGGAGGACTGCACGATCCCGCTGATCGCGGCCATCGAGGAGCAGATGACGAAGGCGTAGACCCGCATCCGCTGCACGTTGATGCCGGCGCGGCGGGCGGCCTCGGCGTTGCCGCCGACTGCGTAGAGGTGCCGGCCGAAGGTGGTTCGGTCGAGCACGAAGGTCCACAGGATCAGCAGCACGATCACGACGGGGATGACGTAGGGGATGCCCGCGATCAGGAAGGTGGGGTTCGGGCTGCGGTTGACGTTCAGCATCGCGGTGATGCCGAGGATGACGGCGCCGACGGCCCCGATCTTGACCAGGACCACGCTCATCGGGTCGTGCTGCAGGTTGTTGGCCACCTGGCGGCGCTGGCGCAGCAGGGTGCCGGCCGCGAAGGCCACGGTGAGCAGGACCGCGGCCACCCAGCCGGCTGCGACCGGCACGTTCTCGATGGTCAGGCCGCGGATGACCGGGTCGGCCACCCGCACCGAGCCGCCCTCACCGATCATCCACAAGATGACGCCCTGCAGACCGAGGAAGAAGGCCAGGGTGACCACGAAGGAGGGGATGCCGAGCCGGGAGACCAGCTCGCCGATGATGATGCCGATCAGGGCACCGGTGGCGATCGCGGCGAGCACCGCGACATACCACGGCAGGCCCCGGTCGACGATGAACTGTGCGCTGACCGTGGCGGCCACGCCGCCGGCCACACCGGCCGACAAGTCGATCTCGCCGAGGAGCAGCACGAAGACCAGCCCCATGGCCAGCAGGCAGATCGGCCCGGCCTGGGTCGCGAGGTTGGCCATGTTGCGCAGCGAGAAGAACGTCTCGTTCGCGACCCCGAAGACGACGAGCAGGACGACGAGGCCGAGGACCGCGGGCAGGGAGCCCATGTCGCCGCCGCGGAGGCGTCCGACGTAGTCGTTGACGGAGTCGCGGAGCGAGGAGGCGGAGCGGTTGTCGCCGGCGAAGTCGCCGGTGGCCTGGCCGCTGGCGCTGCTGCCCTCGGGGGACGTGCGCGGGGTGGTGGGGGTGGTGCTCATCGTGTTCGGCCTCTCCGGTTCGGCGGTCAGACGCTGGCGGTGGCGGGGTTGTCGGTGATGCCCAGCGAGCCGCTGCGCCCGGCGGTGATCAGCTCGACCACCTGGTTGTTGTTGACGTCCGACGTGGCGACGTCGGCGGCCACGCGGCCGAGGTAGAGCGCGGTGATCCGGTCGGCGACCTCGAAGACGTCACCCATGTTGTGCGAGATCAGCACGACCCCCAGGCCGCGGTCGGCCAGGCGACGGACCAGGTCGAGGACCTGGCGGGTCTGGGCGACGCCCAGGGCGGCGGTGGGCTCGTCGAGCAGCACGATCCGGGAGTTCCAGAGCACGGCCTTGGCGATGGCCACCGTCTGACGCTGACCGCCCGACAGGCTGGCGACCGACTGGCGCACCGACTTCACCGTGCGCACCGAGAGCGAGGCGAGGGTCTCGCGGGCCCGCGACTCCATCTCGGTCTCGTCGAGCACCAGTCCCTTGCGGGTCTCGCGGCCCAGGAACATGTTCTCGACGATGTCGAGGTTGTCGCACAGCGCGAGGTCCTGGTAGACGACCTCGACCCCGAGCGCGGCCACGTCGCGCGGGCCGCTCACCTCGACCGACTTGCCGTCGTAGATGTAGTCGCCGCTGTCGCGGCCGTAGATGCCGGCGACCACCTTGACCAGGGTCGACTTGCCCGCGCCGTTGTCACCGACGAGCGCGGTGACCTGGCCGGGGTAGACCGAGAAGTCCACGTCGTGGAGCACGTGGGCGTTGCCGAAGCTCTTGTTGACCCCGCGCAGCTGCAGGAGTGGTTCGGTGGACATGGTTCCTCCGGGAGTGCGGGGACGGGTGGTGCCGTGCGGTGGTGGTCGGCTGACGTCGGGGGCGTGGTCTCACGATCGGCGGTGGCCGACCGCGAGACCCACCCTCGAACCTCAGCTGAGCCGCGGGTGGCGGTCAGCGTGGGACGTCAGGAGACGCCGTTCTCCTCACAGAGCTGGGCGAACTCGCCCGCGCAGACGTCCTCGGCGGTCTGGCCGCCGTCGTCGATGACGTCCTGCACGTTGTCGATCGTGATCGAGACCGGGTCGAGCAGCACCGAGGGCACCTCGCGGCCGGCGTCGACGTCCTCGGTGGTGCCGTTGGTCTCGGCCTCCTCGCCCTTGGCCAGGGCGATGGCGACCTCGGCCAGGGCCCCGGCCTCCTGCGTGGCGGACTTGTAGACCGTCATGCACTGGGTGCCGGCCAGGATGTTCTGCAGACCCTCGACCGTGGCGTCCTGACCGGTCACGGGGACGTCGCCGGCCGCACCGTTCTTCTCCAGGATGGAGATCGCGGAGCCGCCGAGACCGTCGTTGGCGGCGTAGACGCCCTGCACGTCGCCGTCGGCCTGCGTGTAGAGCTGCTCGAAGATGGTGACGGCCTGGTCGTTGTCCCAGTCCGGGACGGCCTGCTCGCCGACCTCGGCGTAGCTGCCGACCTCGTCCAGGACGCTGTGCGCGCCCTCGGAGAACAGGGTCGCGTTGTTGTCCGTGGGTGAGCCGTTGAGGTAGACGATGTTGGCGTCCTCCTCGCCCAGGCAGTCCGCCAGGCCCTGGCCCTGCAGCTCGCCGACCTTGGTGTTGTCGAACGAGACGTAGTACTCGGCCGAGCCGCCCAGCGTGAGCCGGTCGTAGTCGATGGTGGCCACGCCCTGGGTGGCGGCCTTCTCCTGGATCGCGGCACCCGAGTCGGAGTCGAGGTTCACGATGGCCAGGACGGTGACACCGCTGGCGACCATGCCGTCGGCGATCTGGGCCATGGTGTCGGCGCTGCCCTCGGCGTTCTGGACGTCGTACTCGACGCCGGCCTCCTCGAAGGCCGCCTCGAGCGCCGGACGGTCCGCGGACTCCCAGCGGACCGAGGACTTCGTGTCGGGGAGGATCACGCCGACCTTGCCGGTGCTCTCACCGCCGCCGTCGCTCGCGCTGTCGCCCGAGTCGCTGCCGCACGCGCCGAGCGCGAGCGCCAGACCGACCGTGGCCATCATCGCCAAACCCTTGTTTCGCTTCACGCGAACCGCCTCCTCGCGGGTACCCGTGCCGGCTCTGGAGCGACACGCCTTTTGTTGTGTGACACAACATAAGAGCGTGGCGGCCGTCACGTCTACAGGCACAAGGTCCATGTTTCCCAACTGTTACCAAGGCATGGGCCTCCGGAGACTCCAGGACTTAAGTTGGTTGGAACAACAAAGGTCACGGGTGGTCGTCGGCGAGGTCGTCCCCGCGGTCCACCGTCAGCCGTTGCCGGGGCAGGCCGGCCGGGTCGTCGGTCCGCAGCCAGCGCACCAGCTCCTCGCGCACGTGGCAGCGCAGGTCGAACAGCAGCGAGGCGTCCGCAGCCGAGACCAGCACCCGGACGCGGGCGAAGCCGCCGACGGCATCGGTGACCTGCAGGACCTGCGTACGCCCGTCCCACAGGTCGGTGAGCGGGAGCAGCCGCTCGAGCTCGAGGCGCATCGCGTCGGTGTCGACTCCGAAGTCGAGGTCCAGCTCGACCACGCCGAGCAGCTCGGAGCTGTGCCGGGTCCAGTTCTGGAACGGCGTGGTCGTGAAGTAGGTGCACGGCAGCACCATCCGGCGGTCGTCCCACAGCCGGACCACGACGTAGCTGAGCGTGATCTCCTCGATCCACCCCCACTCCTCCTCGACGATCACCGCGTCGTCGAGGCGGATCGCGTCGGAGAAGGCCAGCTGCATCCCGGCGAAGACGTTGGCCAGCATGCTCTGCGCGGCCAGCGCCGCGACGACCGAGATCAGGCCGGCGGAGGCCAGCACGCTCGCGCCGACGGCGCGCACCCCGGGGAAGGTCAGCATCACCGCACCCAGGGTGACCAGGACGACGACCGCGACGGTGAGGCGGCGCAGGACCAGCACCTGCGTACGCCGGCGGCGGGCGACCCGGTTGTCCGGCACGTCGGTGCGCGCCCCCCGGAGCGCGAGGTCCCCGAGGAACAGCAGCACCACGCCCACCAGCCACGCCACGGCGACGATCGCCAGCACCCGCGCGGTGTGCGTGGTGGCCTGCCACCAGAGCTCCTGGCGCTCGCCGCGGACCCCCGCGACCACGCCGTTCAGGGCCAGCACGAGCACCAGCACCCGGAACGGCAGCCGCGCCGCGTGCACCAGCCGCTGCCCGGGCTCCCACCGGCGCACGGCCAGGCGCGCGAGCAGCTCCACCACCACGACGACCAGCAGGGCGCCGAGCAGCGCCCCGCCCAGCGCGAGGGACAGCTCGGTCCAGGTCAGGCTCATGGCGGCAGTCTGCCGCGTCAGCGACCGCCGTAGAGCGTGGTCCGCTCCCGCACCGGTCGCCCGATGCCGGCACCCACCTCGACCAGCTCGGCCACGGTCTTGGCCGAGCCGTGCTCGGAGCCGGCCATCCGGCTGATCGTCTCCTCCATCAGGGTGCCGCCGAGGTCGTTGGCGCCGGCGCGGAGCATGGCGCGGGTGCCGTCGACCCCGAGCTTGACCCAGGAGGTCTGGATGTTGTCCACCCGCCCGTGCAGCAGGATCCGCGCCATCGCGTGGACCGCGAGGTTGTCGCGCAGGCTCGGGCCCGGGCGCGCCACGCCGGCGAGGTAGATCGGCGCGGAGGTGTGCACGAACGGCAGCGGCACGAACTCGGTGAAGCCCGTGGCGCCGAGCTCGCGCGCGACGTCCTGGACCCGGGAGAGGACGCGCAGGTGGCCGACCCAGTGGCGGGGGTGGTCGACGTGGCCGTACATCATCGTCGAGGTCGTCGGCAGGCCCACGCGGTGGGCGGTCGAGACGACCTCGACCCAGGTGCGGGTGGGCAGCTTGCCCTTGGTCAGCACCCAGCGGACCTCGTCGTCCAGGATCTCCGCGGCGGTCCCGGGCAGGGAGCCCAGGCCGGCCTCGCGGGCCTCAACCAGGAAGTCCTCGACGCTGAGGCCGGTGCGGGCGGCGCCGTTGACGACCTCCATCGGGGAGAAGGCGTGCACGTGCATGTCCGGCACCCGGTGGCGCACCGCCGCGGCGAGGTCGACGTAGGCCGAGGCCGGCAGCTCCGGGTCGATGCCGCCCTGCATGCAGACCTCGGTCGCGCCGAGGTCCCAGGCCTCGGCGGCGCGGTCGGCGACCTCGTCGAGGGTCAGCGAGTAGGCGTCGGCGTCCGTGCGCCGTTGGGCGAAGGCGCAGAAGCGGCAGCCGACGTAGCAGACGTTGGTGAAGTTGATGTTGCGGTTGACCACGTAGGTGACGTCGTCACCGACCACCTCGCGGCGCAGGTCGTCGGCCAGCCGGCAGACCTGGCGGAGCAGGTCGCCCTCGGCGGTCATCAGCGTCAGCGCGTGCGCGTCGGACAGCCCGCCGGGGTCGGCCTCGGCGGCGGCGAGCGCCTCTCGGCCGTGCGCGTGCAGCACCACGGGCCCGCCGCCCGCGGCGGTCGCGGCGTCGGCCACCGAGCCCCAGTCGCCGTAGACGGTGTCGAAGTCGGCGCGGCGGTCCTCGGTACGACCCGCGCCGTCGATCGCGGTGTGCAGGTCGGTACGCCCCGAGCCGGCCCCCGGGCCGGCGAACCCGCCGTCCGGCTCCTGCCACGGCCGGCCCACCGGGCGTACGCCGGGCACCGCGAGGCCGTCGGGCCCGGCCAGGGCGGCCACGTGACCGGCCACCCGGGGGTCCAGCCAGGGCTCGCCCTGCTCCAGCGCGCCGCGGACCTGCTCGGGGTGCACGGTCAGGCGCGCCCGGAGCTCCAGGCCGGCGTCGGCCGTCAGCTCCCGCAGCCGCTCGAGGCTGGGCCACGGACGCTCGGGGTTGACGTGGTCGGGCGTGAGCGGGGAGACGCCGCCCCAGTCGTCGATCCCGGCCGCGAGCAGGGCCCGGGCCTCCTGCGCGGCACCCGCGTGGTCGACGAGGTTGGGCGGCGCCTGCACCCGGGCGCGGGGCCCGAGCACGAGGCGGGTGACCGCGACGGCGGCGAGGTGCTCGTCGAGGTCGACGTCGTCGACGTGGCGCATCGCGGTGCCCGGCTTGGCCCGGAAGTTCTGGACGATGACCTCCTGGACCGAGCCGTACGCCCGGGAGACCCGCCGCAGCGCGAAGATCGTGTCCGCGCGCTCCTCGAGGGTCTCGCCGATGCCGACCAGCAGCCCCGTGGTGAACGGGACCGACAGGCGCCCGGCGTCCTCGAGCACCCGCAACCGCACCGCCGGGTCCTTGTCGGGGGAGCCGAAGTGGGCCAGCCCGCGGGTCTCGTACAACCGTCGCGAGGTGGTCTCGAGCATCATCCCCATCGAGGGCGACACGGGCTTGAGACGGTTCATCTCCTCCCACGTCATGACGCCGGGGTTGAGGTGCGGCAGCAGCCCGGTCTCCTCCAGCACCATGACCGCCATCGCCCGGACGTAGGCCAGGGTGGAGTCGTAACCCTGCTGGTCGAGCCAGGCGCGGGCCTCGGGCCAGCGTTCCTCGGGCCGGTCGCCGAGCGTGAACAGCGCCTCGAGGCACCCCAGCTCGGCGCCACGACGGGCCAGGTCGAGGATCTCGTCGGGGGAGAGGTAGAGCGGCTCGTCGTCCCGCTCGAGGTGACCCGGCGTGGTCACGAAGGTGCAGTAGTGGCACCGGTCGCGGCACAGCCGGGTGACCGGCACGAAGACCTTGGGGGAGTAGGTCACCACGCCCGGGCGGCCCGCGGCCACGAGGCCAGCATCGCGCACGGCGGCGGCCGCACGGCAGAGCCGGTCGAGGTCGTCGCCGGTCGCGGCGAGGAGCGCGGTCGCCTCACCGGGGTCCAGGGCTGCGCCACGCTCGGCCCGCGCGAGTGCGCGTACGACCTGCCGGGACGTGGGGCGCTCGCTCATCGCCGCCACGCTATCCCGGGGCCGTGACGCGGTGACGCCCGACCGGGTCAGGCGCGGTGGGCGCCGCCGACGCGCTGGGCGCCCGGCCGCTCGGCGCGGGCGAGCCGGCTCGGCCACCAGGTGCGCGGGCCGAGCAGGTGGCACACGGCCGGCACCAGCAGCGAGCGCACCACGAAGGTGTCGAGCAGCACGCCGAAGGACACGATGAACGCGATCTGGGCCAGGAACAGGATCGGCACCACGCCCAGCGCGGCGAAGGTCGCGGCCAGGACGACCCCGGCCGAGGTGATCACCCCGCCGGTGACGCGGAGTCCGCGCGCGATGCCGTCGCGGGTGCCGTGGGCCAGGGTCTCCTCGCGGACCCGCGTCATCAGGAAGATCGAGTAGTCGATCCCGAGCGCCACGAGGAAGACGAAGCCGATCAGGAGCACGGTGGGGTCGGAGGACGGGAAGCCCAGCAGGTGCTCGAAGACCAGGGCGCTGACCCCGACGGTGGCCGCGAACGACAGCACGTTGGCCAGGACCAGCACGACCGCGGAGACCAGCGAGCGCAGCAGCAGGGCCAGCACGAGAAAGATCACCAGCAAGATGGAGGGGATCACCGCGGCTCGGTCCCGCGCGGTCGTGTCACGGGTGTCGAGCTGGATCGCGGTCGCCCCACCGACCAGGACCTGCTCGGTGGCCGACGGGCCGGTCTCCAGCTCGGCGAGGTCCGTCCGCAGGCGCTCGACCGTCGCGCCCGCGGCGGACGACTCGGCCGGGTCGGCGAGCGTGGCCAGGACCACCGCGCGGTCCTCGACCACCAGCGGCTCCGTCGGCTGCTCGGGTGACACGGGTATCGCGACGACCGCGGGCACCCCGTCCCGGGCGGGTGCCACGCCGTCCTCGCTCGAGAGCAGCCGCACCACGTCTGGCAGGAGCGCCGCCGGGGTGACGACCTGGACCGGGCTGGCGGTGTCGTCGTCGAAGCGTGCCTCGAGGACGTCCTGGGCGGTGACCGACTCCTCCTCGCTGAGCAGCACGTCGGTCTGCGGGATCGGGTCCTCCTCCAGCGTGGGGGCGAACGCGGCGGCCAGGCCGAGCAGCAGCACGCAGGTCGCCGCGACCGCCACCGGTCGGCGCCCGACGAGCCCGGAGACCCGCGCCCAGACGCCGTCGTCGACCTGGTGGGCGGAGCCGTACGCCGGGCGCAGCGGCCAGAAAGCCCGGCGCCCCAGCAGCATCAGCACCGCGGGCAGCAGGGTCAGCGAGCTCAGCACGGCGGCGATGATGCCGAGGGCCCCGACCGGGCCGAGTCCGGCCAGGTTGGACAGGTCGGAGAGCAGCAGGCAGGCCAGGCCGAGGACGACGGTGACCGCGGAGGCGACCACCGGCTCCCACGTGCCCCGCAGCGCCGCGCGCATGGCGTCCCCGGGCGCCTCGCGGTCGCGCAGCTCCTCGCGGAAGCGCGAGACCAGCAGCAGGGAGTAGTCGGTGGCCGCGCCGATGGCCAGGATGAACAGGATGCCCTGGCTCTGCCCGCTGAGGTCCAGGACGCCGGCCACCGCCAGCCCGTACACCGCCGCGGAGGCCACCCCGAGGCCGAGCACGGCCGAGACCAGGACGACGAGGGGAAGCACCGGTGAGCGGTAGACCACGACGAGGATGACGAGCACGACCGCCAGCGCGACCACCAGCAGCAGCCCGTCGATCGCGCCGAAGGCGGCGACGAAGTCCGCGAGCACCCCGCCCTGCCCGCCCGCCAGCACGGTCAGGCCGTCGGGGGCGTCGTCCAGGACGGTACGCAGCTCCTCGACGGCCTCCACGATCTCGTCGCCGTCGTCGGTGGCCAGCTGGACCAGGAACCGGCCGGCGGCGCCGTCCTCGGAGACCTCCAGCGGGCCGACGCCGTCGTCGGCCACCGTCGCGACCTCCGCCAGGCGCGGGCCCAGCGCGGCCACCGCCCGACGGTCGGCACGGGTCAGCCCGCCCTCACGCTCGACGACCACGGTGACCGGCAGGGTCTGCTCGCCGGTGAACACCGCCAGCTCCTCCAGCGCCTCGGTCGACTCGGCGCTGTCGGGCAGGAAGCCGGCGTTGTCGTTCTCCTGCACCGACGACAGCTGCCCGGCGAAGGAGGCCAGGGGCCCGCCGACGAGCAGCCACAGCAGCACCACCGCGGCCGGCAGCAGCCAGCGGCGCCGGCGGGACGCGTCGGTGCTCGACATGGGCTGATCCTGTCGCATCGGCGGGGGTGGGACGCGGCTGGCCGCACCCGGGCGGGTCACCCGGGGGCGACGGCCTGCAGCGTGTAGCTGTGCGGCAGCCGTTCCGGGCGGTCCACCAGGCGCATCTCGCCGCCGCCGACCGGCTCCATCTGCCCCGGCAGCGCGTCCCACGGGACGCTGTCGTGCTCGACCAGCCCGGTCAGGCGCAGGCCCTGGTCGAGCAGGGCGGTGACGATCTCGCCGAGGCCGTGGTTCCACTCGTGCGTCACGGTGCGGGTGAAGACGTGGTCGGTCTCGACGTAGGTGCCGGCGTCGTCCCAGACCATGGGTTCCGCGGTCTCGACGTAGGGCAGCTCGAGGGCCAGCAGCCCGTCGGGGCGCGGGTCCGCCAGCGCCCACAGCACCGGGTGACCCTCCCGGATGAAGAGCCGCCCGCCGGGGGCGAGCAACCGGGCCACGACCTCCGCCCAGCGCACGACCGACGGCAGCCAGCACAGGGCGCCGATCCCGGTGTAGACGAGGTCGAACGAGTGCTCCGCGAGCAGGTCCGCCGCGTCATGCACGTCGGCATGCACGAAGTCCACGTCGGCCCCGGTCGCCGCAGCAAGCGCGCGCGCCTCCTCGAGCGAGGCGCCGCTGAAGTCGAGACCGGTCATCCGGGCTCCCAGCCGGACCAGCGACACCGTGTCGGTGCCGATGTGGCACTGCAGGTGCACCCCGCGCAGCCCGGCGACGTCCCCGAGGCGGGGCTGGTCGAAGCGGACCACACCGGAGAGGAACCCCGGGTCCTCGTGGAAGCGCGTGACGTCGTAGTCCGGCGAGGCGGCGTGCGCGGGCGCCCGCTCGTCCCACTGGGCCCGGTTCAGGCGTACGTGCTCCGGCTCCTCGCTCATCCGGCCAGGCTAGGGGACCGTCTCCGTGGCGCTGGGGGGACGGCGCAGCTCCGTCGGTGGACGGTGACCCTTGCCGGCGTAGGTGGTCGCTCCTCGACCTCCGGGGCAAGGCGTTGGTCGAGGTGGGAGGGTCGCTGGGCCCGACCCTCGAGACCTGTGGTCTCGAGACGCTCGCTGGCGCTCGCTCCTCGACCACCGGGG
>JBKJPE010000223.1:0-23427 GCA_046595185.1 Nocardioides sp.
CGGCTGCCGCTCAAGGAGTTCGAGCTGCTCGAGATGTTCCTGCGCAACCCCGGCCGCGTCCTCACCCGCGGCCAGCTCATCGACCGGGTGTGGGGATCCGACTACGTCGGTGACACCAAGACCCTCGACGTCCACGTCAAGCGCCTGCGCGCCAAGCTGGAGCCCGACCCGGGCGAGCCTCGGCTCCTGGTCACGGTCCGCGGGCTGGGGTACAAGCTCGACCTGTAGGACCGGGGCGCTTCGTGCGCCGGGTTTCCCCGGTTCGCCGGGGAAGTCGGTGCTTGTCAGGGGATGCGTCCCCTGACAAGTGGACATTTGCCCTGACCAGGTTCCCGTCTGCGTGCTGCCACCTCCCCGGTCGGCCGGGGAAGCTCCAGCTTGTCGTGGCTGTTGCGCGGGCCGGCCCGAGCGGGACCAGCACCCGGCGCCCGGGTCACCCGAGCAACGGCAGCCGCCCGGCCCGGACGCCCAGCGCTCCGCGGGCCGCATCGTCGAGGGACTCGCGGCCGGTGGGACGCGGCGCCGCCTCGGTGTCGGTCCCGGTCGCGGGCAACGGCCCGCCGAGGATGACCTCCGGCACGGTGCGGGTGTGCGCCAGGCAGGCGCCGACGGGCCCGGGTCGTCCAGGTGGAGCCCAGGTCGAGGTGGTGCACGGTCGCCTCCACCACCAGCGTCGAGACCAGGTCACCCACCCCGATCACGTGACCCTGCGTCTCGACCCGGCCCTCGTGGTCGGCCGCCGTGGCCGTGCGTACGACGAGGGCCGCCGTCGCGGTCCACCGCGCGACGAGGTCGGCGGGGTTGTCGTACGCCGCCGCGGCCAAGGACGCTGGACCGGCGCCGGCGCCGGGGAGGAAGTCGGCCCAGTAGGTCACGCGGTCGACGTCGGGGGCGGCGTCGGTCGTGCAGGCCAGCGCGACCAGGGCCCGCTGGGCGTCCGTCAGCTGGTGGTGCAGCAGCGCGAGCACCGTCCAAGCGGCCGCTCGGGTCGGCTGGGCCCAGTCGACCTGCCCGAGCGAGGTCGCCGCACGTGCGACCCCGGCGAACGCGGCGTCGAGCAGGGCCACCGCGATCGCGCCTCCAGAGGCCGGTGGACTGGCGCAAGCGGCACCTCGGCCGACCGCGAGCGGCACCTCGGCCGACCGCGAGCGGCACCTCGGCCTCAGGCGCGGGCCAGGAAGGCGTCGACCGAGGCGGGGCGGAGGACGTGGTCGAGCACCGTGGCCGCGCAGCCCACCACGCCCGCGCGGTCACCGAAGGTGGCCGGCAGGATCTGCAGGTCGCGGGTGGCCAGGGCGGCGGCCCGGGCGTAGACCGACTCGCGGACCCCGGCGGCGTAGGTGTCGAAGACGACCGGCATGTCGCCGCCGAGCACCACGGCCTGCGGGTTGAGCAGGTTGATGGCCACCGCCAGCAGGTCACCGAGGTGTCGGCCGCTCTCCCTCAGGAGGTGGCGGGCCTCGCCGTCGCCGGCCAGGGCCAGGTCGACCACGTCGCGCACGTGGGTGACGGCGCGGCCCTGCTCGACCATCCGCGCCACCAGGGCCCAGCCCCCGGCGACCGTCTCGAGACAACCGGTGGCCCCGCAGCGGCAGGTCCGCCCGCCCCCCGCCTCGACCGCGGTGTGCCCGATCTCCCCGGCGGCGCCGAGGTGGCCGGTGACCACGTGCCCGCCGGCGACGATCCCCAGGCCGAGGCCGGTGGAGGCCTTGACCACCAGCACGTCCTCGAGCGCGCCGGTGCGTCCCATCCGCTCCGAGCGCGCGAGGGCGTCGGCGTCGTTGGCCAGGAACAGCGGCGGTGGGCCGTCGTCGTCGGTGAGGCCCGGGGGGACCACGTCGGCGAGGTACGGCGCCAGCTCGACCCCGTCCCAGCCGGACATCACCGGGGAGTCGACGCTGGCACCGCGCACCCCGTCGACGGTGCCCGGCAGGCTGACGCCGATGCCCACCACGCGCCGGGGCGGGTGGTCGAGACCGGCCAGCAGGGCGCGCAGGTCCTCGGCCACCGCCGGCATCAGCTCCTCGGGGCCGGCCCCGGCCGGGTGCTCGCGGGAGCTGGTCGCCAACGCGGTGGCGGCCAGGTCGAAGACTCCGAGCTGGGTGCGGGAGCGGCCCAGGGCTGCGGTCAGCACCACCCCGAAGCCCGTGTCGAAGACCAGCTCGGTGGGCGGGCGCCCACCGGTGGAGGCCAGCTCGTCACCGGCCCGCAGCAGCCCGGCGGCGCCGAGGGCGGCCAGGCGGGAGGCCACCGCCGTCCGGGAGAGCCCGGTCAGCCGCCCCAGGTCGGCGCGGGTCGACGCGCGCCCGGTGCGCACGAGGCGCAGCAGCTCGCCGGTCGTCAAGCCGGTGTCACGGGTGCGGCGGACCTCGTGCTCGAGCGCGGTTCCAGTCGGTCTCATCGAGACCATTCAAGCACCGACGCCCGTAAGACGCACCACTTTTGCCTTACGGATGCCTAAGTACGTTGCTTCTCGCCCTTAAGTTCCCTACCGTGGAGACCATGGCCGACCCCACCGCCCCGCATGCGACCCCCGAGGTCTGCGACTTCGTCGTCTTCGGTGGCACCGGCGACCTGTCCCTGCGCAAGCTGCTGCCCGCCCTCTACCGGCGCGAGCTCGAGGGCGGGCTGCCCGAGGACACCCGGATCGTCGGCGTCTCCCGCGCCGACCTGGACGACGTGGCGTACCGCGCCGTCGTCCGGGACGCCCTGGCGGCCCACGTCGAGACCAGCGACCTGTACGACGGCGCCGTCGACCGGCTGCTGGCCCGCCTGCACCACGTGCCGATGGAGTTCGACGACGTCGCCCAGTGGCACCTGCTGCACGGCCTGCTCAAGGACCGCCCGCGCGTCGAGGAGGCGGTCACCGTCTACTACCTCGCCGTCGCCCCGTCCGCCTTCGGTCTGATCTGCGACCAGCTCGACGAGGTCGGCCTGGTCACCGAGCGCTCCCGCGTCGTCATGGAGAAGCCGATCGGCCACGACCTGGCCTCCTCCCAGCAGGTCAACGACGCGGTCGGCCACGTCTTCGCCGAGTCGCAGGTCTTCCGCATCGACCACTACCTGGGCAAGGAGAGCGTGCAGAACCTCCTGGTCACCCGGTTCGCCAACACCTTCCTCGAGCCGCTGTGGAACTCCCGGTGGGTCGACCACGTGCAGATCACCGTGGCCGAGTCCCTCGGCGTCGGCGAGCGAGGCGCGTACTACGACCGCGCGGGCGCCCTGCGCGACATGGTGCAGAACCACCTGCTCCAGCTGCTCTGCCTCGTGGCGATGGAGCCCCCGACCTACATCGGGCGCGAGACCGTGCGCGACGAGAAGCTCAAGGTGCTCCAGGCGCTCAAGCCGATGACCCCGGCCGACGTCGACCGCGACACGGTGCGCGGCGCGTACGGCGAGGGCCTCGTCGACGGTCAGCCGGTCAGGTCCTACGCCGGTGACCTCGGCGACGACGGCCCCCCGTCCGGCAGCACGACCGAGACCTTCGTGGCCCTGCGCACCGAGGTGCAGAACTGGCGCTGGGCCGGCGTCCCGTTCTACCTGCGCACCGGCAAGCGACTGCCGCGCCGGACCTCCGAGATCGTGGTGGTCTTCAAGGCCCCCCCGCACCACATGTTCCCCCACAGCGAGGGCACCGCCGAGCCCAACCGGCTGCACATCCAGGTCCAGCCCGACGAGGGCATGCGGCTCACGATGACGGCCAAGGAGCCCGGTCCGGGCGGCTACCGGCTGCGTCCGGTGTCGCTGGACCTGTCCTACGCCGACACCTTCGACCAGCGCTCCCCCGACGCCTACGAGCGCCTGATCATGGACGTCGTCAAGGGCAACGCCACCCTGTTCATGCGCCGCGACGAGATCGAGGCGGCCTGGGGCTGGGCCGAGCCGATCCTGGACCGCTGGACCACCGCCCCCGACCGTCCCCGCCGCTACGCCGCCGGCACCAGCGGCCCCACCGCGGCCACCGCGCTCATCGAGCGCGACGGCCGATCCTGGCAGGAGATCGAGTGAGCCACCCGAACCCGACCGACCCCGTCCCGCGCCCCGACCTGACGCTGCCGGCCATGCACCCGGTGGTGGCGGCCGTGACCGCGCGGCTGACCGAGCGCAGCACCGCGAGCCGAGCGGCGTACCTGCGCCGGGTGAGCGCCGCCGTCGCCGCCGGGGCCGCCAACGGCGCCGCCCGCGCCGACCTCGGCTGCGCCAACCTGGCCCACGGCTTCGCTGCCGCCGAGCCCCGGGAGAAGTCCGGGCTGCGGGGGCGCACCAAGCCCAACGTGGCGGTGGTCACCTCCTACAACGACATGCTCTCCGCGCACCAGCCGTACGGGACGTACCCGCCCGTGCTGCGCGAGGCCGTCATCCGGGCCGGCGGGATCGCTCAGGTCGCCGGCGGCGTCCCGGCGATGTGCGACGGGATCACCCAGGGCCGCGACGGCATGCAGCTCTCGCTCTACAGCCGCGACGTGATCGCGATGGCCACCGGGATCGCACTGTCCCACGACATGTTCGACGCCGCGCTGATGCTCGGCGTCTGCGACAAGATCACCCCGGGACTCCTGATCGGCGCGCTGGCGTTCGGTCACCTGCCGACGGTGTTCGTGCCGGCCGGGCCGATGACCTCGGGCCTGCCGAACAAGGAGAAGGCCGCGGTCCGCCAGCGGTACGCCGAGGGGCTGGTCGGGCGCGAGGAGCTGCTCGAGGCCGAGTCGGCGTCGTACCACTCGCGCGGGACCTGCACCTTCTACGGCACCGCGAACTCCAACCAGCTGCTGATGGAGGTCCTCGGGCTGCACCTGCCCGGCTCCTCCTTCGAGAACCCCGACTCCCCCTTGCGCGAGCCGCTCACGCGCGCCGCGGCCGCCCGCGCGGTGGCCCTCTCGGTCCAGGGCGCGGCCAAGCAGGACGCCGCCCCGACCCCGATCGGGGAGCTGGTCGACGAGAAGGCCGTCGTCAACGCCTGCGTGGCGCTGCTGGCCAGCGGCGGCTCCACCAACCACACGATGCACCTCGTCGCGGTCGCCCGCGCCGCGGGCGTCGCGCTGACGTGGGACGACTTCTCCGACCTGTCGGCGGTCGTGCCGCTGCTGAGCCGGATGTATCCCAACGGGGCGGCCGACGTGAACCACTTCCACGCCGCCGGCGGCATCGGCTTCCTGGTGCGCACCCTGCTCGAGGCCGGGCTGCTGCACGAGGACGTCGAGACCGTCGTGGGTCGCGGACTGGCCCGCTACACGTGCGAGCCGGAGCTCGGCGCCGACGGCACCCTGACCTGGCGCGAGGGCGCGACCGCCTCCTTGGACACCGACGTGCTGCGCCCGGTGGACGCACCGTTCAGCCCCGACGGCGGGCTGCGGATGCTGCGCGGGCCCCTGGGCCGCGCGGTGGTCAAGGTCTCCGCCGTGGCCGAGGAGCACCGCGTGGTCAGCGCGCCGGCGATGGTCTTCGACCACCAGGACGACCTGCTGACGGCCTTCGAGCAGGGCCACCTCGACGGGCGCGACCTGGTCGCGGTCGTGCGCTACCAGGGTCCCGCCTCCAACGGGATGCCCGAGCTGCACAAGCTGACCCCCGCCCTCGGGGTCCTGCAGGACCGTGGGCAGCGGGTCGCGATCGTCACCGACGGTCGGATGTCGGGCGCCTCCGGCAAGGTCCCCGCCGCCATCCACGTCACGCCCGAGGCCGCCCTGGGCGGGCCGCTGGCCCGGGTCCGCGACGGCGACCTGGTCACCGTCGACGCTGGGTCGGGCACCCTGACGGTGACCACCGACGACGACTTCGACGCCCGGGAGTCCACCGGACGACCGCCCCAGGGCGAGGAGTGGGCCGGCACCGGCCGCGAGCTGTTCTCCGCCTTCCGCGCCACCGTCGGCCCGGCCGACGAGGGCGCCAGCGTCTTCGCCGCCGTCGACGCCACCCCGTCCTTCGAGGAGGTCCGCGTTGCCCAGCACGCCTGAGTCCACCAGTCCCGGCGCACCCGTGTCGCTGCTGTCCGTCGCCCCGGTCGTGCCGGTGGTCGTCATCGACGACGTCGACCACGCCGTGCCGCTGGCCCGCGCGCTGGTGGCCGGCGGCCTGCCGATCATCGAGGTCACGCTGCGCACCCCCGCCGCGCTCTCGGCGATCCGCGAGATCGCCGCCGAGGTGCCCGAGATCCTCCTCGGCGCCGGCACCGTCTGCACCCCCGCCCAGGTTTCGCACGCTGCAGCCGCCGACGTGGACTTCCTGGTCTCCCCCGGCGTCACGACCGGGCTGCTCGCGGCGATGCTCGGCAGCGGGCTCCCCTTCCTGCCCGGCACCTCCTCGGTCTCCGAGGTGCTCGCCGTGCTCGAGGCCGGGGTGACGGAGATGAAGTTCTTCCCCGCCGAGGCCTCCGGCGGCGCCCCGTGGCTCAAGGCGGTCTCCGCACCCGTCCCCGCCGCACGTTTCTGCCCGACCGGGGGGATCACCGCGGCCGGCGCCCCGGCGTACCTCGCCCTGCCCAACGTCGGATGCGTCGGCGGCTCCTGGTTGACGCCGAAGGACGCCCTGGAGTCCGGCGACTGGCAGCGCGTGGCGACGCTGGCCGCTGAGGCCGCCGCACTGGGCTGAGGGTCCTGCCACGCCTGCCACTCCTGCCACAAGAATCCCCGGGTGAGCGGGGATCCCTGAGCGTCGGTGCCCGGTGGGAACCCCACCAGGGCCGGGACCCCCCACCTGAGCGGGGGGTTCCCGGGTCCGGTGGGGCGCCCGCCCTCGCACCACCGCCGACCCCACCACCCCGCGCGGTCCCCGGAGCCCGCGCACGGCCCGTCGGTGCCGCGGCCTACGCTCCCCTGGTGTCCCGCCCCGCCCCCACCTGGCTGCCGATCGTCGCCATCGGCTGCACCCTGGTCCTGTGGGCGTCGGCGTTCGTGGCGATCCGTCACCTGGGACGCGACTTCTCCCCGGGCGCGCTGTCGCTGGGACGGCTGCTGGTGGGGTCGGTGACCCTTGCCGTGGTGGTCGCGGTGACCCGCCGGCGCACGGGACGGGCGCTGGTACGTCCCACCGGCCGCGAGGCGCTGGCGCTGGCCGCGATCGGCGTGCTGTGGTTCGGCGTCTACAACGTGGCCCTCAACGAGGGTGAGCTGCGCGTCGACGCCGGCACGGCCGCGATGCTGATCCAGGTCTCGCCGGTGCTGATCGCGCTGATGGCCGCGCTCTTCCTGGGCGAGCGGTTCACCGGCGCCCTCGCGCTCGGTCTGGCCCTGGCCTTCGGCGGCGTCGCGCTGATCGCGCTGGCCGGACCGGCCGACGGCGACCGCGACGTCCTCGGGGTCGCGCTGGTGCTGCTGGCGGCGGTGGTCTACGCGATCTCGCTGGTGCTGCAGAAGCCCCTGGTACGCCGGCTGCCGGCCCTCCAGGTCACCTGGGCGGCGTGCACGGTCGGGGCGGTGGTGTGCCTGCCCTGGACCGGTGACCTGGTCGACCAGGTCCGCGCCGCGCCCACGTCGTCGGTGTGGTGGGTGGTCTACCTCGGGGTCTTCCCGACCGCGCTGGCCTTCACCACCTACGCCTACGCCCTGGGGCGGATGGACGCCTCGCGGCTGGGCGTGACGACCTACCTGGTGCCGCCGATCACGATCGTCCTGGGCCTGCTGCTGCTCGGCGAGGCACCGCCCGCGCTGGCGTACGCCGGTGGCCTGCTGGCCCTGGTCGGCGTGGCCGTGGCCCGGCGTCGGACGGCCCCGGCACCCTCGACCGCGGAGGTCAGGTCGCCAGCGAGACCGTGAGGCGCTCGCGCAGGGACCGGGTGGCCCGGCTGCGCAGCTGGCTGACGCGCGACTCGGTCACCTGCAGCACCTGGCCGATCTCGGCCAGGGTCAGCCCCTCGAAGAAGTAGAGGGCGATCACCACCTGGTCTCGCTCGGGCAGCTCGCGCACGGCACGCCGCAGCACCTCCCGGGTGCCCTCGTCCTCGAACGCCTCCTCGAGGCCGGGCGCGTCATCGCCGAGCTCGGCGATCTCCTCGTCCCCGCCGCTGCCCATCTGGGTCGGCTTGGCGACCAGCTGACGCAGCTCGCCCACCCCGACGCCCAGGCGCCCGGCCAGCTCCACGTCCTCGGGGTCGCGGCCCAGCTCGCGGTGCAGGGCCGTGCGGGCCTCCTCGACGGCGCGCAGGCGGGTCCGCACCGAGCGCGGCACCCAGTCGGAGCTGCGGATGGAGTCCAGGATCGCGCCCCGGATCCTCGGCACGGCGTACGTCTGGAACTCCCAGCCACGGTCCGGCTCGAACTTCTCGATCGCGTCCATCAGCCCGATCACGCCCTCGGAGACGAGGTCCGCGGACTCCACCGTGGCCGGCAGGCCGCTGCGCACGCGCCCGGCCACGTACTTCACCAGCGGCGAGTACTGCAGCACCAGCCGGTTGCGCAGCTCGATGTCGCCGGTGGCCTTGTACTCGCGCCAGGTCTCCCCCAGCTCGGGCGGCGCCGTCCGCGGCGGCGCGGTGCGGGCCATCAGGCGGCACCCGGCTCGAGCACCGACAGCGCCGCCGACGGGTCGCTGCGGTAGCGCGCGATCAGTGCAGCGGTGCTCTCGTCGAGGCGCGCGAAGAGCGCGCTGCGGTACGCCGTGAGCTGGCGCTCCGCGGCGCGCAGCCGCTCCACGACGACCGCGGTCTCGCCCGCACCGGCCGGCGCCGTCCACACCTCCGCGAGGTCGGGCAGCTCGGGCAGCGGGTCGGCCGCGCGCACCCGCAGCAGGACGTTGCGCCCGGCGCCGGTGGCGGTGTCGCCGAGCACGCGGACGAGGTCGTCGAGCGAGATCGCGGCGCCCGCCCCGGCACCCGTACCGCTCCCGCCGGCCTCGATCAGGTCCAGGCGGGCGTGGACCACACGCCGCCAGTAGGACGCCCGGTCCTCCTCGTCGCGCAGGCGCTGGCGGTACGCGCGCAGCCCGGGCAGCGAGAGGTCGTCGAGGCGTGGGGCCTCGCCGAGCTCGAGCGTGCCGGGACCGGTGGCATTCAGGTCGTTCACCGCGCTCCTCGTGCTGGGTCCGCGGTGAGGTGGGTGGGCCGCGGGTCGCACCTGGCATCCTGCCAGCGCGACGGTCCCGTCGTCCGGGGGTTGCCCCAAGTCGCCGTGCCCCCGGCCGCGCCCCGGGCCCGAGACAGCGGACGGGGAGGACTCAAGTCCCGGGCGCGCGGACCCGATGATCCCCTCGACCACGGACGACCCGTGGATGCCCGCCACCTCGGAGACCACCATGCGCGCCACCACCGCCGACCGGCGCCCTCGGTGACCGGGCTGCGTGAGATGCGCACCCTGCTCCGCGGGGTCGTCCGGCGCGGGGTCGTCCGGCGACTGGGTGGCCGGGGCCAGGGTGGCCGGGGTGTGGACCCGCTCACCGGCCTGCCCGACCGCGCCGTGCTGCGGGACCGTGGCCCGCTGGCGCTGGCGCAGGCCCGGGCCTCGGGTCGCCCCGTGGCGCTGCTGCTGCTCGACCTCGACGGCTTCAAGCGGATCAACGACCTGCTCGGCCACCACGAGGGTGACGCCGTGCTCGTCGAGGTGTCCCGCCGGCTGGCCGCCGTGGTCGGCCCGCACGACCTGCTGGTGCGTCTGGGCGGCGACGAGTTCGCCGTGCTGACGGCCCCGCTGGACTCGGCGGACGCCGCCGCGGAGCTGGCCGCGCGGGTGGTCGAGGCCGTCGCCGAGCCGCTGCCGGTCGAGGAGATCGAGGTCGCGGTCACCGCGTCGGTGGGGGTGGCCCTGCTCGACCGGGACGGCAACACCCTGGAGGAGCTGACGCGGGCCGCGGACCAGGCGATGTACGCCGTCAAGCGCGCCGGCGGCGGCGCTCCCTCGCCCGTCGGGGACCCCTCGGACCCCGTCCTGGCCTCCGTGCACGGCCCGCGCCTGATGGCCGAACTCCGCGCGGCGGTCGAGGCCGGCGACCTCGCCGTGCACTACCAGCCGCAGCTCGACGCACGCACCGGCGCCGTGACGGGCTACGAGGCGCTGGTGCGCTGGGAGCACCCCGACCTCGGGCTGCTGCTGCCCCGGCACTTCCTGCCCCAGGCCGAGCGCACCGGGCTGCTCGGGCCTCTCACCGAGGTCGTGCTCGACCGCGCGCTGGACGACCTGGCCGCGCTGCGCCACCTGGCCCCCGGTGCCGGCCTGTCGCTCAACATCTCGGCGCGTCACATGGCCGCGCGCGGGCTGGTCACCGACCTCATCGAACGGGTCCGTGCGGCCGGCCACGACGTGACCTCGCTGGTCCTCGAGATCACCGAGGCGGCCATGCGGCCGACCCCGGACGTCGCCTCGCTCTTCGAGGAGGTGCACGAGGCCGGGGTGCGGGTCAGCATCCACGGGTTCGGGCGCGACTCCTCCTCGTTGCGCTCGCTGTGGACCTTCCCGGCGGTGCGCCAGATCAAGATCGACCCCGAGATCATCGCGACCCTGCTCACCGACCCCACCACCGAGCGGCAGGTGCGCGGCATGGTCAGCGCCGCCCACGCCCTCGACGTGCAGGTCGTCGCCGAGGGCGTCGAGACCGGCGCGGCGGTGGCCCGGTTGCAGGAGCTGGGCGTCGACACCCTCCAGGGCCGGTGGCTCAGCCCGGCCGCCGACCCCGCCGAGCTGGCCCGCCAGGCCGCGCACTGGGCGGTCGTGGGCGACGCGGTCCGGCGCACGGCACCCCCCGCGTAGCCACGCACGGTGGTGGTCTGGACCGGGGTGCGGGATCCTCGGTTCGCCCGCACGGCCCGGACGGATGGGATTCACTTCAGGTTCCGTACGCGGGGGTGTCCGGGCCACCTGTCGCCGACCTTCGGAGGAACCATGAGCGCTCCGGTCCTGGTCGTCGGCTACGACGCCGCCGCCGTGCGTCGCACGCGGGACGACTTCATCTCCGGCGGGCTGACGAACCCCGTCCTGGCCTGCGACGACGGCCACGAGGCGACGGCCTACGTGCTGGGCCGGGCGCCGTACGGCGAGCGCGCCGACCACCCGTTGCCCGTCGTCGTCGTGACCGCGCTGCGACTGCCGCTGGGAAGCGCCGCCGAGGTGCTGGACGTCCTGCGCTCCGACGCCGGGCTGCGCCGGCTGCCGGTCGTGGTGACCGGCGGGGAGCCCGGGGACGACGAGATCGCCGAGCTGCACCGTCACGGCGCTACCTACCTCTCGGGCCACGTCGCGGCCCGGGCCCTGCTCGACGTCATCCGCGGCCTGGGTACGCCCTGGGCCCTCGAACGCGGCGAACCGGTGGGCTGACGTGGCGCACCTCGACCCTCTGGTCCTCGGCCTGACCGACCCGCGCCCGCTGCGCGACCGCGTCGAGTCGTTGTGCGCCGAGGCCGGTCGCGCCGGACGGCAGGTGGTGCTGATGGCCGCCAGCGTCTCGAACGCCGACGAGCTGGCGGACGCCTACGGCCACGAGGCGCTCGGGGCGGTCACGTCGGCCGTCGTGGCACGCCTGGGCCTCGAGGACGAGGAGGACGACGACGGCGGTTCCCCCCGGCCCGTGATCCACCTGCTCCAGGTCTCACCCGTCGGCGGGGTGCTGGCCGGCGTCGTGGTCGAGCCCGACGCGGCCGTCGCCGACATCGAGAAGGTCGCTGCCCGGCTGACCGGCTTCGCGACCCTGCCGGCGGAGCAGGGCGGCGCCCGGATCTGGCCCGTGGTCACCGTGGCCCTGCGCCGCTGCGCCACCGACGACGAGGGTTGGCGCTCCCTGCGCGAGGTGCGGGGCGCGCTGTACGCCGCCGGCCGTCACCACCGCGGCTGCGTGCGGTGGAGCGCACCTCCCGCCGAGTCGCAGCCCGTGGGTGCCGACGGCGAGGACCAGCACGACGCCGGGGTGCGCCGCGAGCTGGGACTGGTCGCCGACCTCGCCGCCGCGCTGCACGAGGACCCGGCGCAGATCTCGCTGGCCTACCAGCCCGTGCTCGACCTGCGCAGCCGGACGCTGATCAGCGCCGAGGCCCTGATGCGCTGGCACCACCCCGTGCGTGGTGACGTCCCGCCGTGCGACGCGGTCGCGGCCGCCGAGCGGACCGGCCTCATCCACGCGCTGGGTGCGCTGGTGCTCGACCTCGCCCTGGCCCAGACGGCGGCGTGGATCGGCCACGTGGGGCCGGCGTACCGCACGCACGTCAACGTCTCCGCGCTCGAGCTGCAGCGCCCGGGCTACGTCGAGGGCGTCGCGGCCGCCCTGGAGCGCTCCGGGACGCCGGCGGAGATGCTGCTGCTGGAGATCACCGAGACCGCGCTGCTGACCGAGGACCAGCAGGTGCTCACCACGCTCTACCGGCTGCGCGCCCTCGGCGTGGGGTTGGGCATCGACGACTTCGGCACCGGCTACTCCTCGATCGCCCAGCTGCACCGGCTGCCCGTCGACACCGTCAAGATCGACCGCTCCCTGGTGCGCGACATCGCCACGTCGGCCACCGACTTCGCCCTGATCCGCACGGTGCTCGGCCTGCTCGGCACCACCCAGGTCACGGTGGTCGCGGAGGGCATCGAGGACGCCGTCCAGGCCTCCCACCTGCAGGCCGTCGGCGCCGTCTTCGGCCAGGGCTACCTGCTCGGGCGCCCGGTGCGGCCCGAGGTCTTCATGCCCGCCGTCGCCCCGCTGAAGCGCGCCGCCGCCGGCACCAAAGCCTAGGCCCGGGTGGTCGGTCGCGGTGGAGCGGTCGACCCGGACGGGTCAGGGGCGCCGGTCGTCCCCGGCCTCGAGCCACCCGCGGAACGCCTCGAGGTTGGCCGTCGACTCCCCGCGCAGCCTGCGCCAGTCCCACTCCTTGCGGATCGAGGAGGCGAAACCGAGCTCCAGGATGGCGTTGAAGGACTCGTCGGCCGTCGAGAGCACCGCACCGAGCAGCCGGTCGAGCTCCGGCAGGTCGCCGGGGTCGTGGGTCCCGGGTGCCGCGTCCAGCACGCCCAGCGGCAGCCGTCCGTCGAGGTAGATGTCGCCGTGGTGGTCGAGGGCGAAGGCCGCACCGAAGGTCTTCAGGTTGCGCTCGAGCAGCCACCGGTAGACCCGCTCGTGCTCCTCGTCGGGCCGACGGCAGACGAAGGCGTGCACCCCGAGGGCGTGCACCCCGACGTCGAGGCGTACGGCCGTCTGCAGCTTGCGCTCCCCCGGCAGGGCGAAGGAGAAGCCGCCGACCGCGGTCTCGCTGTGCTCCAGGTCGTTGGCCTGAAGGTAGGCGCGCAACGTCGAGGCGTGGCGCTCCTGCTCGGGTGTCATCGAGGCCGGCATGGCGGTCGGGTCGGTCACGACACCGACTGTCGCATGACGGTGCGCGCGCGGGCGTACGCCTCGAGGGTGCGGCCGGCGGTCGCCTCCCACGAGAACTCCCGGGCCTGGGCCAGTGCCCCCGCACCCAGGGCCTCCAGCCGGGCGGGGTCGGCGATCAGCCGCTCCAGCGTGTCGGCCCAGCGCACCGGGTCGTGGCCCTCGACCAGCAGGCCGCTCACACCGTCGCGGACCACGGTCGGCAGCCCGCCGACCGCGGCGGCGACCACCGGCGTGCCGCAGGCCTGCGCCTCGGCGGCCACCAGCCCGAAGGACTCGTTGTAGGACGGGACGGCCACCAGGGTCGCGGCGGCGTACCAGCGGGCCAGCTCGGACTGCGCGACCGGCGGCACGAAGCGCACCACGTCGGCGATGCCGAGCTCGTCGGCGAGCTGGACCAGGCTGGCCGGGCGGTCCAGGCCGGTGCCGGAGGGGCCCCCGACGACGGGGACGACGAGGTGCTCGCGCAGCCCTGGGCGGCGCTCGAGCACCACCGCGACGGCCCTCAGCAGCACGTCGGGGGCCTTCAGCGGCTGGATCCGGCCGGCGAAGAGCAGCACGGTCGCGTCCTCCGGCAGACCGAGGTCGCGACGTGCGGCCGCCGGGTCGCGCGGGGCGAAGGTGTCGAGGTCGACGCCGGGGTAGACCACCTCGACCCGTCCGGGGTCGGCGTCGTAGAGGTTGATCAGCTGCTTGGCCTCGAGGTCGGTGTTGGCCACGAGCACGTCGGCGGCGGCCACGACCTGCTCCTCGCCGATGACGCGGACGGCCGGCTCGGGGGTGTCCCCGGCGGCCAGCGCCTCGTTCTTGACCTTGGCCATCGTGTGCATCGTGTGGACCAGCGGGACGCCCCACCGGTCGCGGGCCAGGGTGCCGACCTGACCAGAGAGCCAGTAGTGGGAGTGCACGACGTCGTAGTGACCGGACGGCTGGGCGGCCTCGGCGCGCAGCACCTCGCGGGCGAAGACGCACAGCTGGGCCGGCAGCTCGTTCTTGGTCAGGCCCTCGAAGGGTCCGGCGGGGACGTGCCGCACGACCACGCCGGGGTCGACGACGACGGACTCCGGCAGCGACGACCCCGTGGCGCGCGTGAAGATGTCGACCTCCACGCCCTGGCGGGCCAACCGTCGGGAGAGCTCGGTGACGTAGACGTTCATCCCACCGGCGTCACCGGTCCCGGGCTGGTCGAGGGGCGAGGTGTGCAGGCTGATCATGGCCACACGACGTACTGCCGGGGTCGTCACGTCGCCCCTACCTCCGTCCGCCGCGGGTCGCTCGCCCGGGCACCTCCGTCCAACCCTGACCCGGTGCCCGACATTCCCCCGCCCCGTCCACACTGGGGTCATGGACACCGACGCACCCCCCGCCCTCGCCGCACCCCTCGCCGTCGTCACCGGAGCCAGCAGCGGGATCGGGGCCGCCACGGCCCGCACCCTGGCCGCCGCCGGCTATCACGTCGTCTGCGCCGCCCGCCGCTCCGACCGCGTCGAGGAGCTGGCCCGCGAGATCGGCGGCACCGCCGCGACCTGCGACGTCACCTCCGTGGAGCAGGTGGCCGCGCTGGCCGAGCAGGTCGGGTCGCGCCTGGACGTGCTGGTCAACAACGCCGGCGGCGCCTTCGGCATGGCCCCGGTCGCCGAGGCCGACCCCGCGCAGTGGCGGGCGATGTACGAGGTCAACGTGATCGGCCTGGTCCAGGTCACCCGCGCCCTGCTGCCGGCCCTGCTGGCCTCCGGCGCGGGGACCATCCTCAACGTCGGGTCGACCGCCGGCCGGATCGCCTACGAGGGCGGTGGCGGCTACACCGTGGCCAAGCACGGGACGCAGGTGGTGAGCGAGACGTTGCGACTGGAGCTCTTCGACCAGCCGGTCCGGGTGCTCGAGATCGCCCCGGGCATGGTGCGCACCGACGAGTTCAGCACCGTCCGCTTCGATGGCGACCAGGAGCGTGCCGACGCCGTGTACGCCGGCGTGCCCGACCCCCTCACCGCCGAGGACGTCGCGGACGCGATCGGCTGGATGATCACCCGCCCCCCGCACGTCAACGTGGACAGCCTGGTCATCAAGCCGCGTGCCCAGGCCGCCCAGCACAAGGTGCACCGCGTCTGACGGGGCGGGCCCCGACAGCACCGCACGCCCCACGAGTCCCCGCCCGGCCGGCAGACCCCGGGGTCGGTGCGGTGGGCAGACCCCACGAGACGCCCACCCGGGCAGGCAGCCCGGCCGCTACTGCGGCATCGGCTCCTCGGCCCGGCGCCCGAGGGTGGCGATGGCCAGCAGGATGAGCGCCGAGCCCAGGACACCGGCCGGGGTCAGCCGCTCGCCGAGGAAGGTCACCGCCAGCAGCACCGCGGTGACCGGCTCCAGCAGGCTGGCCACCACCGCGGTGCCGCTCGAGGTGGTGCGCAGCCCGGTGAAGAGCAGGGCGTACGCGACCGCCATCGTCACCACACCCAGGTAGACGATCCACGCCCACGACGCCGGGTCCGTGGTCCACACGGGCTCCCCGGCCAGCAACGGCAGCCCGAGCCCGAGCGGGAGCAGCACGCCGGCCGCGACGACCATCGTCGCGGTGGTCATGGTGAGGGTGTCCAGACGCCGGGAGAGCGGGGCACCGGCCTCCGCCGAGAAGCCGTACGCCGCCCCGGCGCCCAGGGCGGCCAGCACGCCCAGCAGCGGTCGGGGTCCCGCGGGTCCCTCGCTGCCGACCACGCTCACCAGCAGCAGGCCGACCACGGCGACGGTGACCGTCAGCATGGCCGCCGGCGCCGGTGGGCGGCGCGTGCGCACGCTGCCGACCACGAGCAGCAGCGCCGGGGCGAAGCCGAGGCACACCACGGTGGTGATGCTGACCCCCGCCCAGATCACGGCGACGAAGAACAGCTGCTGGAAGGTCGCCGTCAACACACCCACCGCGACCACCCGCCGCCACTGGGGCCGCGCCAGGACCCAGCACCGACGCAGCCGGCCGGCCGACGCCACCGCCGCGAGGAGGACGACCGCGGCCACCACGCCGCGCAGGGCGCCGACGGTGAGCGGGGAGAGCCCGGAGGCCTCGACGGCGAGCGGCACAGCGGGGCCGATCGTGCCCCACAGGACGCCGGCCAGGCAGACGAGCAGGAGCCCGCGACCCGGTGCCCGTCCCGGGACGGCGGGCGGCGCCGGCGCGGGGGCGGGGGTCGTCACCCGGGTATCGTCCCAGCACCTCCCTCGGCGCCGGACCGCCCGGGGTCGGGCGACGGGTCCAGCGACGTCAGGAGCCGACCGGCCCCTCGGGCCGCAGCACCAGGTCGGCGACCGCGCGCAGGTCGTCGGTCAGGTCCTGCTCGGGCACCCGCACGTGCCGACCGTCGAGGTCGAAGTCGTAGGTGAAGTGGTCGGGCATCGGGCTGCTCGGGGTCGGCGGCGCGTGGGGGTCGATCCGGTCGACCAGCCCGGCCAGGGCCGCCGCCCGCTCGTCGCCGGCGCCGAGGTCGACCTCGGCCTCGACCGTGCGGCCCACGAAGCCACCGGAGCGGCGGACCCGGACCGTGCGCAGGGCTCCGCCGGGGGCGGCGCCGCCCGTCGCGGGCGCCGAGCTGCCGGCGACCGGGCGTACCCCGACCTGGCGCCACGCCTCCTCGACCTCCGCCGCCCGGGCCCCGGCCACGGCCACCGTGACCGCCGCGAAGCCCGCGAAGTCTGTGTCGGGGCGGACGTCGGCGCTGGTGAGCGCGTCGTACCAGATCCGTCCTGCTCCGGCCCACGACGACCCGCCGACGGCGACGGCGGCCAGGTGGAAGGCCCGGTTGGGGATGCCGGAGTTCAGGTGCACCCCGCCGTTGTCGTCGGTGGTGTCGACGTAGTCGTCGAGGTGGGCCGGCTGGGGGTCCTTGCCGAGCCGGGGGTCGTCGTAGGCCGTGCCCGGCGCCGCCATGTCGCGCAGCGCGCGAGCACGGACGCCGGGCAGGAACAGCTCGGCGCCGATCAGCCAGTCGGCCCCGGCGGCCTCCTGGCCCAGCAGGCGCTGCTCGGAGCAGGCCGCGAAGACGTCGGAGACCGACTCGTTGAGCGCACCCGGCTGGCCCTGGTAGACCAGGCCGGCGGTCCGCTCGGTGACGGCGTGGGCGAGCTCGTGGGCCAGCACGTCGGCGGCCCGGGTGAAGCGCCCGAAGACCTCGCCGTCGCCGTCACCGAAGACGAGCTGGGTGCCGTCCCAGAACGCGTTGGCGTAGTCGCGGCCGTAGTGGACCGTCAGCGAGACCGGCGCCCCGCGGCCGTCGTAGGAGTCGCGGTCGTAGACCTCGCGGAACAGCGCCAGCGCCCCGGTGATCCCGGCGGCGGCCTCGTCCACGGCCAGGTCGCCCGACTCGGGCTCGCCGGCGCTGCGCACGGCGCGGCCGGGAAGGTCCGTGCGGCCCTCGGCGTCGTGGACCGTCCACGCCCCCCGCAGGGGCGTCGGGGCACCGCCGTCACGGCGCCGGTCCCGCCGTCGCGCCCGGATGCGGTCGTCCAGGAGCAGGGTGTCGGCGTACCCCAGCTGCTCGAGGAGGTACGGCGGGACGATGCCGCAGCGGACGGCGGGTTGCCGGGTCTGGCTCATCGCCCCATGGTCACCGACACCACCGACACCGCACCAGGCCCCGACCAGACCTCACGGCGACGGTGAGGCTTCCGGCGAGGCGCTCTCGCTCACGTCGACCCGGCTGCACTCGGCGGTCTGCGAGCGGACCTCGGCGTCGAGGTCCTCGAGCTGGTCCAGCAGGCCGATCAGGTCGTCGGGGCGGAAGTCGCGCACGGCGGCCGCGACGTCGTCGAGCAGGCGGGTCGCCTCGGTCAGGTCCTCCGCGGCGTCCTCGCACGCCCCGGGGACGGTGACCACGGTGTCGGCGGTGCCCTCGCCCGGCGCCGACGGCGGGGCGGCGGACGGCTCGGCCGACGCCGCGGGCGCGTCTCGCTCGGGCTGGCTGGCCAGGACCACGACGGCGCCGAGCACCAGCCCCACCACGAAGGTCAGCGCCGGCAGCAGGCGCAGCGCCCAGCGCTGCCACCCGGACTCCTCGACCTCGATCGTGGTCGTTCCCGGGGGTGTCGGGCTGCTCATGGCGTCTCCTGCGGGCGGGTCCCGGGCCGGGGTCCGGGCGCGAGGTGCGGTGGGGGTGTCGGTCGGCTCTGGTATGACAGGGCCCGTGTCGACGACCATACGGGTGGCAGCGGACCACCGGACCCTCCGCCTGCTCGACGCAGCAGTGCTGTTCTGGGTGGTGCTGTGGGTCGTCCTCGGGGCCTGGACCGGTGTCACGCTGTGGAGGGCCGCCGACGTCGGCGACACCGTCGCCTCGTCCGGCCGTTCCCTGGTCTCCGTGGGCGAGGGTCTGCAGTCGCTGTCCGCGGTGCCGGTGGTCGGGGACCGCCCGGCCGAGATCGGCGCCGACGTGACCGAGACCGCCGACGAGATCAGCGCCCGCGGCGGCGAGGTCAAGGGCCAGCTCCGCCAGCTCGGTGTCGTCCTGGGCATCGCCGTCGTCGGCATCCCGGTCACCCCGATCGCCGGCCTCTACCTCCCGCTGCGGCTGCGGCGCGGTCGCGAGGTCGCCCGGATCCGCGCCCACCTCGCCGACCACGGCGACGACCCGCGCTACGACCGCTACCTCGCCGACCGCGCCCGGGCCTCGCTGCCCTACGACACGGTCGCCACCCTGGACCCCTCCCCCGACGGTGTGCCCGCGGAGCGCGGCGGCGAGCAGGCTCGCGCCACCAACCGCGTCCTCGCCGACGCCGAGCTGGCCCGGCTCGGCATCCGTCGCCCCACCTCCCTACGTCCGTGACCACCGGCACGACCACACGCACCGCCGTCGACGTCGGCGGCGTCCTCGCCCGGGGCCTCGTCGCGGGCCGCTGGGTGGTGGTGGCCGCCTGGCTGGCCGCCGTCGGCGCGTGTCTGGCCTTCCTGCCCGCGCAGTCCTCCGGGGGCGGGGGCCTGTCCGGCCTGCTCTCCGGGGACACGCCGGCCGTCGAGGCCGAGCTGCGCTCGGTGGAGCTCTTCGGCTTCCCGCTGGTGGCCCGCACCGTGGTGGTCCAGCGGGACCCCTCGGGGCTCTCCCCGTACGCCCAGGCGCGCACCGTGGTCCGGGCCCTGGCCGTCGACCGCGGCCAGGCCGGCGACGTCGACCCGCTCCTGGGCGCCATCCCGGTCACCAACACCCTCGGGTTGTTCCCGGGCTCCCGGGAGACCGGGACCACGTCGCTGACCTACCTGCTCTACGGCGCCGACGCCTCGCTGGGCCGGCGCACCCGCTCCGCGGAGGACTACGCCGAACGGTTCTTCTCCGAGCGCGACCAGGTCGTGGGGGTGACCGGGTCGGCTCCGGCACGCTCCCAGCAGGGGGCGATCATCCGCGACGCGCTGCCCGGGGTGGAGGCGATCACGCTGCTGGCGATCGTCCTGATCGTCGGGCTCGCCTTCCGCTCGGTGGTCGCGCCGCTGATCGCCCTGGTGACCGCCGGCGTGTCCTTCGTGGTGACGCTGCGGCTGACCGCGTACTTCTCCGACCGGCTCGGCCTGGCCAGCCCCGACGAGCTCGAGCCCGTGGTGATCGCGCTGCTGCTCGGCGTGGTGACCGACTACGTGATCTTCTTCTGCTCGTCCCTGCGCGACCAGCGGCCGGCGCTGGTGCGCGGGCAGGGCGCCCGGGCGGACGTGCGGGCCGCGTCGGTCGCGGCGACCACCGCGTCGGTACGCCGATCCGGGCCGATCGTGGCGGTCGCCGGGCTCGCGGTCGCCGCCGGGACGGCCACGCTGCTGGCCGCCGAGTCGCCGTTCTTCCGCGCGCTCGGCCCCGCCCTGGCCTTCACGGTCACCGTCGGGCTGGTCGTGGCGATCACGCTGGTGCCGGCCCTGATGGCGATCCTCGGCGGGCTGGTCTTCTGGCCCTCCCGTCGCCCCGGCGAAGCGCGGTGGGGGGACCTGCGCGGCCGGACGCGTGGCGTTGGCGCGCGGTGGCGCTCCTGGACCACCGTGCGCACGCCCCACTGGCCGGCGGCGGTCATCGACCGCACCACCGCCTCCCGCCGGGCCGGGCTCCTGGTGCTGGTGCCCTGCCTGGCCGGGCTCGCGCTGGCCGCGAGCCTGGTGCTGCGCCTCGACCTCGGGGTCTCCTTCATCGGCGCGCTGCCGCCCGACTCCGAGATCCGGGCGACCGCCGCGCAGGCGCAGGAGGGCTTCGCGGAGGGCATCTTGTCTCCCACCGAGCTCGTCGTGGAGGGCGACGGGGTCGCCGGCGAGCGGGAGGCCCTGCGTGAGCTGGGCACCGACCTCGCCCGGCTCCCCGGGGTCGCCGGCGTGCTCGGGCCGGGCTCGCAGCCCGGCCCGGTCGAACGCCTGCTGCTGCTGTCCGAGGACGGCGACGCCGCGCGCTTCCTGGTCATCCTCGACAGCGACCCGCTCGGGGCGGACGCGGTGGCCACCACCAACCTGGTCCAGGCCGCCCTGCCGGGCATGCTGCGCGAGGCCGGCCTGGCCGGGACCAGCGTCGCGCTGGTCGGCGACAGCGCCACGGCGGCGTACCTCGTCGCGCAGACCGAGGCCGACCTGCTCCGGATCGCGCTCACCGCGCTGGTCGCCAACCTCCTGATGCTGCTGCTCTTCCTACGCGCCGTCGTCGCCTCGGTGGCCCTGCTGGCCACCAGCCTGCTCTCGCTCGGCGCGACGCTGGGCGTCACCAGCCTGGTCTTCGACCTCGCCGCGCCCGGGCAGGGCCTGACGTTCTACGTGCCGTTCGCCGCGGCCGTGCTGCTCCTGGCCTTCGCCTCGGACTACAACATCTTCACCGTGGGCCACGTCTGGGAGGACGCGGAGGGGCGCACCCTGCGCGATGCGGTACGCCACGCGCTGCCGTCCTCGGTGAGCGCGGTGGTGACCGCGGGGGTCGCGCTCGGCGCCAGCTTCGCGCTGCTGTCCCTGGTCCCGTTGGCGCCGTTCACGCAGCTGGCGTTCGCCGTGGGCCTGGGGATCACGCTCGAGATCCTGGTGGTGCGGCTGCTGGTGGTGCCGGCGCTGCTCACCGTCCTGGGCCCGCGCGCGGCCTGGCCGAGCACCCGCTTCGGCGCCCGTCGCCGGGTCCACGGCCCCACCTCCCGCCGAGGTGACGCTCCCGCCCGGCCGAGATGACGCTCGTGGACCGTCGAGGGCTCACTCCCGGTCGGGCGGGAAGCCGCCGGTGGCCACGGGACCCCAGTCCTCGAGCGTGACCCGCAGCAGCGACTTGCCCTGCCTGCGCATGGCGGCGCGGTACTCGTCCCAGTCGTCGTGCTCGCCGGCGATGCACCGGAAGTAGTCGACCAGGCCGTCCTCGGCCTCCTCGCTCGGCATGTCGAGGACCTCGGTGGTGCCGTGGACCTGGACGTACGGCCCATCCCACTCCTCGGAATGCACGACCACGCTGGTGACCGGGTCGCGGCGCAGGTTCGCGGCCTTGGCGCGCTGGGGGTAGGTGGAGATCACCAGGCGCCCCTCGGCGTCGACGCCGCCGGTGACCGGCGAGGCCTGCGGACGGCCGTCCTTGCGGCGGGTGATCAGGGTCATCCGGTGCCGGGGCCGGACGAAGTCGAGGAGCTCGTCGCGGGAGACCCGGTCGGCGGTGGCGTAGTTGACCATGGCGACAGACTAGGCAGCGCGTACACCCGCCGAAGCCCGCCGGGCACGTCCGAGCAGGAGGAGTCCGCATGGCGCAGCACCGCGCCGCCCGTACGGAGCCCGCACCGACCGCGAGCGGCGTCGACGACGACGCCCTCCGCACGTTACGTGCCTGGAACCTCGCCCTCGCGGTGCTGCACGCCGCGCAGGCCGTGGCCGTCCTGGTGCTGGCCACCGACTTCGCCATCACGGTGACCACGATGCTGCCGACCGGTCCTCCGGGCTCGACCCCGGCAGCGCCGGAGGCCCTGCTCGACGTGCGCGTGGGCTGGGCGATCGCGTTCTTCCTGGTGCTGGCCGCCCTCGACCACGGCCTGACCGCGACGGTGGCCCGCGGGGCCTACGAGCGCGACCTGCGGCGCGGCCTGAACCGGTTCCGCTGGCTGGAGTACTCCCTGTCCGCGACCGTGATGGTCGTGCTGATCGGTTTCTACGCCGGCGTGACCGAGGTGACCGCGGTGATCGGGATCGTCGGCGCCAACGTGGCGATGATCCTCTTCGGGTGGCTGCAGGAGCGCGAGAACCCGCCCGGGCGCGAGCGCACGACGATGCTGCCGTTCTGGTTCGGCACGGTGGCCGGGCTGGCCCCGTG
This sequence comes from Nocardioides sp., assembly GCA_046595185.1. GTDB lineage: Bacteria > Actinomycetota > Actinomycetes > Propionibacteriales > Nocardioidaceae > Nocardioides. Next base: position 22,530 of record JBKJPE010000223.1, read on the forward strand.
GCTCGCGGTGGGGTGGAACATCGCGGCCGCGGAGGAGGTGCCCGGCTTCGTCCTGGGCATCTTCGCCTCGCTGCTGCTCTTCTTCTCCTCCTTCGCCCTCAACCAGTGGCTGCAGTACCGCGCGATCGGGCCGTGGCGTCGCTACGCGGCCGGAGAGAAGGCCTACCTGGTGCTGAGCCTGGTGGCGAAGTCGGCGCTGGCCTGGCAGATCTTCGGCGGCTCGCTCGCCGGCTGAGTCCCCGTGAGGCACGTCACGAGTCCCTGGTGACGAATCGGCCAGGGCCGCCCCCGGCCGTAGACTCCCCCGGGGCCCACCGGCTCATCGACCCTCCAGCGGAAGCGACACCACCTCGTCATGCCTGTCTCCACCACCCGTTCCGACCTGCGCAACGTCGCGATCGTCGCGCACGTCGACCACGGCAAGACCACGCTGGTCGACGCCATGCTCCGCCAGGCCGGCGCCTTCACGGCCCACCAGGCCGAGAGCGTCGCCGAGCGCGTCATGGACTCCGGTGACCTCGAGCGCGAGAAGGGCATCACGATCCTCGCGAAGAACACCGCGGTGCACTACGAGGGCCCCGCCGGCGGCGGCCAGCCGATGGTCATCAACATCATCGACACCCCCGGTCACGCCGACTTCGGGGGCGAGGTCGAGCGTGGCCTCTCGATGGTCGACGGCATCGTGCTGCTCGTGGACGCCTCCGAGGGCCCCCTGCCGCAGACCCGCTTCGTGCTCCGCAAGGCCCTCAACGCCGACATGCCGGTGATCCTGGTGGTCAACAAGACCGACCGCAGCGACGCGCGCATCGCCGAGGTCGTCGACGAGACCTACGAGCTGTTCATGGACCTGCTCGACGACTCCCACTCCCAGGACGCGCTCGACTTCCCGGTCGTGTAC
>JBKJPE010000039.1:0-14396 GCA_046595185.1 Nocardioides sp.
CCAACGGTTGTCCACCCCAGGAGTGGATCACTCACGGTCTGCAGAGCCTGCTGATATTCCACGACCCGCTGGCCTTGGTGAGCGTGCCAGGCCGACTCGCCGTGCACATGACTGGCCAGCACTGATCGGCACGCCTGCTTCAACTGCAGGAACAAGACGTCGTCCGGGCTGCTGCCCTCGAGCAGCGCGACGTAGGCACGCAGCCCGACACTGCCGACGCCGACAACCTTGTGGGCGACGTCGACGACGGTGTAGCCGCCCAGTACCCGGCGCCAGTGCGGCGCCAGGGTGTCCAGATACTCATCCAGCGCGACCGCGATCTGCTCGCTGTCCTGCTCGGAGACGTGGGTGATCAAGGGCGGCTCGTCCACGATCTGCCGACGGCCCTCGTGCTCGCGGGTGAATCGCGGCAGCGCGCGGTCGCTGGTGCGGTTACGGGCTCGCTTGGCCGACCGCGCGATCTCCGCACGCAGCGACTTCTCGGTCGCGGTCTTGCGCAGACGCTTGACGTCTAGACGGTTGAAGGAACGCGTGAGCAGTGGCTGCTCGGCCAAGAAGTACACCTCGGTGCGGTAGGCAGACACACACGACATGACCGCATCCGCGCACTGCTGCTCGCTGCACGAGTTCTCCCGCCCAGCGACCCAGATGCTCGTGACGAGCCGACGCAGGTCCCACTCCCAACCACCGGGATGGGCCTCGTCGAAGTCATTGAGGTCCAGCACGAGTTCGCCCTCGGGCGAGGCGTAGAAGCCGAAGTTCCCCAGATGCGCGTCGCCGCAGATCACCGGCGTGATGCCGGTGGCGGGCAACCCTGCGACGTCTTGGCCCATCACGATCGCGGTGCCGCGCAGGAAGCCGTAGGGCGACTTGACCATGCGGCCGACCCGGATCGGGAGCAGCTCCTCCAGCCGACCAACATGTGATTCGCGAATCAGATCGACCGGGTTCCGTCGATCGACTGGTGCCTCCCAACGCCCTAGCGACTTACGGGGCACCTCCTGACGCAGTGCCTTGCCGATGGCGGTCCGTTCTCGCCGCGACGTCGGCTGCTTGCGCAGCGAGTCGAAGGCATCGCTATCGGTGTAGGCCAGCACGGTGCGCGGTCGAGAACTGCTCGTCACGCCCATCACCTCCCATGCCCGACGCATCACGTTCTACCAGACCTGTCGGCCCACCGACCGGGCTCACAAGGCAGAAATGATCACCACCAGTCCGCGACGACGTGTCCGAGCCGCCCGCCGGTCCGTACGCAGGGCGCCATGAATCACTCAGCGATCGGCAGGCGGAGCGTGCCGCAACGGGATCGGTCACTGGCACGCTGTGAGTGTTGGGACCGGTTGGCCTGAGGTGATGGCCATTCGGGCAACGTCGCCACGAGCAAGCCAGCGTCGGCAGTCGCATGTCAACCAATGGTTGACAGTAGACGAAAGGTCAACCTAACGTTGACGCCATGAGCTCCGCTCCCGATCCACGTCGCACCTGGCGCTTCGGCTACGCCTTGCTCCTCATCGCCCCGTTCATCGGGCTGCCCCTCGTCCTCACAGATCCACCCCGGTGGTTGCAGATCATCGCCGTGGCCGTGATTCTGGCCGTCGTCGGAACGGGATCGTCGATGATGCGTCGCCGGATCGGCGGCTGGCGCCCCTCCGAGACCCTGACTCAGCCGCGGGACGATGAGCGCTGACCCGGACGGTTTGCAGCGGTTGCCTGAAGTCCTTGCCCAGGCGATCGGTCAGCTCGGTGTGTCCGCAGAGCCGCGGAGCGTCCCTGACTATCTGGTGCTCATCAAGGTCGCCTTCGGCGTGGAGACCCAAGCCCGCTCGCTCCTGAGCGAAACAGTGACCTCCGCCCGGTCCGCGGGAGCTACCTGGTCCGCGATCGGGAGCACCCTGGGGATGAGCAAGCAGGCCGCGCAGAAACGGTTCGCTGACCAGCTCCCGCCCAGCGCGTCCGACCTCGACGCGGACGAGCGGATCCTTGGGCCGGTCACCGCGTTCGACGAGATGGCCGAGCTCGCGCTCGCCGGGAGGTACGGCTGGCACAGCATCGACTTCGGCCCCTCATTCCACCGAGTCGTGCGGTCTGAGACGCAGTGGGAACACGCCCGGGTCTCAGCGCTCACGAGAAGAGCCTGGTCCAGGCAAGCCGATGGATGGCAGGTCATCAGGTCGGAGTTTCCCTACACCTACCTCAAGCGCGATCTCGGTACACCTGCGCTGACCGAACCAGGCGGTGAATAGCCGGTGCCATCGGCGACCTCGGAATCTTAGAGACGCCCACGGGCCTCGTACCAGGACGTCCTGACCACCTGGGTCGCTCCCCCGGTGGACGGGTGCTGGGCGGCAGCGCCCATCCACACCGGCCATCCGCGCCGTCTCCTCGGTGCCCACGCACGCCCCACTAGAGGCGAGCCGGTGCCCGATCGGCTCGCGGAGCGTGACCACAGCGGGGCCGGCGTACGGTGCCGGCATGAGGCGATCTGCCATTGCGGTCGTTGGCCTGTATGTCCTCGCGGTACTGGGAACGCGCGCGGCGGAGGTGGCAGGCATGCAGCGATGCGAGTGTTCGCCCTCGTGCTGGTGCCGAGGAGCAGTCCTGAGTGCCTTCCGCTGGGTGATGCCCGTAGGCCACCGATAGCCCCTCCGCGAGCCCATCGGTCACCGGCACGCTCCGCGAGCCCATCCGCTTGCGGCTCCATCGCCGGCGGAACCTACCCGCCGTGAGCGTCCTCGTACCGCTGCATGACGCCAGCAGCGACTCGGCCTCGATCGGACACCTCGATACCCTCGTCTTTCGCCCATGCACGAACAGTCTTGGCTGACGGAGCGCCATTCGGCGCCTTCGCAACCGGGCCGCGCGTCACGTTCCGCCTCCGCCTTCGACGGGAGGCTTCAAGAACCGGCGCAAGGAGCTTGTCCAAGGCTCTGGCGTCCCTTGCTGACAGGGCGAGCTGGTAATCCGTCCCTCGGTAAGAGAAGTCCAACGTCTCCGTCGCGTCACCGAGGTCGTCCTCGACCAGTCGCTCGACGAACACCCGGGTGAGCAAGAACCCGCCCCGGACGACATGCTGCACATCGGCACCAGAAACACGCGGCGCCCTCAACCAGGTCAGCAGGGAAGCACTCATGATGCGGTCCAGTTTGTCAGAGCTGAGATCGAGAGAGCCAATCGCCCCAACCGTTCACGGTGCGTGTGTCGGTCGCGCTGAAACAGCTTGCTCGAGTTCGCCGTAGGGCAGCCCCACACTTCGATCAACGCAGGCTCTGGCACGGCCGAGATCGCCTTGTCGAGTGCCCGACGTGCCCTGACCACAGAGGTTCACGGCGGCCTGCGGAGCGGTTGCAGCGTCCGCCCAGACGCTGACTCGGCATTACCGAACGGTCGGTCGGCTCGCTCCGCGAAATACCGCCCAGGGTGGTCAAGGCCGGCCCCATGGCCATAGGACCGACCCCTTGCCCGTGGTCTCACAGCACGGCACACCGGGGAGACCGTTCGCCATCGCGAGCTCGATCACGGACGTGGTGCAGGGTGTGCGCCTGTCTGGAGTCAGACGTCGATCTCTGAGGCGAACGCCAGAAACTCTCGATTGCCGGGAAGGGATGCCAAGCACCGATGGATGAGTTTTCGCGCGGCCTCCTCCTCACCGCGTCTACGGGCGAGTTGAGCCTGCAAGAACATCAACTCCGGCCCCCCGAGCGCCGCATGGATGACGAGCCGGTCGAGGAGGTCTTCATGGTCGGACCCGACAAGGCGCTCGATGAGCATGGCGTTCCACTCACGCAGGTCCTCGGCTCGCTGCTGTCGTCCCCGTCGCCTGGGATGCCCGTCACCGCGTCCGGTGGGGGCCTGGTCCAGCGCCTGGAGGTAGTGGTGGGCGACCGCGCCCCACAGGTCCGGCACCACCAGGAGATCGGCGAGGATCCGCGCAAGGGAGGTCTCGCGTGCGGCGACCCAGCCGTCGCCTCGTCGCGTCCAGCCGTACTCCGACTCCCAACGCAGCAACTGCTCGGCCGCCCGCTCGGCGAAGCGCGCCCCACCTTCCTCCCGCGTCCGCATCCACAGGGCCCGGACCGCGTCAGAGACCACGAACCGGGCGGCCTCGACCGGATCCTCGGAACGGAAGTAGTCGACATCCCGCGCCTCGCACGCCACGTCGATCAGCACGCTGACCGCAGCAACGGCCAGCTCCACCTGGTCTCCTCGGAGTGCGTCCTGGGCCTGCGCGGCCAGCCGACGAAACGTCAGCCGCCACCGCGTTCTCTCCCGCGGCGACACTCGTCGATCACCGGCAAGGTAGGCACCCTTGCGCGCCAGCGCGGCGAACTCGGTGACCTCCGCCAGAACGAGTTCCGGATCCATCGCAGCCCGCGTCGACGGCGCGGCCGGTTGCGTAGCCGACGGGTCGATGGTCGCCTCGATACGCTCCCGCGACGATGCTGACCCTCGCCAGTAGAGCGTCCACAGAGCCTTCTTCAGCTCCGCTTCACCCAGCACGGACAGCTTGTCGAAGAACTCGTCTCGGTTCAGCCGCGCTTGCGCCATGGAAGCACGGTATCCACCGGATGGCGCCGCCCGGACGTGCCTGACGTTCGGCGAAGAAGCGGCGCCCGGGGCTGCGTGTCATTCCGCGAATGACAGTCGAAGCGCGGGGTTCACCGCATCCATTGCTGTCCCGTACGCCGAACGCTGACTGGTCGGCCACCGGGGGCGTGTGGCCGAGGGCGTCGTAGCCGATTGGCTCAGGCCTCCCACTGGCGCAGGACGGTAAGGAGCGCAGTGTTGACCACGACGAGCGCCAGATAGACGACCGCCCACATCACCGCACCGGTAACGAGTAAGCCAAGCGCTGCTGTCGCGAACACAGCAAGCTCGAGCGGGATCCGGGTGCCGGGTGGCAATCGGCGGGCCGACCGCGGCGCGTTCCACCGCGCCCACACGGCGATCGCCACGGCAGGTAAGGCCACGGCGAGAACAACCGCGCAGAGACCGGATCCGACCACGGCACCTGTGTAGGCCAGCGCGGTGAAGCCAGCCACCTCGAGGAGGAACTTCACGAGGAGGTTGGTCATTCGCACCACTTGATCATCCCTCGTTGTCGAATCCATCGCGGAATGACAGTCGCTCGGCCCGCACGCCATCAATAGAACGTCCCTCAAGACCCCGTCCGGTGAGGTGTTCCGGTGACGGGGCCGTGTCCGACACCGGTTGCCGCGGTCACCAAGCCGAGGCCAGCGCCTTCCAGCATGAGCGCCCGTGACCGGCGCACCCCGGCTGCTCACCCCGCGGGCCGCGACGTCGAGCCCTTCTGCTGCTCGACTCAGGCAGGCGGTGCGTCCTCGCGGGTGGGTCGGGCTTCGGCGCGGTGTGCTTGGCTTGCCGACGTGACGGTAGGTATCGACACCCGCCCCCTGCTGCGCGACCGTGACGCGGTCGCCGGCTACGTCGAGCGGGTCTGCTTCAAGACCGGCCCCCCAGGACTGGTGGGCACCGAGCTCGAGTGGATCGTCGTCCGAGCCGACGATCCCACCGCCCCGGTCCCGCTCCCCCACCTCCGAGAGGTCCTCGCCGCGGCGGGGCCCCCACCCTGCGGCAGCCGCCTCACCTTCGAGCCCGGCGGGCAGGTGGAGCTCAGCTCCCTGCCGCACCGGGGCACCAGCGCCTGCTGGTCGGCTCTGGACCAGGACGCCCGGCACATCCGGACCGCGCTCGAGGCGGCCCGGCTCCGGCTCCTCGACACCGCCCTCGACCCGTACCGGGTCCCGCGCCGCCAGCTGCACCACCCTCGCTACGAGGCGATGGAGCAGCACTTCCTCCGCGCCGGCGGCACCTCGGCGACCCTGGGCCCGGCGATGATGACCACCACCGCGGCCTGCCAGGTCAACCTCGACGTCGGTCGGGACCGCGAGGACGCCCACCGCCGGTGGGCGCTCCTGCACGCCGTGGGCCCGGTCATGGTCGCGACCTTCGCCAACTCCCCGGCCGGCGCCGGCGGTGACACCGGGTGGCGCTCCGGGCGCCAACGGGTGTGGCAGGGCCTCGAGCGGGCACGCACCGGCGCGCCACGCGACGGCGACCCGGTGGTGGCCTGGACCGACTACGCCCTCGACGCCTCGGTGATGCTGCGCCACCGCGACGGCGACGACTGGTCCGGCCCTCCCGGCTGGACGCTGCGCGACTGGATGCTCGCCGACGAGCCGCTCGCTGAGCCGGACCTGGCCCTGCACCTGACGACGCTCTTCCCGCCCGTGCGTCCGCGCGGGTGGTACGAGGTGCGCTACCTCGACACCCAGCCGTGGCGCTGGTGGGTCGTCCCGACCGCGGTCCTGGCCGCCCTCCTCGACGACCCCGCCGCCTCCGCCGCAGCGGCGGAGGCCTGTGCCGGCCTGGACGACTGGGAGGCCGCCGCCCGCGACGGCCTGGCCACCCCCGGGCTGCACGACGCCGCTGTCGCCTGCCTCGACGCGGCCCTGGTCGCGCTGGCCCGCCTCGGCGAGGACCCCGCGCTGGTCGCGCACGTCGCCGCCTTCCGCGACACCTACACCGCCCCGGGCCGCTGCCCGGCAGACGACCCCCTGGAGCCCGCATGACCCCGGACCACGCACCGCCCGCACCCGCGTCCGGCACCCCCTCCGGCACCGCGCCCGGCACCGATGTGACCACCCTCGACGAGCACGGCCTGCGCCAGCACGTCGCCGACGAGCTGGAGCGGGTGCGGGACCGCAGCGCCGGCCTCACCACCGGCGTGCTGGACGAGGACGAGCTGCTTGCCCAGCACTCGCGGCTGATGTCGCCGCTGGTGTGGGACCTGGCGCACGTCGGCAACTACGAGGAGCTGTGGCTGCTGCGCGAGACCCACGGCGCCGAGGCGATGCGACCCGAGATCGACGACCTGTACGACGCCTTCGAGCACCCCCGCGACACCCGTCCGAGCCTGCCGCTGCTGCGCCCCGAGGAGGCCGGCGACTACCTGGCCCTGGTGCGTCGCAAGGTGCTCGACGCCCTCGGGACCACCCCGGTCACCGCCCGGGAGGACAGGCCCGACCCGCTGCGTGACCACGGGTTCGTCTTCGGGATGGTGATCCAGCACGAGCACCAGCACGACGAGACGATGCTGGCCACCCACCAGCTCCGCCGGGGCGCCCCGGTGCTGCCGACCACCGACGACCTCCCCGCGCCGGCTGGCCCGGTGGCGCCCGCCGAGGTGCTGGTCACGGCCGGGCCGTCCACCCAGGGCACCTCCGACGACCCGTGGTCGCTGGACAACGAGCGCCCCGCCCACACCGTCGACGTCGCGGCGTTCGCGATCGACACCACACCGGTGACCAACACGGCGTACCTCGCCTTCGTGGAGGCCGGCGGGTACGACGACCCCCGGCTGTGGACCACCGCGGGGTGGCGGTGGCGCTGCGAGAGCGGCAAGCGGGCCCCGGCCTTCTGGTTCCGCGACGCCGGCACCTGGCTGCGCCGGCGCTTCGCGCGGGTCGAGGAGCTGCCCGGTGCCGAGGCGGTCCAGCACGTCTGCTTCCACGAGGCGGAGGCGTACGCCCGGTGGGCCGGGCGGCGGCTCCCGACGGAGTCCGAGTGGGAGAAGGCGGCCTCCTGGGACCCGGTCACGGGGACCAAGCGGCGCTTCCCGTGGGGCGACGAGGCCCCCGACGAGCACCGCGCGAACCTCGGCCAGACCCGCTTCCGGCCGACGGCCGCCGGGTCCTACCCCGCGGGCGCCTCCGCGTACGGAGCGCTGCAGATGGTGGGCGACGTGTGGGAGTGGACCTCGACGGTGTTCACCGGCTACCCGGGGTTCCGACCGTTCCCCTACCCGGAGTACTCCGCGGCGTTCTTCGACGACGGTTACCGCGTGCTCCGCGGCGGCTGCTGGGCCACCGACCCCCAGGCCGTCAGGACCACCTTCCGAAACTGGGACCACCCGATCCGCCGCCAGGTCTTCTCCGGCTTCCGCACCGCGCGCGACGCCTGAGGACGGCGAGCAGCGATGTGTCGTCACCTCGCCTGGCACGGCGAGCCCCGCTCCCTGCACGACCTGGTCGTCGGGGCCCCGCACGCCCTCTACACCCAGTCGTGGGCGCCACGCCGCCAGCGCCACGGCACGGTCAACGTCGACGGGTTCGGCGTCGGCTGGTGGGTGTCCGGGCGCCCGGAGCCGGTCCGCTATCGCCGCGCCCAGCCGATCTGGACCGACGCCTCCTTCGCCTCCCTGGCGCCGACCGTCTCCGCGGGATCGGTGGTGGCGGCGGTCCGCTCGGCCACCCCAGGCACCGCTGCGGACGAGGGCGCGGCCGCCCCCTTCGCCCACGGGCCGTGGTTGCTCAGCCACAACGGCCGCCTGGAGGACTGGACCACCGCCCGCGCCGCCTTGGGACCGCGGGCCGCCGATGTGCCCGAGGCCCGCGCCGGCGTCGACTCGGCGCTCCTGCTGGGGCTGGCCGTCGCCCGCTGGCGCGACGGCGTCCCTCTCGCCGACGGCCTGGCCGCGACCACCCGGGACGTCCTCGACCACGGCGGCGGGCGGCTGACCACCCTGGCCGGCGACGGTGCGAGCATCGCCGGCGTGGTCCGCGGCGAACCGATGTGGACCCTGACCACCACCGCCGGTGTCCTGGTCGCCTCCGAGCCCCACGACGAGGACCCCGACTGGCGCGAGGTCCCCGACGACCACGTGGTGGTCGTGGACGACGACGGGCTCCGTCTCCACCCCCTCTGACCGTGCCTCGACCGAGGCACCACCCAACCGCCCACCAGTCAGCAACCACGCAGCAGAACCCGAAGGAGTGGCCGTGCCCACCATCGACCGACACCTGACGCCCGACGACCTCGCCGCGACCATGCGCGACGACGTACGGCGCGGCCTGACCGCCTCACCCAAGGTGCTGGCTCCGAAGTACTTCTACGACGGCCGCGGCAGCGAGCTGTTCGAGGAGATCACCCGGCTGCCGGAGTACTACCCGACGCGCGCCGAGCGCGAGATCCTCGCGACGCGGGCCGGCGAGATCGCCGACCTGACCAAGGCCCGCACCCTGGTCGAGCTGGGCTCGGGCTCGTCGGAGAAGACACACCTGCTCCTGGGCGCGCTGCGCGACGTCGGGTCGCTGGAGCGGTACGTGCCGGTCGACGTGAGCGCGGACGCGATCACGTGGGCGATGCCCGGCCTCGTCGAGACCTACCCCGGCGTCGAGGTGCACGGGGTGGTGGCCGACTTCGAGCGGCACCTGCACCTGCTGCCCACCGAGGGACCGCGCCTGGTGGCGTTCCTCGGCGGCACGGTCGGCAACTTCGAGCCCGACCAGCGTGCGGCCTTCCTCGCCGCGGTCGCGGCCACGATGACGCCGGGTGACGCCCTGCTGCTCGGCACCGACCTGGTCAAGGACCCCGCCCGGCTGGTCGCGGCGTACGACGACGCCGCCGGGGTGACCGCCGACTTCGACCTGAACGTGCTGCGGGTGATGAACGCCTCCCTCGGCGCCGACTTCGACGTCGACGCCTTCGAGCACCTCGCCGTCTGGAACGAGGTCGACGAGTGGGTGGAGATGCGCCTGCGCTCGGTGCGCGACCAGCGGGTGCGGCTGGCGGCGTTGGACCTCGAGGTCGACTTCGCCGAGGACGAGGAGGTACGGACCGAGATCTCGGCGAAGTTCCGCCAGGACCGGGTGGCCGCCGAGCTGGAGTCCGCGGGGCTGCGCCCCACCGCGTTCTGGACCGACCAGGCGGGTGACTACGCGCTGTCGCTCGGCACCGTCTGACAGGGTGGCTGCCCATGACCAGCACCGAGGTGACCGACCGACCCGACCCGGCGTACCTGGCCGGTCTGCCGCTCGGGGTCGACATCGGCGGGACCGGCATGAAGGCGGCGCCGGTCGACCTGGAGGTCGGTGACTTCGCCGCCGAGCGGGTCCGTGAGCGGACCCCGCAGCCGGCGACCCCGCAGGCCGTGGCCGACTCCCTGGCCCGGGTCGTGTCGTCGTTCCCCGTCTCCGACGCGCCGGTCGGAGTAACCATGCCCGGCATCGTGCGCCACGGCGTGGTCGGCTCCGCGGCCAACATCGACGCGGGCTGGATCGGCACCGATGCCGACGCGCTCTTCAGCCGCACCCTGGGGCGGGCTGTGCACGTGGTCAACGACGCGGACGCCGCAGGTCTCGCCGAGGCGACCTTCGGCGCGGCCCGCGGGCGCGGCGGCCTGGTCCTGGTCACCACCCTCGGCACCGGGATCGGCTCCGCGCTGGTCCACGACGGCAGGCTGGTCCCGAGCTCGGAGCTGGGGCACCTCGAGCTCGACGGTCACGTCGCCGAGCACCGGGCGGCGAACTCGGCCCGCGAGCGCGAGGAGCTGACGATGGCGGCGTGGGCTGAGCGGCTCACCCGCTTCTACCGCCACCTGGAGCGGCTGTTCTCCCCCGACCTCTTCGTGGTCGGCGGCGGCATCAGCAAGAAGGCCGACGAGTTCCTGCCGCTGCTGCGCCTCGACACCGAGATCGTCCCCGCCACCCTGCGCAACCGGGCCGGCATCGTCGGGGCGGCGCTGGAGGCCGACCGGGCGGCCCGGGTGTAGTCACTCCGGTGGCGGGTGAGTCGTGGAGCGGCCGCTGGTGCGTCGGGCGCCGCCCGCCGGCCGGTCGATCCCGCGCAATTGTGGAGTTTCGACATGTCCACCGCCCGCCACTCAGTGGATCCGGCGCAATTGCGCCAGATCAGCAGCCCGCCCGGCCCTCCCGACCGCTCACTCCTGGACCGCCTTGGCCACGCTGACGCACCTGGTCAGCAGGTCGGCGTCCGCGCCGCGCCGCTCGGCCCGCGCGTCGTCGAGCTCCCAGGCCGCGTTCAGCACCATCCGCACCACCACCCAGTCGCGGGCGCGGTCCTCGTCGAGACCGGCGGCGTCGACGACGGTCAGGAAGCGGCGTCGGACCCCGCCTCGCACCTCCCCCGCCAGCTCGTCGAACCTGTTCCACAGCAGCGGGGCCACCTCGTAGTGCGGGTCGCCGTCCACCGGCTTCGGGTCGATGGCCAGCCAGTCCTCGCCGTCGCGGTCGGGGGCGGCCAGCACGTTGCCGTAGTGCAGGTCGCCGTGGATCGTGCTCCCGGCGCTCGCGGGGTCGTCGACGAACGCACGGCCCAGCGACACCGCCTGCTCGACCAGGCGACGCGGCAGCGGGGCGTCGCGCGGCAGGGTGGCCAGCCGCTCGGTCCAGCGGCCGACATACGAGGTCAGGCTGGTCAGCTGGGGCAGCGCGGGCCGGTGCAGCCGGGCATAGAGCCCGGCGACCGTCTCGCAGGCGGCGAGGTCCCACTCGTCGGCCAGGTCCCGCTTCGAGAGGCGCTCGAGCAGCAGCACGCGGCGACGGGGGTCGGCGCGCAGCAGCCGGACCGCACCGTCGCCGTCCCACTGGCGCAGGGCGAGGTGCTCGTGGACCGACTCGTCGTCGCCGTCGAAGGTCAGCTTCAGCGCGGCCGCGCGACCGTCGCCGTCGCGCACCGGCAGCACCAGGGAGCAGTACCCGTGGGCCGGCGCCCCGTCGCGCGCCAGACCCCACTCGTCGAGCACCTCCTCGGCGCGTCGGGGCAGGCCGTCCACCCAGGTCGCCCAGGTCGGACTGCGCCCGGCCATCGACCGCACCCCGTCCGGGAGGTCGGCGGCCGAGGTCACGCAGACGGACGCTAGCCGTACCGTGGGTGGGCCAGGGTGGACGCACCCCCGTCCGACCCCGTCCGCCCGCCGCCCACCGACCCCGGGAGCCTCCGATGTGCGGAATCGCCGCCGTCCACGACCGCCGACCCACCCCCGGACGGCTGCGGGAGGGACGCCGGCTCGGGGAGGCGATGATCGCGCCGCTGCGGCACCGCGGTCCGGACGGCGACGGCGCCGAGCAGGTCGGACCCACCTGGCTCGGGCACACCCGGCTCGCGATCGTCGACCTGGCCGGCGGGGCGCAGCCGATGACCGGGGGGATCGGCCCCGACGAGCACGGTCCGCGCGACCACCGCGACGGGTGGTGGGTCGTGGCCAACGGCGAGGTCTACAACCATGACGTGCTGCGCGAGGAGCTCGACGGGCCGTTCCGCACCCGGTCGGACTCCGAGGTGGTGCTCCACCTCGTCGCCGAGGCCGGGGCGGACGCGGCGTACCGGTTGTTCGGGATGTACGCGTTCTGCGTCGCCCACCCCGACGGCGGCGTGGTGCTGGGCCGCGACCCGCTCGGGATCAAGCCGCTCTACTGGGCCGAGGTCGACGACCGCGTGGTCGTGGCCTCCGAGCTGGCCGCCTTCGCCACCCACCTGCGACCCCACGTCGAGGAGTTCCCGCCCGGACACGTCTGGACGCCCGAGGGCGGGCTGCGGCGCGTGGTCGACCTGCGCCACGACCCGATGGGAGGGGGCGTCGGCGTCGGAACGCCCTTCACCGACCGTGACGAGGCCCTGGCGGCGGTCCGCGAGGCCGTCGTCGGGGCGGTGCGCGAGCGGATGATGGCCGACGTGCCGCTGGGGGTCTTCCTCTCCGGTGGCCTCGACTCCAGCGTCGTCGCCGCGGTCATGGCGCGCGAGGCGGAGCCGGGCACGGTCGTCCGCTCCTTCGCGGCCGGCACCGCGGGCAGCGCCGACCTGGTCGCGGCCCGGGTCGTGGCCGAGCACCTGGGGCTCACGCACCACGAGCGCGTCTACACCGACGACGAGGTGGTCGCCGTGCTGCCCGACGTGGTGCGCTCGACCGAGAGCTACGAGCCGTCGTTGATCCGCTCGGCGGTGCCGAACTACCTGCTCTCCGAGCTCGCGGCGCAGCACGTGAAGGTGGTGCTGACCGGTGAGGGCGCCGACGAGCTGTTCGCCGGGTACCACCACCTGCGCGACCTCACGGCAGCCGAGCTGGCCGAGGCCCTGGTCGACGGCATCGAGGTGCTGCACCACCTCAACCTGCAGCGTGCCGACCGGGTCAGCATGGCCTTCGGGCTCGAGGCGCGGGTGCCGTTCCTGGCCCGCCAGGTGCTCGAGGTCGCCCAGCGGGTGCCGGTCGGGTGGAAGCTGCTCGGCGAGGACGGCCAGCCGCAGGCCCAGGAGAAGGCCCTGCTGCGCGAGGCCTTCGCCGGGTGGCTGCCCGAGGAGATCCTGTGGCGGCGCAAGGAGCAGTTCGGCGACGGCTCGGGCACCACCGACGTGATGACCCGGCGTGCCGCCGCCATGGTGCCCGACGAGGACTGGGAGTCGGCGTCGCTGCCGGGCCTGCCCCCGGCCCGGACCCGGGAGGAGCTGGGCTACCAGCGGATCTTCGCCGACCACCTCGACGGCGTGCGCGCCGACCGGGTGCTGGGCCGGTTCGCGCACGCCTGAGCGGGCCTGTCACCCTGAGCGCCGTGGACCCGCGACGCCCCCGTGCGTCCGTCGAGGACACCGTCCTGGCGCGACTGGACCACGTCGAGCGGATCGACGCCCGGCTGCGCAGCCTGGTGCTGGTCGACGCAGTCGCAGCGCTCCGGCACGCCCGGGCCCTCGACGCCGAGGCCGCCGCCGGGACGCTCCGCCCCCTGTCCGGGCTGGTGTTCGTGGTCAAGGACAACGTCGACGTCGCGGGCCACGTCACCGCCTGCGCCAGCCGGGCCCACAACGGTGTCCCCGCGGCGTACGACGCGCCCGTCGTCGCCCGGCTGCGCGCCGCCGGCGCCGTGCTGCTCGGTCGCGCCAACATGGACGAGCTGGCCATGGGGGCCTCCACGGCGACGTCGGTGCACGGGGCGACCCGCAACCCGCACGACCACCGGCGCAGCCCCGGCGGGAGCAGCGGCGGGTGCGCGGCCGCCGTGGCGACCGGCCTGGCCGACCTCGCGGTCGGCACCGACACGGGCGGCTCGGTGCGCGAGCCGGCCGCGCAGTGCGGTGTGCTCGGTCTCGCCCCCTCCCCGGGGCTCGTCCCGGCCGGCGGGGTGGTCCCCTTCGACCGGACCTGCGACCGCGTGGGGCCTCTGGCCGCAGACGCCGGGATGCTGGCCGCCGCCCTGGCGGTCATGGCCGGGCGGACCCCGGTCCCCGACCCCCGCACCGGCGCCGGTCCCGGTCCCAGGCCGGCCGGCCTGCGGGTCGGCCTGGTCACCGAGCTGGCCGACGCGACCAACCAGCCGGGCGTGCTCCGCCGCCTCCACGAGTGCGCCGACCGGTTGCGCGCGCTGGGGGCCGAGGTCCTGCCGGCCACCGTCCCCGACGCCCCCCACGCCCTCGCGGCCTACCTCGACCTGACCTCGGTCGCCGCGACCCGGGCCCTCGCTGCGTGGTCGGCCACCGGCCGGTGCGGGCCGGAGGTCGAGCGGCGCCTCCGGCTGGGGGCGGCGCTGGTCGAGCACGGACCGGCCGCGCTGGCCGACGCCGCGGAGATCCGCCGGCGACTGCGCGCC